>NZ_JBMOLD010000009.1:0-264661 GCF_049325435.1 Melioribacter sp. | reverse complement strand
TGCCAACGGGCATATATTTTTACCAAATGATTACAAATGAAGCTATACAAACAAAAAAAATGATACTACAAAAGTAATAACATCATATTAACAAAATTCGGGGGCTAAAATGAAAACGCTAAAATATCTTGTAACTTTGTATATTACTATATCTTTCCAATTGTTTGCACAAGTATACAATTGTGTTACTGTATCAGTACAAGAAGTTCCGGCGCAATCAAAAGGAAGATGGCTTCCTTCCGAAGGAACAGTAAATGTATTAATTATCTTCGCGGAATTTCCAGATGACAACTATGATATTAATAATACAAGATGGGTTAAAGGCAACGCTCCTCAAAATATGAATAATTGGGTCGATCAAACATGGTCAGCTAACCCTACTCTAGGTTCGCTAACTCATTATTTTAACGAAATGTCCGGCAACAAGCTTCATTTTATTGGAAAAGAAGTTCACGTAATTGCACCGCATACAAGAGATTGGTATATGAATAATTACATCAGTAATCGAAGAGGCAATATTCAAAAAGAAATAATCCAACAACTTGATACAACATGGGATTTTGCTGAGTTTGATAACTGGGATTGGGTAAGTGATTATACATACTATAATAATGCCGATACATACGTTGACATGATCATTTTTGTCTGGAGAAATATTTCAGGAGATTTAAGTAATCCCTATCAAGGTTTAATAGATTTAGGATTTGTAAGCAATTATGGTGATTTGGGAGATATAGGAATTATTAATGTGGACAACAACCAGAGGAAAATAGCAACGTCATTTGGTGGGAGGGATTCAATACCATACGGTTCCGGTGTGACAGTAAGAAATTATTTAACCGAGGACCCATTCAGAAATGTAATACATGAATTTTCTCATTATTTAATTGGTAACAACGATTATCATAATGGCTTCGGTTTCTGGGGAATGCTTTCAGCTTGGGGGATAAGAACATATGTAGCTAATGCGTGGGAAAGATACCGTTTGGGCTGGATTTCAGATTCTACAACATATACAATAAATAATACGACACAGACTCTTACGGGAAGAAACCTCGGCGATTTCGTAACAGGAGGAAATGCTTATAGATTTGTGATTAATTCATCATCACAAGAATATTTTTTCATAGAAAATCATCAAAAATTATCGTATTGGGAAAATAATGCTCCTTTCTGGGGTTCTCATGATGGAAGTGTTGAAAACGGTATTTATGTAATCAGAAAAGTCGGTTCTCCAAATCGAACAAATCCATCCTCATGGCTGCAGCTTATTCCTGCAGATGGACGTTACAATTGGGAAGTAAATCAAGCAGTAGACAATCCGTGGGGCTCTGGTCAATTGCCTGTCTTTAAGCAATTAATTCCAAATAAAACGAACGGATATCATGATAATCAGTATATTCCTTTTACTTATGCAGGTTTAATAAGTCCTCAGCCAATTCATTTTACAGAAAATCCTGTTACTCAGGAACCTGTAGTAGATATACGATTTCATGGTGATAGTAACGACGCATTTCGTATAGGTTATAATCAAGTATTTTCTCCATGGAGTAACCCAAACAATCAAAGAGCAGCAAATCAAACAACACCGTTTGGTTTTGAAATAACAAATTTCAGCAATGGTGTATATACGTTAAATATTTATGTAAATACCGCTGAAAATGCATCTCCTTCAAAACCGCAAAATCTACACTTTACATACACAGATCCCGACCATCCATCGTTAGCCTGGGATTTAAATACGGAACCGGATATATCAAGTTACAAAATATACCGCAGTTATGATAATTCATCTTTTTATTTAGCCGGCGTAGTATCTCATCCAACAAACACATTTATCGATTATGAAATAAGTTATACAAAACCAATATGGGAAAAATCAGTGAAATATTATGTTGTCGCAGTTGATAATACTAATTTAACTTCGGTACCAAGCAATCAGGTTGAAATCGCAGGAATTATGCAAGATCCATTACCGAAGTTAAATGCAAATAATTTTTCTGAAGTATATAGCGAGAAGTATAATTTTAGTTTATTTAAAAACTATCCCAATCCGTTTAACCCCGCTACGAAAATCAGATTTAGCTTGCCCGAAGCGAGCTTTGTTACACTGAAAGTATATGATGTGCTTGGCAGAGAAATAAAAGAATTGGTAAACGAAGTTAAACCGTCCGGAGAATATGAAGTTGAATTTAACGGAAGTAATTTGCCGAGCGGCACATATGTTTACAAACTAACCGCAGGAAAATATTCTGCAGTCGGTAAAATGACTTTGATGAAATAAGGCGAATAATTGATTAATAGAAATTAGCGGAGAGCAATATATGATTATGAATGATGCTCTCCGTTTTTTATATATGTATTTAATATAACACAGCTATGAAATCTTTGTGATGATCCATTAGTAAATCCATTATATCTTTACGGAAGTCTGAAAGTAACCCACTCGCCCGAATATGCGAAATTCGCAAACAGAATAATAAATTTGTTCGACGGACGCGTTGTGAATTGAAACCGGAATTTATTACTTTGTTTTAATCATATAATAGTTTTATTCCGGATCGGATGGACAGCTAAAAGTACAAACGCGATAAATATGAATAATAATTCTTATCCGCCATTCATGCTATACGCTGCATTAATGATTCTGCGAAAATCAACGCTAATACATTTCCATATAAAAAATTACTTTGTTTAATAATAATTTATTCTGTTCTCAATAATTATGGACACACTCAAATATCTGATGCTCGTTAGAGAATTCCCACTAAAATTTAAATAAAATTTAGATTATCTTTGTATGGTTATTTTTCAAGAAACGGAGGGAAAATGGAATATTTAGCTTCCGGAAACAGATACGACAAAATGAAATACAACCGCTGCGGGAAGAGCGGCTTAAAACTACCGGCAATTTCATTGGGATTGTGGCATAACTTTGGCGGAGTCGACGTTTTCGAAAACGGGCGGGCTATTGTACGCCGCGCGTTCGATCTCGGCATTACTCATTTCGATCTGGCAAACAATTACGGACCGCCTCCGGGCTCCGCAGAAGAAAACTTCGGGGTCATTTTGAAAAAAGATTTGAAGCCTTACAGAGACGAATTAATCATTTCCACAAAGGCGGGATGGGGAATGTGGCCGGGCCCTTACGGAGACTTCGGCTCGCGTAAGTATTTGATCGCATCCCTCGATCAAAGCCTTAAAAGAATGGGATTGGAGTATGTCGATATTTTTTATCATCATCGTCCCGACCCTGAAACTCCTCTGGAAGAGACAATGGGCGCGCTCGACCAGATTTTAAGAAGCGGAAAAGCTTTGTATGTGGGAATTTCACAATACAAGCCCGAACAAACCAAAAAAGCGGTCGACATTCTGAAGCAGATGGGGCATCATTTGTTAATTCATCAACCGCGTTACAGCATGTTCGACAGATGGATCGAAGAAGGGCTTACGGACGTGCTCGAAAAGGAAGGAGTCGGAGCCATTGTATTTTCTCCGCTGGAGCAGGGACTTCTTACCGATAAATATTTAAAGGGAATTCCCGAGGGTTCGCGCGCTTCCAAACCGTGGGGCTTTTTGAAACCGGACAGAATTACGCAGGATAAACTGGAAAAAGTGGAAAAACTGAACGAGCTTGCCTCGCGCAGAAATCAATCGTTGGCTCAAATGGCAATCGCATGGGTATTGCGCAAACCGGTTATTACTTCGGCGTTAATCGGCGCAAGCAAAGTAGAACAGGTTGAAGACGCAGTCAAAGCGCTCGACAATCTTGAATTCAGTTCGGAAGAGCTGAACGAAATAGAGAAAATATTAACGGAATAACTCACAAAATAATTGGGAGATGTAAAAATGAAAGGAGATGCAAAATTACTCGATGTATTAAACGATTTATTGGCTGACGAATTAACAGCCATTAGCCAGTATATGGTTCATTCCGAAATGTGCGAACAATGGGGATACGGAAAATTGCACGAAGCCATCGAAAAACAGGCAATCGACGAAATGCATCATGCCGAATGGCTCATTCAAAGAATTCTGTTTCTCGAAGGCACTCCGGTCGTAAACAAACTGAAAAAAATGAAAATCGGTAAGTCGGTTCCAGATTTTATCAACAACGACCAGGAAGCCGAAGCTGATGCGGTAAAAGCTTATAACGACGCCATTGCTCTAGCGCGTAAAGTAGGCGACGAATCGACCGCCGAATTGTTGACCAAAATTCTTAAAATGGAAGAAGGACACGTCGAATGGGCGGAAAAACAACGCGTTCAAATCGAACAGATGGGCCTCGACGGATACCTCTCTAATCAGGTCTAAGGATACTAACACGGCATGATTTGTAACGGAGTGTGAAAATTAAAAGCCGCTGAGTCCGCTAAAAAAACAGGGGATAACTTGATCTCGTCCTTTAGCGAACTTGGCGGTTAATTATATTATTATTGGAATGAAACTATAAGAAAAGTATCGGAACTGCATTTGCCGAACTATTTTTTTAAGCGGATGCTAAGTAAAAGAGGAACGCATGAATTTCAAAGTAATAAAAAGCAATATAGTTTTCGAAGGGAAAGTATTCAGCGTAAAAGTCGACGATATTCAGTATAACGGCAGCGGTAATCTGGCAACGCGTCAGGTTGCAGTTCATCCGGGAGGAGCCGTCGTACTCCCATTGAAGTCGAACGGGAAGATTATTTTTGTAAAACAATTCAGATATCCTCATAACGAATTTGTCGTAGAATTGCCCGCCGGAAAACTCGATAAAGGCGAAGACCCCGAAAAATGCGCCGTTAGAGAACTAAAAGAAGAAACAGGCTATTCGCCGGAGAAAGTCGTGAAATTAGGTAAGATTTATACAACGCCGGGATTCTGCAATGAAACGCTTCATATTTATCTTGCCGAAAATTTAACCGAAGGAGAACATGCGCGCGAAGAAGGCGAAGAGGATATGGAACTAATCGAAATGACTCTTCAGGAAGCCGAAGAAAAGATACGCAACGGCGAAATAGTAGACGCCAAGACAATCAGCGGACTGATGATGTTCAAGCTTTATAACCAAGATTAGCAAGATTAAATATTGCCAAGATTAACAAGATTGTTTATTACCAAGATTGGCAAATTGGCAAGATTACAAAATTTGCTTTGCCCAGGAGTCGGGCGTTAGGAGTTCGGGTATGCGGAAGCGCTGGCGTTCTTTGTTGTATAACTTTTAATGACAAACAAATAACTCCAAAACGAAGAACCCCAAAACCAAGAACGTTGAACTCCAAAACGACGAACGTTGAACCCCGGAACAAATAACCGCAAACAAAACAGCTTTCCGATATCACTCGTTCGTCAATTCTTCCAGTTCAACTTTGTGGATATTCTTGATTCTCTTGCCCAGGAAGCGCTCCGCGATTAATTTGAATTTTGCCGGCAGGTCGCTTACGTAATATTCATGCTGACCTTCGTGAACGGAATTGTTGCGAAGTTGTCTTCCGTTGAGATAATCCTCTACAATCTTGGCTGCGGGAGTTCCTGAATCGATAAGCTTTACTTTTTTGCCCATAACTTTTTGAATTATATCGCTTAGAAGAGGATAATGAGTGCATCCGAGTATGAGGCTGTCGATGTTTTTTTCTTTTAATTCAGTCAGGTATTCTTTGGCAATCAATTCGGCTGCTTTGTGGTTTGTCATGCCTTCCTCGGCAAGAGGCACAAAGAGGGGACAAGCTTTTTCATAAACCTGAACTTTCGGGTCGAGTTTTTTAATCTGTTTCGAATACGCTTTATTGTTTATCGTGGCGTAAGTGCCGATAACGCCTATTTTACGGCTTCGAGATTCCGACAAAGCCATTTGCGAGCCCGGTTCGATCATGCCGATTACAGGCACCGTAAGAAATCTGCGTAATTCATTGAGCGCCACTGAAGAGGCTGTGTTGCATGCCACGACCAGCAGTTTGATGTTTTTCCTCAGCAAAAAATTTGCGGCCTGAATCGAATATTCGATTACCGTGTCGTTGGATTTGCTTCCGTAGGGCACTCTTGCGGTATCCCCGAAATAAACAATGTTTTCGTTAGGCATTAGATTGGTAACGGCTCTTACGACCGTTAAACCTCCTATACCCGAATCGAAAAATCCGATCGGGTTCGTTCTGTTCATAAAATTCAATTTAGCACCTATAACATTTCTTCGATAGTTTCGGTTAGCTGCTGAATGATAAGTTCGTATTCGTTAGCCGATACTTTGCGTTTATGACGGTCGAGTATATAAAACGAGTCGACTATATCATCAGCCTTTGTATTAATTTTTGCAAAGTAAATCGACAGACCGAGCTCGTTCATTTTACGCGTTATCTGATACAATAGCCCGAGCCTGTCCGGAGAAAATACGTCAATGATTGTGTATCGATCGTGTTTTTCGAAAACGATTTTAACTTTGCCTTTGCGTTTGAAAAGTTTGTTTTCGATTCGCCACCATTTGGATTTGATGCGATTGAATTCTTTGGTTATCTGGAGTTCGTTTAATGCGGCTAAGATAAGGTCGGATTTTATCTTATCGTAGCGCGATTTGTCAACTACTTCGTTCGTTCTGAAATCCGTCACGTTAAAATTGTCGATTACTATGCCGTCTTTGCGCGTAAATATTTTTGCGTCGTGAATATTGAGATCGTTAATCGAAAGAGCGCCGCAGAGCCTTGAAAGGAGGGCTTCGGAGTCGCGTGTAATAACCGTTATCGACGTATAGCCCGCTTCCTCTTTGAAAAATACGGAAGCTTTGGAGCCTTTCTCAATCTCTTCAATATGCTGGTTGATTTCTTCGGCCGAGTAAAATTGTAAATAACCAAGGTCGTCAATCGATTCGATATGTTCTTTAACCGTCATATCGGAAAAGACTTCTGACTGCTCCATTATTTCGAGCATACTCGAGGCTAAAAGCTCTTCGCCCGTAATTCTCTCTTCGAGCATTCGTTTGGTTTTATGATAGAGTTCATAGAGCAGTTCGCCTTTCCATTGAGTCCATACAACGGGAGAAACCGCGGAAAGATCGGCGTAAGTAAGCAGATAAAGCAGGTCGAGCAGCTCGGTGTCGGGGAATAAATCGGAAAAGATATTCAACGTAGTCGGGTCGTTTAAATTTCTTCTGAATGCCACCTGTTCCATTGTAAGGTGGTGCCGAACGAGAAACTGAACTTTTTGAATTTCCTCGGCGCTGTAACCGAGCCTTTCCATTACCGAGCTTGCAATTTCCGCCCCGATTATTTCATGCCCGGAGATTGTAATCGGTTTTGCAATGTCGTGAAACAAAACAGCCAGATAGAGAATGTCTTTATTCTGGACGCTCAGAAAAAGACGGCTGAGCGTGTTCGATTCGTGTCTGAGATTTTCGAGATTTGTCAGCGCAATCAAAGTATGTTCGTCGGCAGTATAACAATGATAAACGCCAGGCTGAAAGAAATTTACCAATTCGCCGAATTCCGGAAGGAATGCGCCCAGAACGCCAAGTTCGTTCATTACATTCAGGGTTTTGCTCACATTTTTGGGCAGCCTGAGTATCTCTCTGAAAAAAACGGAAGATTGATGTTCCGTGTCTTTCGATTCTTCCAGATCGATAACCGCTTCGATAATTTTTGAGCGAAGGACGTCGTCGAAACGAGCGTCGTGCAATCCCCGATAATAGAATGCCCGCAGTATTACCGACATCGTGAGCTCGATGTCGCTGGCGAGATAGATAATATTGCCTTTCATTGTAAAATCTTCGTCGAGGGGAATGGAAAGGAAGTCCGAGATCGGTTTCGACATTTCGTCTTCGAAGCGTTTGGACATAGTGATCGTAAAACGTTTAATAACATTCGATGCGTCGAAATATCGGCGCATATATTCTTTCCAGTTGCTCTCGGTGTATCCGTGCCGGAGAGCAATTTTTTCCTGGTCGCTGAATTCCAGCCGGTCGTTTTTGTGTCCCGATATCAGATGAAGATGGTTCCTTGTGTTCAATATAAACTTGTAACTGTCGAGCAGCCGCTTGGCTGCTTTTGGAATTAGTATTTTATCCTTTTTTAGAAGTTCGAGAAAAACTTCAGTTTGCGTTATCTCTTTTTGCGTATCGATAATAATATCGTTCTTGAGCGAGTAGATCCATTGCAATACCTGTAAATCTCTCAAACCGCCGGCGGTATATTTTACGTTCGGCTCGAGCACTTTCGCCGATGCGCCGTATTTCTGATACCTGAGATTTATGTCTACAAAGTATTCGTTTATAAGGTTCTTTTTTGTTTCTTGCTTTAGAGAGCTCAAAACTTTTTTGTTCCACTCCTTGTAGACTTCGTCGTTACCGCAAATAAAGCGGGTCTCGAAAAATTGAGTGAACGCGTGAAGGTCTTCTTTTAAAAATTTATTTATATCAGAAAAATCCCTGACCGTATGCGACACTTCGATGCCTGTATCCCAGAGGATTGTAACGCACTGTTTTATAGTGTCGTCGTTGCGAGGCACCTTGTCGTAGATGAACATAATATCGATATCCGAATAAGGCGACAGTTCGCGTCTGGCAAAACTTCCGACTGATGCAATAGCGCAATCGAGTTTGATGTCTTTGAGAGCTCTGAGAATAAACTCTTCAACCAGAACGCTCCAACGGATGGAAAACTTAAATGCGTCTTTCAGCAGGTCGGCGTCGTTAAAAACCAGATCCCGTTCCGCAAAAAATATTTCTTTTAATTTAAGCGCTTCGTTCATATTTAAATAATCGGGACTGACAGTCCGCCAATTTAACTTTTGCCAGTCCCGAAAACACCTTTTAAAATTGACTTTACAATTTTACGAATTTTGCCTGGAAGAATCTCAAATATTTTGGTTCGTAGACCATTTTTAATCCTTTGATTTTCTTTCTGTCCTGATAAACCTGAGCAATCGATTCAACGGCAACGTCGATATGGGATTGAGTATAGACGCGGCGCGGGAAAGTCAGCCGGACTAATTCAAGTTTCGGATAGCGATTTTCGCCGGTTTTGGGGTCTCTGCCGGCAGATACAATTCCGCGTTCCATGCCGCGGACGCCGCTGTCGATATAAATTTCGGCGGCAAGGGATTGCGCGGGGAATAAATCCTGTTTAAGATGCGGTAAGAATTTTTTTGCATCCAGAAAGATGGCATGACCTCCGAAGGGATATACGAGAGGCACGCCGTATTTTTCGAGCTGTTTGCCGCAGTATTCCACCTGTCCGACACGCGAACTTACATTTTCGTATTTTACCATTTCTTCTATGCCTCTTGCCATGGCTTCCATGTCCCTGCCCGCCAAGCCTCCGTATGTATGAAGTCCTTCGTAAACTACAACCATATTACGGGCTTCTTCGTAAACTTTTTTGTTTCGGGTAGCCAAAAAACCGCCGATGTTTACCATTAAATCTTTTTTTGCGCTGACCCAAATGCCGTCGAAATAGCCGCACATTTCTTTCAAAATTTGTTCGATCGATTTCTTTTCGTAACCTTTTTCGCGCGCTTTAATGAAATAAGCATTCTCGGTGGCGCGTGTAGCGTCGAACCATAATTTTATTCCGTGTTTCTTTGCAATCTTATGCACTTCTTTAAGATTTTGCATCGAGAAAGGTTGACCTCCCGCCATATTAACCGGTCCGGCCATGCTGATATACGGAATTTTTTTGGCTCCTACTTTTTTAATAAGATCCTCAAGTTTGTCCGTATCGATATTGCCTTTGAAAGGATGTTTGTTTTGCGGTTTATGGGCTTCGTCGATTATCACGTCGACGAATGTTCCGCCTGCGAGTTCCTGATGCAACCGGGTTGTGGTAAAGTACATATTGCCTGGAATATAATCGCCGGGCTTAATCATAATTCTGGAAATAATATGTTCGGCGGCTCTGCCCTGATGCGTTGGAACGAAGTAAGGCATTCCGTAATATTTTTTGATATTGTCCCACAGGTAGTAGAAATTTCTGCTGCCGGCGTAGGCTTCGTCGCCCATCATCAAACCTGCCCATTGGTAGTCGCTCATTGCGTTTGTACCGCTGTCTGTGAGCAGATCGATGTAAACATCTTCGGATTTGAGCAGGAAAGTATTGTAACCGGCTTCTTTGGCGCATTTTTCCCGATATTCGCGCGTAGTCATTTTGATGGGTTCGACCATTTTGATTTTGAATGGTTCAGCCCAGCTCCTTTTGATTGTCCGTTTTGCCATTTTGTGACCTCACGTTTTTTTGATCTGTGTGCGATCGGTTATTAATTTCAATAGCTTGTGGCTATTGTTCTTTTTTATATTCTGCAATGATGTCGGAATGGATGCCTCCTCGTGTGTTAAATTTAGCGGTCAATTTCATTTTTCTCGGTTGAAGCGTTTCCACGAGGTCATTCAATATTCTGTTTGTTACGGCTTCGAAATAGATGCCGTCGTTCCGGAACGACTGGAGATAGAACTTATAAGATTTCAATTCTACGCAGAGTTTGTCGGGAATATATTCCAGAATGATAGTCGCAAAATCCGGTTGACCGGTTTTGGGACAAAGAGAAGTGAATTCCGGCGCCGTATGGATAATGATATAATCTCTTTCCGGATTGGGATTCGGAAAGGTTTCGAGTATTTTTTGTTTTTCGTTCATATTTATTACCTATTAAATTTAGAAAAATAGTTGTCAATTTCATCTCTCATATCAATGCCTGCGGTTTCGAAACATATTAATAAATCATCGTATGTTCCTTTACCCCCAAGGAAATCCCAAAATTCTTTTCCAACCATTAGTTCATTCTTAATATCTATCATGCCAGCCATTGTCCAGCGAGCATATGGATTGGGTTCATAAGGATTATATGGTATTGCCAGGAGCGTATTAATTTTATCATTGGGATTATTAAGAAGAGCAACTGCAGCCCATTCTAAAAGCGTCCGTTTAAATTCTTTAAAATTACCCTTGTTAGGTTTCGCTGTTTTTATATCAATTAAAAAAGTATTGCCTTTTCTATCTTGTAAAAAAAGGTCAGTGACGGTTGGCTTGGTTTTTCTAGTTTTTGATGGGTTGATTGACTGACGAATTAATTCTAATTCTTTGATTTTATCTGGTCTTGTTGTAGCCGAAGTTAAATTATCCATGATTTTTTGTATAACGTAAAGCGAATCTTCCGATATTCTATCTCCTACTTTGTATTGTGATTTGGCAACTTTAAATTTACTTTCAGCGATGGAAAGAGCAACTGGTTCGAAAATAGTTAAACCGAAGTTAGTTATAAGAGAGTGTATAAACTGATATAGAGCTAATCTGTCTTTGCCAAGTAAACGCGTATGAAAAGGCATCGCTGAGGGTTCGGGCTTATATTCTGCAAATTTGTTTCTTAATGAGTTTTTAAGAGTTTCGACAACCTTAAGCTTTTGTTGGGTACTGAGAGACATTAACTATTTTCCTTTAATAAAAAAATCGATTCTGAATAGGCTCCTTTGTCTTTTTCCGTTCTGTTCAATACAGGTCGTTTGAATTGTTGCACAATTTTTAGTCCCGATTTATTAGCTATAACCGGGTATAAATTATACTTATCATTAGCAACTAAGAAAATACTGAAATTATTAGCAAGATATTTTTTGCTATTTATTAACACGGAAGCTATTCCTTCAATGTAAGATTCTTTTGCTTTCTGCCCTTTCCCTTTAAATAAGGGCCCTATTTCTAAACTGTCATTTCTTTCAAAGCCAAATAGCTCATAAGCGTATTCATGCTGTTCGTGATAATTGATTAGTCCTACATATGGGGGACTTGAAAAGATTCCTGCAAATTTCTGCCTCTTTAATTTTTGGCCGAAATCAGGATCTAATTTATCTACAGCATCAAAAATATCAATGGTTCTACTGTCGCCGGTAAAACAATGCTGAAAAGTGTCTGTTCTAAGGGAATTGAATTCGGCAATCCTATTAAGAGTATCTTTAGTATACCTTTCCCACCAAGATAAAATTGAAAATAAAGGCTTGCAAATTTTGCCGTGTTTTGAACAATAATAAGTTGAATAGACAGGACTAACTAAAGTGGCTAGATCCGAATGTGTTGTAGCTCGACATGATCTTATAGTTCTGCTCAGTATAACGGTGGCTAGTTTTTTTGTTCTCTTATTTCTAATATTTTTGATTAAATTGAATACAAAATCGATTTCTTCTCTTACGCTTTTTGTATACCAAACATCAAGAAATGTATTTGTTCTTTCTTGCCGAACCTCTATCTTGTATTTATTTAATAAGTTTTTATAAATTTTATTAAATGCTTCTTCTTTTTCTTTACCGTAAATTTCTTCATTAATCTCGCCTTTTCTAACTTTTCTTTTATATTCGGGCGAAGGGAAGTATGCGTTGTTGAATTTAGTTAATTCCTCGTTGAGATTTTGTTCGAATTCTAAGATTATCGATTCTGCTTTGTATTGTCTAAGGGCTTCGGTAATATTTTTAAGTTCTAAATACAAATTCGATAAATCATACTTCTCGATTTTTACATTACTTATTAGCGCATTAAACGCCGATATATCAATTCCGACGGCATGCATGCCAAGTTCATTCGCTTGCACTAAAGTTGTACCGCTACCGCAAAATGGGTCTAATATTATATCGCCTTTATTAAAGAAGACCCCCGTTTTAAATTCATCGATATGTTGATCTAAAAAATATTCAACAAGCTGCGGTATAAATTTTCCTTTGTATGGATGTAATCTGTGTACATGTTTTGTAGTCTCAGATTCTTTGTACTGTTCAAATGATAAATGCCAATTTATATCATTCCCTAATTTTTCAGTCCAATTTAATTGACGTTTACCATAGTAGGTCCGATAGTAAGCTAATAATTCGTCTTTGTTAACGAGAGTGTTCCCATTATCGCTATATTTTTTAATTCTACCGTAATTAACAAGATAAGAAATATTAGAGGGCGTAATATTGCGTTCTAATTCGGAACTAATCCATATACTTGCTTCTTTTATAGTTAATAAATTATTTCTCATTATTCCAAACCTAACTTTTATTTATACACCGGCCGAACTTTATATGGAATCGGGTCTTCAATACCTGCAGTCTGAAAACCGCGCAGCCTGAAAGCGCAACTGTCGCATATGCCGCATGCCTCGTCTTCATTTTGGTAACACGACCATGTTAAATGCAACGGCGCATTAAGTTCTATCCCCTTTTTAATAATTTCCGCTTTGGAAAGATGGATTATGGGAGTATGGATTTTAATTTTGGTTTCGGGTTTCGTGCCGAGGTCTGCCATCTTTTCGAAAGCCTCGAAAAATTCCGGACGACAATCAGGATAACCGCTGGCGTCTTCATAAACGGCTCCGATAAAGACGGCCTCTGCATTTAAAACTTCCGCCCAGCTTACGCACGCCGCCAGAATATTCGCATTTCTGAAAGGCACGTAAGAACTTGGAATATCACGGCTTCCGATATTTGCCCGGGTTACTTCAATGTTTCTGTCTGTCAAAGACGACCCCCCGATTTTCGAAAAGTGCGTGTAGTCGATTATAAGTTTGTGCTTTACCCCGTAATATTCAGCGATATCGTTAAAAGCCTTCAGTTCGCGGTTCTCAGTGCGCTGTCCGTAATTTATGTGTATTAATGCCAGCTCGTATTCCCGGCTGGCAATAGCTGCCGTCACGCAACTGTCCATCCCTCCGCTCAGAGCGACTACGGCTAATTTTTTCATCTCGTCCCTTTATTGTTATGTCCAAAAATAACAAAATTCACCCACAATTTAAGGCGAAGAATAATAGAGGAATTATTGGAAAGAGAATCTTGAGCATGATGTCATATAATTTAACAATTCTTGATTAACCTGCCCTTTTTTGATAAGTTTCAGTTCAATTTCTAACAATTTTTGTGTGTAATATGAAATATCCCTTTGAATCGATCGAACTTAAGTGGCAAAAATACTGGAAAGACAAAAAAGTATTCAAAACCGATCTGACAAAAATCGACAATAAACTCTATGTGCTTGTTATGTTCATCTATCCCTCGGCGGCAAAAATGCATATCGGGCATTGGTACAATTACGGACCAACCGACTCGTTTGCGCGCTATAAAAAACTGAAAGGATTTAATGTGTTCGAGCCGATGGGATACGATGCATTCGGACTTCCCGCGGAAAATTACGCTATTAAAACCGGCATTCATCCCCAGGACAGCACTCTCAAAAACATTAAGGACATTCGCTCGATGCTCGATAGGATGGGCGGTATGTACGATTGGGACGCCGAGTTGATGACTTGCGTGCCCGAATATTATAAATGGAATCAATGGCTCTTTTTGCAATTATATAAAAAAGGATTGGCATACAGAAAGAATGCGCCGGTTAACTGGTGCCCTTCGTGTCAAACGGTTCTGGCCAGAGAACAGGTGCTCGGCGACGGTGGATGCGAAAGATGCGGAACAACCGTTATTCAAAAAAATCTGACTCAATGGTTCTTTAAGATTACAGAATATGCGGACGAGTTACTCGACGGTTTGAATAAAATCGACTGGCCGGAAAAAACCAAAACTATGCAAATTAACTGGATCGGCAAAAGTTACGGAACCGAAATCGATTTTTCTATCGAAGGCTCGGATGAGAAAATTAGAGTGTTTACGACCAGACCCGATACGCTCTTCGGCGTTACTTATGTTGTGCTGGCTCCCGAAAATGAACTTGTGCAAAAAATTACCAAACCGGAATACAAAGACGCCGTAGATAAATACATCGAATCGATTAAATCTTTGACTGAAGTGGAAAGGACTTCTACGACCAAAGAAAAAACGGGAGTTCCGACAGGAGCTTACGCCATAAATCCAATAAACGGCGAAAAGGTTCCTATCTGGATAGCGGACTATGTTTTGGCGACATACGGCACCGGCTGCGTTATGGCTGTGCCCGGGCACGACGAGCGCGATTTCGAATTCGCTAAAAAATTCAATTTGCCAATCAAAAAAGTTATTCTCCAGCCAGGTACGAATGAAGAAGACGAATTGAAAGAAGCTTATACGGATGTGGGCGTCATGATAAATTCAGGAAAGTATAACGGTCTGAGTTCGGATGTCGGTATTGAAAAAATATCCGAGGATATCGAAAAACAAGGGCTCGGCAAAAGGACGGTTAATTACAGATTGAGAGATTGGTTGATTTCTCGTCAGAGATATTGGGGAACCCCGATTCCAGTAATTCACTGCGACCAATGCGGCGAAGTTCCCGTGCCGGAAGACCAATTGCCAGTTGTGTTGCCTTATGAAGTAAACTTTAAACCGGACGGCGGCTCGCCTCTTGCAAGCTGCGAAGAGTTTATAAACACAACATGCCCCAAATGCGGAGCTCCGGCTAAAAGAGACCCCGATACCATGGATACATTTGTCGATTCCTCCTGGTATTATCTGCGTTATCTCAATCCCCGTTACGAAGAAGGAATGTTCGATACCGAATTGGCAAACAATTGGGTGCCGGTTGATGTTTACGTAGGCGGCGCCGAACACGCTACAATGCACCTGCTCTATGCGCGTTTTATTCATAAGTTTCTCAGAGACATCGGATTGGTAAACAGCGACGAACCGTTCCAAAAATTAATTCATCAGGGCACGATTACCAATCAAGGCGCAAAAATGTCCAAATCGAAAGGGAATGTGGTCGACCCGAATGAATTCCTTGAAAAGTACGGCTCGGACGTTTTCCGTATGTATTTAATGTTTATGGGTCCGTATGAACTCGGAGGCGATTGGAGCGATAAAGGCATTGTAGGCGTCGATCGGTTTGTTCAAAGAACTTATACGCTTTTTGAAAATTACAAAGGGATAGCTTCCGATACACGTGCAAAAAGTAAATATGATATGAACGAACTTTCCGACGATGAAAAAAAGATTTATCAGAAAGTCAATCAAACTTTGGCTAAAGTCGACTCTGAAATAAATAATTTCAGATTCAACACAGCTGTTGCCGCTTTGATGGAATTGTTGAACGAACTTAAGAATATCGACAATTGCAGGAAGGAAATTCAGGTATATACGCTAGAACGATTCGCTTCAATGCTGGCTCCGCTTGCGCCTCATCTCGGCGAGGAATGCTGGAGCTTGCTGGGCAAAGAGAAATCGATTTATGAAGAACCGGTCTGGTTCGAAGCCGATCCCGACGCGCTTATAAACGAGACCGTTACAGTCGTAGTACAGGTAAACGGCAAAGTCAGAGCTAAAATTGAATTGCCTGTCGATACTCCGGAACAGGAAGTAAAAAATATCATTTCCAACGACGAAAAAATCAAAGGTTATGTCGACGGCAAACAGATAATTAAAGAAATTTATGTCCCGAATAAAATTTATAATATTGTAGTGAAATAAAAAGGAATTAAATATGCTCGACATCAAATTCATAAGAGAAAATCCTGACCTGGTTAGAAAGGGATTGCGCGACAAAGGCGCCGCCGACAATGTTGATCAGATTCTTGAACTCGATGAGAAAAGAAGAAAAATTATAGCCCGCAACGACGAATTGAAAGCGCTAAGAAATAAAGTGTCCTCACAAATTCCGATATTGAAAAAGAAGGGCGAAGATACTACCGCGGTTTTCGAAGAGATGAAAAAGGTGGGAGACGAAATCGCAGAGCTTGACAACGAGCTGCGCAAAATAGACGAAGAGCTCGACGAAATATTGAGATGGACTCCGAACCTGGCTCACGAGTCGGTTCCGGTCGGAGGCAGCGCCGATGAAAATGTTGAAGTGAGAAGGTGGCTGCCCGAAGGCTTCAGCTTCGATAACGACTTCGAGATGCTCGATCATATCGAGCTCGGTAAAAAACTCGACATACTCGATTTCGAAAGAGGCACGAAAATTTCCGGGTCGGGATTCCCGCTTTATAAAGGAGCGGGAGCCACACTGGAAAGAGCTCTCATTAATTTTATGCTCGATTTCCATTTGCAGAATCACGGCTACAAAGAAATTCTTCCGCCGATTCTCGTAAACAGGGATTCGATGAAAGGCACGGGACAAATTCCAAAACTCGAAGAGGATATGTATTTTATCGAAAAGGACGGTCTCTATCCGATACCTACCGCCGAAGTTCCGATTACGAATATACACCGGAATGAAGTGTTGAATGAAAAAGAACTGACAATTAAATATGTCGGTTATACGCCGTGTTTCAGACGCGAAGCCGGTTCATACGGTAAAGAATCAAAAGGCTTTTTGCGCGTTCATCAATTTAATAAAGTGGAAATGGTAAAATTTTCGAAGCCGGAAGATTCATACGATGAACTCGAAAAATTAGTAAAAGACGCGGAGGATATACTCCAGGCTTTAAATATACCGTACAGAATAATCTTGCTTTGCACCGGCGATCTCAGTTTTTCAGCCGCCAAATGTTACGATATCGAAACGTGGTCGCCGGCAGAAAAGAAATGGCTCGAGGCTTCTTCGTGCAGCAATTTCGAAGCCTTTCAGGCGAGAAGAGCTAACATTCGCTTCAAACGAGAGGGTTCTAAAAAGACCGAATTTGTCCATACATTAAACGGCAGCGGACTCGCTACCAGCAGATTAATGGTTTCGTTACTCGAAAATTATCAAACGCCCGAAGGAAAAGTTATTGTTCCGAAAGCTCTGCAAAAGTATACCGGTTTCGAAATCATCGGTTGATATCGTTTAAGCGGAATTATTTTTCTATAGCGGTTGTTTATTATCAGAAAGGACTTTCGAAAAGTTGTTCGGGAATTTAACCTATTTAAAAAAATACTTTGCGCGGTATAAAAGCAGTTACCTGCTCGGAATCCTTTTTATCCTTATTTCGAATGTGGCGACCGTTTTCGTCCCTATTCTGATAAAAGACAGCATTAATCTGCTCGAAAACAATCTGGATACTCACCTCATTGTAAATTACGCTCTTTATACGGTCGGCATTACATTAATTGCGGGCGTCTTTCAGTTTTTCATTCGCGAAACTATAATAGTCGCATCCAGAAAAATCGAATACGATTTGAGACAGGATTTCTGGGAACACATCCAAAAACTGCCTTTGCGATTTTTTCAGAATAATTCTACCGGGAATATAATGTCGCATGCCACAAACGACATAAACGCGGTGCGTTCGTTTGTGGGTCCGGCTGTAATGTATTCGATTGACAACGGCACTTTGTTCCTTATGATAATTCCGATTATGCTTTCGTTAAGTCCGGCGCTTACATTCTATGTATTATTGCCGTTGCCTTTTCTGTCGTATCTTGTTTATGTCGTTATGAGAAAAATTCACGTAAAATATACAAGGATACAGGAAAAATTTTCGGAGCTGACGGAAAAGGCACAGGAAAACTTTTCGGGAATCAGAGTGGTCAAATCGTACGTAAGGGAAGATTACGAGGTAAAGGAATTTACTAAACAGAGCGACGAATATCTTAAGAGAAAGATGGACCTCGTCAGACTGCAGGCGCTTTTCCATCCAATATTTTTTGTAATTGCGGGCTTTTCTACCATTATCGTTATTTTTGTCGGCGGCAAGATGGTAATCGACGGAGAAATTTCGCTCGGAATTATCGTAGCCTTTGTTGCATATCTTTCGATGTTGATCTGGCCCATGATATCTTTCGGCTTCGTCGCCAATTTGGTTCAGCAGGCTGACTCTAGTATGAAACGACTTTTGAAGTTCTTCAACGAACCGTACGAAATTAAAGACGGCGACGAAACCGACTATTCGATTGAAAATATAGAAGGGCAAATAGAATTCAAAAATGTAAGTTTCAGGTATAACGATTTTCTTCCGCCCGTGCTCGACAATGTCAGCTTGAAAATAAACAAAGGCGAAACCGTCGCTTTTATAGGCAAAACCGGAAGCGGTAAGACCACGCTCGTAAATTTAATACCAAGATTCTACGACGTGACTGAAGGCTCGGTTACAATCGACGGAGTAGATGTGCGTAAAATACCGCTTAAAACGCTGAGAAAAAATATCGGATTTGTGCCGCAGGAAACGTTTCTGTTCTCGGACACGTTGGCTAAAAATATTGTTTACGGAAACGGCAATGAAGACGAAGAGCTGATTAAATACGTAGCTCAGATTTCGCAATTGGCAAAAGATGTCGAATCTTTTCCCAAAGGATACGATACTATTTTAGGCGAGCGGGGCATAACGCTTTCGGGAGGACAGAAACAACGAACTTCGCTTGCGCGGGCTTTGGCAATCGATCCGAAAATTTTAATACTCGACGATTCTTTCTCTGCCGTGGATACGCATACCGAAGAAGAGATTCTCAAACGTCTTAAAGAGTTTATGAAAAACAGGACGAGCATAATAATCAGCCACAGAATTTCCACGGTGAAAGATTCGGATAAAATATTCGTAATCGATAACGGAAGAATAGCGGAAGAAGGAACCCACGAAGAACTCGTCGAACTGGGAGGTATTTATGCAGACCTCCACTTCAAACAGTTGTTAGAAGAAGAATTGAAGGAACTAAATTAAAGGAAATCAAACATGAAAAAAATAAAAGTCGCTTTTTTTTCAATACCTCCGAAAGAAAAAAATTATATAAAAAGAAGGTTGGACAAAAACAAATTTGAGCTCTTTTTCTTCAAGGACGAGCTCGCCGCCGACAATCCGGTTATTAAAGACGCCGATGTCATCTCGGTTTTTATTTATGACAAAGTGGACAAGAACATTATCGATAAAGCAAAAAAGCTGAAATTAATCGCAACGAGGAGCACGGGATTTAATCATATCGATACCGAATATGCCAGGAAAAAGAAAATTGCCGTTGCGAACGTGCCTTATTACGGCGAAAATACTGTGGCGGAACATACTTTTGCGCTTATTTTAACATTATCGAGAAACATTCACAAAGCTTACGTAAGGGCGCAGCAAAGTAATTTCTCGCTCGAAGGTCTGCGCGGCTTCGATTTGAGAGGCAAAACTCTCGGAGTAATCGGCGCCGGCAGCATCGGCGTCCACGTAATGAAAATTGCAAAAGGTTTCGGGATGAAAGTTCTTGCTTACGACGTTAAACAAAACCATATACTGGAAGAACTTCTCGATTTCAAATATGTCGATCTGGAAACTCTGTTGAAGTCCTCGGATATAATTACGCTCCACTGTCCGTATAACAAGAGCACTCATCACCTGATAAATATGAATAATATCGAACTGGTAAAAAAAGGCGCGCTCTTTATCAATACGGCGCGCAGCGGACTTATCGAACCGAGAGCGCTCTACTATGCAATCGACAAAGGTATTTTCGGAGGAGCGGGGCTCGACGTGTTCGAAGGGGAAGAACTGCTTAAGGAAGAAAATCAAATGTTGACAAAAAATGTTGAGCTGGAAAAAGTCGACGCTATTTTGAAAAGAAATCTGCTGCTGAGACGCGAAAATGTGATTTTAACTCCTCACATGGCTTTCGATTCTCAAGAGGCTATTGAACGAATACTTGAAACCACTGCGGAAAATATCAGCGCTTTTTTTGAAAACAGAAATTACTATAAAGTGATTTAATGTCCGATCACAGAAAAGACGATGAAATATTAGGCAAAGCCTACGACGCCAAATTAATGAGACGGCTTTTGTCTTACGTAAAGCCGTACAAAGGTTATGTAACGCTTGCAATCCTGCTGAATATTGTGGTCGCTATTTTGCCGTCCGTCCGGCCTTATCTGACCAAAATTGCTATTGACGAATATATAGCCAATAAAGACTTCGACGGGCTGATTACAATAGCGGCTCTTTTGCTCGGAACGCTTCTGTCGCAGGCGGTAGTGCAATACTTCTTAACCTATTTCACGGAATTGATGGGACAGAAGATAATTTTCGACATCAGGGCGCAACTGTTTCGTCATGTGGAAAGATTGGCTTTGAAATTCTTCGACAAGACTCCGATCGGTCGTATTGTAACCAGAGTAACGAACGATGTGGAATCGCTCAATGAAATGTTCTCGTCCGGAATCGTATCGGTCTTCAGCGATATTTTTGTTATAGTCTGGATTTTCTTCTTCATGTTTACGATGTCGTGGGATCTGGCGCTTGTTACTCTTTCGGTAATTCCGATTCTTTTTTACGCAACGTTTTTGTTTAGAAAAAAAGTACGGGAGGCATACCGCGACGTCAGGTATCATCTTGCGCGCCTAAATTCGTATATGCAGGAGCATATAACCGGCATGAACGTGGTTCAACTTTTTTCGAAAGAGGAAGAAGAACTGAAAAAATTTTCTTCGATTAACAACGATTACAAAAACGCCAACATACGCTCGGTCTTTTATTACGCAATCTTTTTCCCGTTTGTCGAACTTCTGAGCGCAATTTCAATCGGTTTGATTATATGGTACGGCGGCGGGGAGGTGGTGCAAAACAATCTGACTCTCGGCGTGCTAATTGCGTTTCTTCAGTATACGGAGATGTTCTGGCGGCCTGTGAGAGACCTTTCGGAAAAATATAATATTCTTCAAACCGCTATGGCTTCTTCGGAAAGGATTTTCAAACTACTCGACGATAAAACATTCGTTAAAAATCCGGAAAATCCCGTCAAATTGGAGAACGTCAAAGGCGAAATCGAATTTAAGAACGTGTGGTTCGCTTATAACCCGGGAGAATACGTATTGAAAGATATCTCGTTTAAGATTAATGCCGGGGAAACGGCGGCAATAGTAGGCGCCACGGGAGCGGGTAAGACGAGCATTATCAATATTCTAACGCGTTTCTACGATATCGAAAAAGGCGCAATTTTTATCGACGGCGTCGATATAAGTAAAGTTGACAAAAGAGATTTGAGAAGGTATATTTCCGTAGTGCTGCAGGACGTATATCTTTTCTCGGGCACGATAAAGTCCAATATATCTCTCGGCAACGAAGAGATTACCGAGGAACAAATAATAAGCGCGGCAAAAACCGTAGGAGCTCACGATTTCATAATGAAGTTGCCCGGTAAATACGATGAAATCGTCAAAGAAAAAGGAGCTACGCTAAGCGTCGGACAGAAGCAATTAATTTCGTTTGCCAGGGCGCTCGCATATAATCCCAAAATATTGATACTCGACGAGGCTACGTCGAGTATCGACACCGAAACGGAAATATTAATTCAAAAAGCAATTGAAAAATTACTTCGGGGGAGAACCTCAATTGTAATAGCCCACCGGCTTTCCACAATTCAGAACGCCGACAAAATTCTCGTTATGCACAAAGGCGAATTGAAAGAAGTCGGCACTCATCAGGAATTGCTGGCTCGTAAGGGAATCTATTACAAGCTCTATCAATTACAGTACAAAGATCAGGAAGTAATTAAATCCAACTAAAGCAGGAGGCATTATGCCTTTGAAGCAATTTATGACGCTCCCCCGTCATATCCTCGAAGGTGAAAAATTGCATCCCGAAGCTACGGGAGAATTATCAGCCATCTTATTGCAATTGGGATTGGCTGCAAAAGTAATTTCACTCGAAGTAAACAAAGCAGGTTTAGTCGAAATCCTCGGATTCACCGGTAAAACGAACGTCCACGGCGAAGACGTCAAAAAACTCGATCTGTTCGCTCACGAAATGCTTATAAGAGCGATGGACCACGGCGGACACTTTTGCGTTATGGCATCTGAAGAAGACGAAAATATTATCCACCTTCCGCCTCATCATAAAATCGGAAAATACGTTCTCCTGTTCGATCCGCTGGACGGCTCGTCGAATATCGAAGCTAATGTGAGCATAGGCACTATTTTTTCTATCTACAGACGAATAAGCAAAGGCAACGGTCCGGGCACGATCGAAGACTGCTTGCAGCCGGGATACAAACAGGTAGCCGCGGGCTATATTGTATACGGTCCTTCCACAATATTTGTTTACAGCGCGGGGCACGGCGTATACGGATTTACATTGGACCCGGCTTTCGGCGAATTCCTTTTGTCGCACGATAATATTAAGATTCCGGACAGAGGAAGAATCTACAGTATTAATGAAGGAAATTATAATTCCTGGAGCAGGGGATTAAAGAAATATATAAAACATCTTCAGGCAAATAAATTCGAAGGGAAACCGTATCAATTGAGATATGTGGGATCCATGGTCGCCGACATACACAGAACGCTTTTATACGGCGGTACGTTTATGTATCCGGGCGATAAGAGAAATCCGAAAGGGAAACTGAGACTCGTCTACGAATGCAATCCGGTTTCGTTTATAATCGAGGCGGCAGGCGGAGTTGCAATCGACGGAGAAAAACGAATTCTCGAACTGACGCCTTCGTCGCTTCACGAACGCACGCCTATTTTTGCCGGCAGCAAAAACGATATAGAGCTTCTGAAAAAATTTCTGGACGAAGAAAAAGAATAGAGCTGAATTAAAATCGGCGGGCAAATTGACAATAAGGCTGGAGGAAATCCAGCCTTATGCTGAAATATTAATTAAAAATTTTTAATGCCTTCGTCTATCAAATCGGCAAGCTCTTTTTCGCCGATATTTTCAAATTTTATTTTAGCCGATTTCAAAATTACCGCCGGCGGATCGCCTTCTCCTTTTTTAAAACGGTATAAATTGAAAGCTAACCTGTACCGCTCGTTCGGAATCGGTATATATTTTTCGAGCGTTTCCACAAAATTATAACATTTCTTTTCTAACGAATCTTCAGGAAAAGTTTTTGTGCCGGGTGATGGTAATGTCGTCATAACTCAACTCACATTTCGTAATTTATTTGCCAAAAATAATGAAGATTGGGCTTAGTTGCCAACGATACGGCTATAAGTTTTGAATCGTTCGTCGAAATGTCTAAATTTGCATTAAACAAAAGGTGTTCTCGTTGTGGATGAAAATCGTCCTCTAAAAATTCTCGTAATACGGTTAAGTTCTCTGGGCGACGTAATACTAACCACGCCTGTCATCCGCGCATTAAAATCCAGATACAAAAATGCGGAAATCGATTTTGTGGTAAAACCTCAATACGCCGACGCGCTGGCTTACAATAAATACCTGCACGGAGTTTTGAAATATGATAAGAATAATATTAAAGAATTATTGAAAGAAATTTCGTCTCGACGTTACGATATGGTTGTCGATTTACAGAATAATCTTAGAAGCAACCGAATTAATATTGCCGCCGGCGGTCGAATTTACAGGTTCAGAAAACCGGCCGTTAAGAAAATCCTTTTATCTAAATTCCGTATTAATTTATACGACAAAGTTATATCCATACCCGAATTATATGCTGCTTCCGTACCCGGATTAAAGCTGGACGGTTACGGTACGGAAGTATTTCTGCCGAACGATATTAATTCAGATCTGGGCGAAGGAAATTATATCGGTTTTTGCCCCGGTTCAAGACATTTTACTAAAATGTGGCCTTCGGAATATTTTATTAAATTGGGAAATAAAATTCATGAAAGAGGTTTTCGAATAATTCTTTTCGGAGGGAAAGCCGACAGGGAATTATGTAAAACTATAGCGGACGGTATTCCGGGAGCTGTCGATTTGAGCAACGACGATAATCTTCTGCAACTTGCGGTTAACATGAAAAAGTGCAAATTGATTGTAAGCAACGACACGGGATTGATGCACCTTGCCGCATCTCAAAATATTCCTCTGGTTGTGGTTTTCGGATCCAGCGTTAAAGAATTCGGATTCCTGCCGTACAAAGTCAAATACGGACTCGTAGAAAAAGAAGGGCTGGAATGCCGACCGTGCAGTCATATCGGCCTCGAAAAATGTCCCGAAGGACATTTCAACTGTATGAAAGAATTAACTCCCGACGTGGTTTTAGATAACTTAATAAAATTGCTTGAAGACAAATGAAAAGATTCTGGCAAATAGTATATAACATTTTCTTTTACCCGTTATCTGCGCTTTTGAAAGCAGTTTCGCCGTTGGTCGGCGGAAAGATAAGAATGAGCGTTCAAGAGAGGGAGCGCCTTTTTGAAAATTTGATAATTGCGATGGCGGATATCGACCGCTCAAAAAAAATGGTTTGGTTTCACGCTTCTTCGATGGGCGAATTCGAGCAGGCAAAACCGATTGTCGAAAAACTAAAACAGGAAAGGGATATTCTTGTCCTCGCCACATTCTTTTCCCCGTCCGGTTATCGCAATTCGGTTAAATATCCTCATGCGGATATAATTTCATATATGCCCTTTGACAGGATAAAAGACGTTAAACGCTTTTTGGATATAACCCAGCCCGATCTCGTGATATTTATGCGATACGATATCTGGCCGAATACGATCTGGCAGCTTGAAAAAAGAGGCATACCTTATTTAATAGCTGATGCAACAATGCGCCCGGGCAGTAACCGCCTGCTGCCGGTAATTCGCTCTTTTCACAAATACGTCTTCGACAGCGCGGCAAAAATCCTGACCGTTTCCGAAAACGACGCTATTAATTTCCTAAAGTTCGGATTATCTCCGGAAAAAGTAGCGCCTGTGGGCGATACGCGTTTCGACAGGGTTTACATAAAAAGTATGACGGCAAGGGAAAAGAAAATTATAAATGAAGACGTGCTGAAACATAAAAAAGTGCTTGTACTTGGAAGCGTTTGGGAAACCGACGAGGAAGTAATATTTCCCGCATTAATTAAACTGATGAAATATGCGCCGGAACTTATTATAATTGTAGTTCCTCACGAGCCCGATTTAATTCATCTCGAAAAGATTGAAAATGACTTTTATAAAAAATTTCCCACGATAAGATTTTCGCTTATGAATGATTACAAGGACGAACGAGTAATCATTGTCGATTCTGTTGGTATCTTGCTTACGCTTTACAGTTATGCCGATGCAGCTTATGTGGGCGGTAGTTTTCGTCAAATTCACAATGTGCTCGAACCCGCCGTTTATTCTATTCCGGTCGTCTACGGACCCAAAATCGAAACGAGTCAGGAAGCAATCCAAATGCATAAACTGGGCGGCGGCATTATCATAAAAAATAAAAAAGAAGCTTATAAAACGTTCCGGCGCTTGTTTACAGACGATGACTATAGAAAAAAAGCCGGGGAAATAGCGGGCGAGTTTGTAAAAAAGAATACGGGAGCGACAGATAAAATACTTAAGGAAATATACAAATACATATAATTTACTGTAAAAAGTAAACCATTATCATCCAGCAGTCTTGGTTGATAAGGTAGTTCTAATTTTATACCTTTGTGTCGTATTATAGAAATAAATGGAGTTTCTATGAAATCAAAACTTGAAATCTGGCAGCAACTGAACGATATGGGAATAAAAAATATTAATAATATTTTTTATAATCTGACTACGCCGGCTCTCTACGAACAGGCGGCAAGACGAAGAGAAGCTATGATAGCCCACATGGGTCCTCTGGTAGTTAGAACCGGTCAGCATACGGGCAGAAGTCCTAACGATAAGTTCTTGGTGAAAGAGCCTTCGAGTCAGGAGCAGGTATGGTGGGGTAATGTTAATAAGCCGATAGAAGAAAAATATTTCGACAGAATATTCGCTCATATGTGTTCTTACGTGCAAAACAAGGATTTGTACGTTCAGGATTTATATGCCGGCGCAGATCCCGACTACCGGCTGCCGATTAGAGTAATAACCGAAACCGCATGGCACAACCTTTTTGCAAGAAATTTGTTTATCAAAGCCGAGGGCGAAGATCTCGTTAATCATAAACCGGAATTTACGGTTATTAATTTGCCGTATTTTCAAGCCGACCCGGAAACCGACGGCACCAATTCTGGCGTTTTTATTATAATCAACTTTGGTAAAAAACTCGTTTTGATCGGGGGGACAAGTTACGCAGGCGAAATTAAAAAATCGATTTTTACAATAATGAATTATCTAATGCCTCTCAAAGGAGTAATGTCGATGCATTGTTCGGCTAATGTGGGCAAAGAAGGCGATGTGGCTGTTATGTTCGGCTTGTCCGGTACGGGAAAGACTACTCTGTCAGCCGACCCGGAAAGAAAATTAATCGGAGACGACGAACACGGATGGAGCGACAAGGGCGTATTTAATTATGAAGGCGGATGCTATGCAAAGGTAATCAGATTGTCAGCCGAATCCGAACCCTTTATTTACGAAACCACGAGGAAGTTCGGAACTATTCTCGAAAATGTAGCTATGGACGTTAATACGCGTATGCTCGACCTGAACGACGATTCTCTAACCGAAAACACGCGAGCGGCCTATCCGATCAATTATATTCCGAACATAGCGCCCGAAGGAAGAGGAGGGCATCCGAAAAATATTGTAATGCTTACCGCCGACGCATTCGGAGTTATGCCGCCAATTGCAAAACTTACTCCTGAACAAGCAATGTACCACTTTCTGTCGGGCTACACCGCAAAAGTGGCGGGTACGGAAAAAGGCGTTACCGAGCCGAAAGCAACTTTTAGCGCTTGTTTCGGAGCTCCGTTTATGGTTCTTAAACCTTCGGTATACGCAAAATTGCTCGGCGACAAAATTCAAAAATACAATGTGAATTGCTGGCTTGTAAATACCGGATGGACAGGAGGTCCTTACGGAACCGGAAGCAGAATGAAGATCGAATATACCCGCAGAATGCTTAACGCGGCGCTGTCCGGCGAACTCGAAAGTGTCGTAACTTATAAGGACAATTATTTCGGACTCGAAGTGCCTACTAAGATCAACGGTATTCCGGATGAAATTCTACATCCTCAGAATACATGGCCGGATAAATCGAAATACGACGAAACAGCCCGTAAATTGGCGGCAATGTTTAAGGAGAATTTCAAGAATTTCGAAGCAAACGTCTCTGAAGATGTGAAAAAAGCCGGTCCTATTGTTTAACAATGGCTCGCTGTTCCGTGTTAAAAAACGGAACAGCGAATCTTTATATGATTTCAAAGCGTAAGGATTTTAACATTTCTATTTGCTCGCCTGTTAATGACGAACCGTCTATCTTATAATTGAAAAATTCCCGGCGTATTCTGTAATTTTTTCTGAGCTCGTCAAAGTAGCGCGGAAATTGTTCGTCGGATAATTTCAATCCTTCCTTCAACTTAAGACTATCGTCGTTTATATCGTAAATATTATTTAAAATATTTTTCATTAATTCCACATTGTTTTCCGTTTTCCGGGGCATTATTATGTTGTCCTCAAGTTGCATGTAATCGGGCTTCCATTTTTTTTCGACGCCGGCGTATTCGCAAAATTTATTGTAGATAAAGAGCGTGCTGTTGAGTTTGCCTTCGTATGAATATCCCGCTATATGGGGCGTAGCAATATCCGTAATGTCAAGTAATTCTCGGTCGATTGCAGGCTCGTTTTCCCAGACGTCCAGAACGGCGTTAAATCTTTTATTTTTTATTAGAGCTTTTTTAAGCGCATGATTATCTACTACTGCGCCCCGCGAAGAATTTATTAACAACGAGCCGTCGTTAATTATATTGATATTTTCTTCGTTCAGAAGATGAACCGTATTGTCCATGCCGCCTTTGTTCAGAGGCACATGGAACGTTATGATATCGCAATTTAACGCCTCTTCCAGGCTCTTGAATTTTGAATCGCCAGTTTTTCTTTTAAGCGGAGGGTCGTTTAATATCGTATCGACGCCGAGCGCTTTCGCAAAGGCGTCTACTTTTGTACCGATATTGCCGTACCCAACGATGCCGAGAGCGCTGCCCTGAAAAGGTCTCCCCGTGCGAAAAAAAATTTCAGTAATCGCGCTGACCACATATTCAGCCACCGAATAAGCGTTGCATCCTGCGGCGTCGGCAAATCGTATGCCGGCTTTATTAAGGTAGTCTTTGTCAATGTGGTCTGTGCCGATTGTGGCTGTGGCGACGAATTTCACATTTGTTCCTTCAAGAAGATCTTTATCGACTCTAGTGATGGATCTTACCAACAGGACGTCTGCATCGATAACATCTTTTTGGGTAATCGATCTGCCGTGGAATAATTTAACTTCGCCAAATTCGCCGAATGCTTTTTTGACCTGGGGTATGTTTTCGTCTGCAATTATCAGCATAATGAAAAACCTCGTAAAATTTTAATGACAAAAATAATTAAATTATTACACAGTAAGGATAATAAAAAAGCCGGCTTTGGAGAGCCGGCTTTTTCTCTTTCGAGGGGAAAATCAGAACAAATCGATTTTGCCGTTGATATGTTTGGATTTATCGGTAATGTTGCCATACTGGTCAACTACGCCGACGTGGCAAATTCCGCATGCTTTGAGTTCGGCGTCTTCATGACCTGTAGGCGGTAAACCGTGACAGGTGCCGCAAGCCGCCTGGCTTCCGTCCACTTGATTCCATTTGGGAGAAAAATTATTGCCGGTCATTTTATCGGCAGTATAGATAAACGGATAGTCGGAATTTTCTTTTTTGAATTCGAAATTACCGTGGCAGTACGTATTGCTGCATGTATTGTTGGCAAAATCATAGGACGGATTAGAAGGTCCGGAAGATGTAAACGCGCCGAAGATAACTTCCGCGTGCGGAGTATTGTCGATATGTCCCGGAGCTTCAAAACCGGATGGCAGTATATGGCATTCCATGCAGGAGACTTTTCCCGACAATAACGAGGCATTCAAGTGAGCCTGGTGAGCTCCGACTCTGGGATCGGAAGTTTCTTTTGCGTTGTTGGTCGCTTGCGGCGGGGCTATGCTGCCGCCTTTGAAAAAGTCGCCGTGGCATGTGTTGCAGGCTTCGGGACCTCCAGCTTTATTGTGGCATGTCGTACAAGTTGGACTTGTAATTCCTCCGGCATAATCGTCGCCATGGCATTGAGCGCATTGCGACAGATCCCAGTTTGTGGATGCGATGAATCTGCCGTGGAAATTATCCGAACCCGGCAGCAATATCCCGTCAACATGGACATTGATGGCGGGGTGACAATTTACGCAGCTTACGCCTGCAGTGCCTCCCGAATAATTCGAAGCATGGCATTGTTTGCAACTTTCCATACTATTATCTGTCAGCTTCTTGCCGTGGAAATTATCGGAGGATTGCGACAAAAATCCGGCGCCGTGAACGCTCAATTGAGCCGGCGGAGTAATATCCTCCTGAACATCGCTGCAGGAAGCTAAAACGAACAAAAGCGATAAAGCCAAATAATATTTAATATATTTCATAGTCTACCCAAAAATTTAATTGTGACAATAACCGCAGAATCCCACGCCTTTAATGCCGTCGGGTCGAGCGTTGGCGTCAGTATGGCACGAGTAGCATACGGAATTAAAATCGGAATGCCAATCGCCGTCGGAGCCGTTCATGAATCCGCTCATGTGGGTTTTCGGGTTAGTTCCTTTAACGCCGTCGTTATCGACATGGCATAGAACGCAATTCGGGTCTGCGCCCTGAAGGTCGTGACACGACGAACACGATTCAATATCCCGCTTAGCAAGGATTGCATGCTGTCCGCCTCCTGTGCCTACGCCGATTGTTACAAAATTCGGTTTGGAGTGCGAAGCCGGCATGGCACCTTCGAGCGCGTAATCGCCGCCGCCGTTATTATGGCACTCGGCGCAGAAGGTTTCTACCTGATGGCACGTCTGGCAATCGGCGGACTTTGTGTTTGCGTCGATACCGTGCGAAAAACGATAATTCAAATCATGAACCCGCGTCATCTGTTGCATCTTTGCGTCGTCTGTAAACTTATGCGGAGAATACGGAACGTAAAAATCCGATTCGGTATTTGTTTCGGTCATCATGGTAGTTGAAACGTGACAAGCCTCGCAGAAACTATTGTCGTGACACATTTCGCAATTATTATCCATTGCAGTAGCTTTGAATTTGTGAGCTTTGAAGAAGCCAACCTGCCGATGGTCTTCCGGAATTAAATCGACGGTCGAAATGTGACAGACTTCGCAGTCGCTTACCGCTACCGATTTATTGTTGTGGCAGGTAATACAACCGCTCATAGGCGGATTGACGCTCTTCGACTCAAAGCCGTATTCTACCTCGTCGAGCCCTTTATGGCATGCGGCGCATTCCATCTTTTGTTCGTTGATATGAAAACTGTGGTTGAATATCAACGTACTTTTTGTTTGAATCAGAGGCTCGAAAACATCTTCATAATGACACATTTGACAATTATCCGTATCCTCAACGTCGTGACACGTAGCGCAGACATCTTTTTCCGGCAATAGTCTGTCGTTGAGTTTTGTGCTGTTTGCCACATTTGTATGACACGACGCACAGTCTGTTACTTCACTATGAAGCTCGTGAGAAAATTTAATGACGTCTTTGTTGGTTTTACGTTGCTCGTTGCCTTTGTTCGCATCGATTGCTGCGACTGTAAGAAAAACAAGAATCAAAAGGCTGAGCGGCAGATAAATAAATTTTATTTTCATAATGGTCTACAAGTTTGTATTAAACAAGTAATTAACTTTGAATAAAACTCTGAAATCGTTTTTGTATATCTTGTTGTTGAAATACTGCGTTTGGAAATCGAAAGACAGAATTCTCCATGGCCTGAAGTTAAGTCCGGCCAGAAGAGCGGTTATGGAATTTGTCTCGTCGTCGCTAGAAAGTTTGTAGCTTGTATATGTAACTCCGACCGAAGGAGTAATTAATCCTTCCACAAACGACTTTGCCAAATAGAGTGAAGCGGCGTCGAGCTCTCCAGCGTCGCCTAAAGTCTTACGGTATGAAATCGAACCGTACTGCGTAGTAACGCCGAGACTCAATCGCGATGAGTGTTCGGAGTCGAATTTTACGTCGCCGTATTTGAAGAAGAGACGATATAGCCTCGAAATTTTATAGTCGAATCCGCCTTCGATTTCCTGGGAATTTCCGTAATCGAATACTGAGAAGATTGAATTATAGCGTATTCTGGGTTCTCTGTAATTATAATAAAAGTTGAGACCCAGTTTATCGGTTGCGTTAACTCTTCCGTCGAATTCGACTTTCGAAGTCACTTCGTAATTCAAATCATATTCGTAACGCGTGCTTACGTCGACGAGGTTGTTGTATGAATAATACGCGTCGGCAGAGAGTAATTTGTATTGATTAGATTTCGATTGAATCAGAATTGTAACCGGATCGAGATTCTCGTCGAGGCGCTCGGCGTAATAGTCGACCGACTTGAAATTCTTGTCGATATACGAAACGCCGAGACGGAAATTTTTTAATGCTACCGTTTCAAAACGACCTCCCATAATATAATCGTTGCTAAGGTCGTCGGTTAATTCGAGTTTTTGATAAGCCGGCAGGTTACCGCCGTAGAAACCTGTCAGCGAAAATCCGGCATATTTTAATTTGAGATTAATACCGTCGAAAAGACCGCCGGCTACAGGAGTAAAGAGCGGCTGTCTTCCTAATTTTACGGTTGCAATGCCGAAAAGATCGCGCGCTTCGAGATAGAGATTATAAAAACGAACTCGGGGATCGGCGTCGAGCGCATTGCCCAGATTGCTTTCGAAATTAAAACGCGTACGCAAAGAGAACTTCGAGTAATTTGCGTTTAGATTTAAAGCCTGATACGTTCTGAAAAAAGTTTCAGATGAACTGGCGGTATTATATCTTTCGAACGAATAAAACGAAGACGTAATTCTGCCGTTAATATTTTGAGCGTTTACCAAGAACGGCAGGAATAGAAAGAATATTATTAATAACCTTTTCATGTTCTGCCTTTATTTTTTGGGGACAGGGTGCGCAATTTGAGGCCACATTTTCGCAAAATCGAATTCTTTGTAGGTCGGACTTTCTTCGTTGTGGCAAGTTTTGCAATATTTTTCGATTTCGGCTTCGTCTTTCCAGATTCTCAAACCGTTTTTAACGGATTCTTCGCGACTTTTCATAACTTTCATCGATTTGTAGTCTTCTCCGGGACCGTGGCAGGTTTCGCATTGAACGCCGTCTTCAACTGAGAATTTTTTGCCGAGTAATTTTTTGTCCACATCGTAACCGCTTGCGTGGCATTTAAGACATTGGGGATTTTCAACGGCTTTAACTTCTCCGGAAAGTTTATTTGCTTCTTCAGTTAACAGTGTTTTGTAAGCGTTGGCATGTTTGCTGTTTTGCCAGATTTTCAATTGTTCGCCTTGCTTTTCGTTTTTGTGGCACATACCGCATGCTTCTGCGCCTATATACCCGTGTTCCTGTGCGTTCATGGTATCCGGCAACAAAAAGAAACATAGAACTGCAACTATGGTAAGGGTAATACCATTTCTAAACATATTTCCTCCGCGCTTTATTGATAGTTGTTTATTTAATTTATGTTGAATATAGCTCAATCAATATTAAGAGGCAACCGTCTTATTATCTTTGTTTATCTCCTTCTTCTTCAGGATTCAATTTGTTTTCGAGCCACAATCTCAATTCCGGATCGTTTTCGAGTTCTTTGTCGAAAACGGCGTCGGGGTCGAGATTGTTTTCACTCAATGTTTTTGTAAATAGAAGCGTAGAATTGCTGAGTCGTTTTTCTTCTCTTTTCCCGGCTTTATATTCTTTCCATTCTAGAAGAACTTTTCTGAAATGTTTTTCGTGATGATGTCTGTAGTTTTTGAGCGTCATTTTACCGTCGATCCAGGTCAAACTCATCGGGTATTCATGCGGATGGAAAATCACAAAGAACCAATGCCATACCAAAATAGCAAGCGTAGCAAGAATGGCTTCGTAGAAATGGATCAGTTCGCTAACTTTAATCAACCATACGGGAGCCCAGTCGCCGACTACCGTCGGGAACCAGAGAATAAATCCTGTGGCGCCCATTATTACAGTGCCCCATATTAAAGCCCAATATTCCGCTTTTTCGGTATAATCGTATTTGTCGTAAATCGGTTTTTCTTTTTTAATTCTCAGATAATAAAGTATGGTGTCCCTTGCTTCGATAATGTCGGTATGTTTCGGCAATAGATTTTTGAGAACGTCTCTTCCGCGGGCAGTGAAAAGAAGATAGAAAACGTGATAAACGCCTACGCCGATCATCACGACAGCCGCGCCGCGGTGAATATATTGGCGCACGGTTTCAGTCATTCCGAAATACATCAAGAGCTCAGCCCACCAGCTTGTGTGGTACTTGAGAGCAAATCCAGTTATTGCCAGAACTATGAACGAAACTAGCAACAGAAAATGTTGAACGACCTCGCTCTTTGTAAAACGCGGTATTGTAATTTCTTTTTCGGTTCTTTTTTTCTTCTTTTTAATTTCATATAAGAAGATAAGCAGATTGTGCAATATCATACCGCCGATAACCGATACAATCAGCCAGAAATAAATATCGGTAACAATTTTTTCAACTTTTGCGGCTTCTTCATTTATAGTAACGTGAGAATAACTTTGGGAAAATACGGGGGTCGCTTCCGGATGACATTTTTGACAGGTTTCAGTTACGTTTGAAATATTTACTTTGGATTCCGGATGTTCCTTAGGCAAAATTTTATGAACCCCGTGACAATCGACGCACATAGCGGCGTCTTTATCGCCCCGCATTACCGCTAGCCCGTGATAGCTGTCCTGATACGATCTAGCCTGATTGCCGTTGATTCCGAAACGTTCGGCAATGCGCGGATTTTCGTGGCAAACCATACAGGTTTTTTGCTGTATTTTACGCGTTTCGGCTCTTTTATCGCCGCCTGAAATCGGCGTTATGTCGTGCTCGTTATGGCAGTCGTTGCAAACAGGAGATTCGCGATAGCCTTTTTTAGCGCGAATCCAGTGAATCGATTCCATATATTCTTCGGCTTCTTTTTCGTGGCATTGACCGCATGTTTCAGGCAGATTGAAAGACGATATCTTGGAACCCTGCTGAACTTTGTTTTTTATATCGTGAACGCCGTGGCAGGTTGTGCAAGTGGCTCCTTTATTGCCTTCCTTTACCATCATGCCGTGTACCGAGGCACTGTATTTCAGACCCGGACTTACCAAACCGATATCGTATTTTTTTGCCATCTCCGGATTGTCGTGACACTTACTGCAAGTAGTTCCGATATTAACCGGATTCACAGGACTCGAGGGGTGGTCGACTTTTTTGATATTATGCGAACCGTGACAGTCCCAGCATTTAGCCGCGTCGTCAATGCCTTCGCTCAAAGCTATTCCATGGATGCTTTCTTTGTGCTGAGCGGCAATATCCACATGGCATAGATAGCAGTTCGCAACTTCCGTAATTTTTAGATTTTTCGGGTGTTTAGAAATATTTTGAGCGATATAGCTGTGGCAGTCTGCACACTCGAGCTTGCTGTGAACGGAAGTGGGCAGCGTTAATTTAACGTCTTCCTTTTTGTGACAGCTGAGGCAATTGTCTTTACTTATCTTTTCGGCATGATAACTCGTAAGCAGAGGTTTGGCTTCGTGGCATTTCGAACAGTAGGTTCTCGAATTCGTTGACAATGAATTCGACGGCTTTTTGACATTATGCGAGCCGTGACAGGAAACGCATCCCGGCGCGTTTTTAATTTTCAACCTGTGATGGATGTCGTTTTCGACCGAAGCCATCTTGTCGTCATGGCACATTGTACAATCGACCTTTTCGGCGCCTTTGTCCATATGTTCTTCGTCTACTACATCCTGATGACAATCCTGACATTCGATAGCTTCGAAATGGACGGATTTTTCGATGCTTACTTCGTGACAGTCGAGGCAATTAAAATCTTGAGCATTTAATTCATGGTTAAATAATATAAATAGAGAACACGCAGTAAAAAGAACGGCTTTACGAATCATTTAGTCTCCAGATAATTTATGCGAAAGTAAAAGTAATCAAATATCGTGCTGAAAAAATGAACGGCTTAAAATTCGAAATTCTATCCGATAATCCGTTTTCTTTATTAATAATGAGAATCTATTTTCGTATTAATAAGATAATGGACTTATATATCCTGTCTAAAAATATTTACTGGGGAGGATTAAGTCAATAAAAATTTTGATTAAAAAAATCCCGCAGTTTTTGCTGCGGGATTAATCGAGTTATTTTTCGAAAAAAGAGCCCGCGACCAAATACCAGTCTTTATCTTCCAGATTTTCGATTCCGCTGAATGAGCCCTCTGTGCCGTTTGCGCTTTTGACTTTATCTTTAAAAGTTTCGAGATATCTGTCGATTTCTTCCTGGTAGAAAGCCACCGCGCTTTTGCCGATTTTTAGCTCGGCGAGTTCGGATTCCAAATTGTCCGCATCGAGCGTGCAAATCCAGTGTTTACCGTAAGGAGTAATGTCGAGCAGATCGATGTTTTCTCTCAACTCGTTGTTTATTGCTTTTACCTGTCCGCTTAAGGGCGAGGCAAATTTGATTACCCGGTTTTTTTGAATCAGACTGAACAAAGTCTGTCCTTTTTTAATAGTCATACCGAGATTCGGAAATTCGATATTGTCGATTTTACCGACGATTTTCTTGGCAAAATCGTCGATACCGATTCTGGCGGCACCCTCCTCGGTAATTGCAGCCCAGCAGTGATTTTCCGAAATAAAAACTCCGCCCGGAATCGAGAATTCACCGCGCCCGATTTTTTCGGTCTCCGGCAAATGAGAAATGTGAACCCGGGGCTTGAGCTGTTTTTTGATACGCTCCTGTCTTTTAATGAGGCATTTTTTGGTGAAATCGAGCAACTCGTCTTCTGTAAACGGCTTTTGAACGTAATCCATAGCTCCGTATTTCATACATTCCACGGCCGATTCAACGGTGGCATAACCGGTGATGATTATTACGTCGATATCGGGTCTCAGGTGTTTTATCGTCTTGGTTACCTCTACGCCGTCCATTTCGGGCATCTTCAGATCTGTAAATACGAAATCGTAATGATGACTTTGAACAAGAGTTATTGCTTCGGGACCCGAATTAACGGTGTCGACCGAGTAGCCGTCGAGCACCAATATTTTCCTGAAACTGTCGAGCACCACGTCTTCGTCGTCGACGCAAAGGATTCGGGCTTTGGGATTTTGCACTTCGGCTCTCTTTAAGGTTTTGACTTCTTTGCCGTAATCTACATTCACGACTTCGGCAAGAACGGCTTCTCTTTCCTTGCGGAGTTTTGACTCTTCATATTTTTTGATGAATATTCTGATTAAAACGTCCGCAATTATTAGCACGATTAAAAGTAATACGAATAGCGACATATCTATTTCTCCTGTTGTTAAAAATTATCTGTCGGAACTGCACGGAATTAAATATTCGATTTCATCTTTCATATTCACAGGGATCACTTTATAGAACCATCCTTCGAAATACGGGTCTTTTTCGATTAATCCGGGTTTTTCGAGCAATTTCTCGTTTCGATCGATGATGCGACAACTTGCGGGCATGCTTAAACTGTGTATTAAGCCGTCGCTGTCGGTTATGTAGGCAGCCGCCGAAGCCTGTAAAATTTTGTCGTTAATTTGAAGGAGCTCAATCTTTTGGACGCCTTCTATTAATTTAACGAATAGATCCGTTGCGCCCGTAACGAAACTGCCGTATGAAAATTCTTCGTTTATCATATTGACCGGCAGATCGGGCTTTATCCACGAGCCGTATCCGAAACGATAGTATTTGGAAGGACAGGGCACATAGAGCAAATCGTTCTTGTTTTTAACCGCTTTGCGATTCAGTTTACTAAAGGCCATACCTCTTTTGATAACGGCGGAAAGTTCGTCGATTGTAAAAGGTTTGGGAAGAAAATCGAACGCGCCGAGCTTTATCGACTTTACCGCCATCTCCGGAGTCGTATAACCGGTAATCATTATGACGGGAGAGTCGAATCCGCCAGAGCCGATCGACTTGAGAATTTCAAAACCGTCTTTGTCGGGCAGCATAATGTCGCAAATAACCAGGTTGTATTTGTTTCCTTTGATTTTTTGCATAGCCGCTTCGTAAGTCTCGGCCGAATCAGACGTAAGATTGTTGAGCTTGCATATTTTAATAATGGAATCGATTATGACCGATTCGTCGTCGATTATCAATATGTCGAAATTGTTATTCATAATTTTCAGCCGGAAGTTTGATTGAGAATGTGGTTCCACTGCCCGGTTCGCTTTTAACCGAAATTGAGCCGTCGTGGTTGTCTATTATTCCCCATACTACCGATAGTCCGAGCCCGGTTCCCTTTTGTCCTTTGGTTGTAAAGAACGGTTCGAATATTCGACTTAAATGTTCCTGGGGAATGCCGCATCCGTTATCTGAAATTTCGATCTCGACGAATTTTCTGGCTCCTGCATTGTCGATTCTTTCCCACTTTTGCCAGTCGTCGTTGAACGAAGCGCACATTTCGACGTAGCCTTTTCCGGGAACTTCGAACTTGAAAACGGGTCCGCCGCATACGGGACAATTTGAATTTCGGTCGAGCAATGACACGTCGCATACAGGACAATGAATGCTCGCGTGAGAATTTTTTTCAATCGGAATACCGAAGTAATGTTGCGATCTTCCGTAGATCGGATCGATGAATACCGGACCTTCGTTATCGCCCGATTTTAATTTTACACGGATTGAAGACATCCCGGCAATTTTATTTTCATTATCGATCAAATTGTGATTCTTGGGACAAAGCGCCGCTTTGATATGCGTATATCCTTTGGGCGGCAAGGTGAGTTGTTTGGTCTTTATTACAATTTCTCCTCCTTCATTGCCGATTGCGTCGATTGCATTCAAAATAAGGTTTAACAATACCTGCTGAATTTGATTCTGATCGGCGGCAATTTGCGGCAAGTTGCTGTCGAGTATTTTTGTAAGTTTTATATTGTTGAGAGACAACTGATTATGCACGACCGATTCGGTTCTTTCGATAATTTCGTTGATATTGATTAGATTTTTCTTGGGCGACGATTGTCGGGAAAAATCGAGAAGGCTTCTTACAATATCGCGGCAGCGCATTGTTTCTCTAACGATTACCTGGAGGTCTTCCTGCAATTCGGGATTGTCCTTGGCTCGTTTCATTAAGTAGCTGCTGTATGTGAGTACGCCTGTTAAAGGATTGTTTATTTCGTGCGCCACGCCCGCTGCAAGCTTGCCGAGCGAAGCCATTTTATCCGACTGAAATAATTGTTGTTGCGTTTCGTAAAGTTTTTTGGTCATGTTGTTGAACGATTTGGCGAGGTATCCCAGTTCGTCGTTGCCAATCTCTTTTATTTCGTAAGTTAAATTTCCGGCGGCAATCTGATTGGTAGCTTTAATCAATTCTTTTACCGGGCGGTCTACCCAACGTTTTACGAATATGCTTATGATTATACCGATTGCAAGAATCGATACGATTGTAAAAATCAATTCCTGAATTTCGTTTCGTTTGATTGTGGCGTCGATTTCTTCGAGCGATATTGTAATATCGAGCACTCCGAGAACCGACGCATTCTCGGGATGGGCATGACAATCGGCTTCGTAACACGATTTCTCGTTGTAAATCGGATTTATTATTCCCATAATTCTCGGGTTCTTGTCGCCGAGTTTGAAAATACGCGTCCTTTGTTTTATCGGCAGACGCTCGAGCGGTTTATTCTCTGCATGGCAGGCGTAACAGCTTTCGGCTTTTTTATCGAGCATTTTTCCGAGGTCTTTCGGATTGCTCGAATAAATTATTCTGCCTTCTTTATTGTAAATTCTGATATTGTCGATTGTTTTATCCTGACCGATTGTCTTCACTATTTCGTCAACATATTCTCTTTGGTTGAGCAACATTCCGTAACGAGTGCTGTTCTTTATCGTTTCGCTGAGTTGATTGGCATGACGTTCGACTTCTGCGAGTAGACAATTCGTCTGGAAATTTATTTTGAAATACGCATTGACGCCTATTATCGAGACGACGGTCAAACTTACTATAAGAATTAACTTCAGTCCGATCTTTCTGAAAAATTGTATTTCATTGAGTCCGTTCATCTTTTAATTGCCTCTCCGGGTTTGTCTTTTGGATACGATTTGTCGTCGTGACAATTATCGCAGCTTTTTATCCGGTACGTCGGTTCCTGATGACAATTTTCGCATTCGAATTCAACGTGAACTTCGTCGAGAATCAATCCGGTAGCTTTGTGGTCGAAGTTGTCAACCGTCCAGATGCCGTGGCAGCTTTTGCATTCCTTTTTCAAGCCGGTAAATTTACCTTTTGTAACGTGGCATCTCGAGCATTTCAAATCGGAATGGAATTTGGAAATGTCGAAACCGGCTCGTTGTTTATGATTAAACGGAGGCTTTTCGATCTTCGCATGGCATACGGCGCACGAATTTACATCTTCGGTATCGTGACATTTGCTGCATTTCGAATGAAGTATAACCGGCGATGCTTTCAAAGCCGATTTATTAACGGCATGGCATTTAACGCAGCTCTCGTTTCTATGGCAGTCGCTGCACTTGTATCCGAAAGTTTTGTTGTGCTCTTCGTGATAAAAAGTTACCAGTTTGCCGTCCGTAAAATCAGTAGTATAAACTTTTTTTACCGGCGCTTTAATTTCCGGGTGAATCGATTTTTTCTCTTTAGCTTCATACGACTCATTTTTTTGCGAGCCTGCAGGGGCATGACAGCTTACGCATTCTACTTCGCCGCTCCATTCGCGATGGCATGAAATGCAAAGACGATGATAAGCAGCTTTAAGGTCGGGTTTGCTTATATCGTTTCTCTTGCGCTGAGGGCTATGACATTTGGAACAGCTGATAATATTTCCCGGCGGATTGTAATGATGACAAATTCTGCAGTCGCCCGACATTACCGACATGTCGGAATGGGCATAATGGTCGAAAATTGAGGGTTCGTAAAGATTCTTTTCTTTTATCTTGTCAATCTTTATAATTCGCGGCGCTTCTTCCGGCTTTTGGTCGATTCGTATTAATTCTTCTCTCGGACAATCTATCAGACACGGATTCTCTTTAGTAGGAATATCGCAAGAATGGCATGTTCTACATTCCAAATTTAATTTCGAATGCTGAGCAAACAGAATAAGAGGCGCCGTCAGTAAAATTAAAATTATTTTTTTCATTATTTACCTCTGATAAAAAATTTGGTTTTGGAAGCCACGGGCTGCGGCACCGATACAATCGGGAATATCATCACAAAAGCTCGGAACAGAAGGATTTCGAGGGCTACAAATCCGAGCGTTACGAGTATCTCTCCGATTGAAGGGAAATAAGCGGCGAATTTATACGGCGGATTGTATGCTATAATGAAGTTGTTAATCCTGTTGAGCAATACTCCGAATATAACAAGAGCCGACCCGATAAAAAGTCCTGCGCGTGTTTTTGTGAGTTTGGGCGAAAGAAATATTCTGAGCGGAATTATAATGCCGAAGAAAATTTCAATTAAAAATAGAACGCTTTCGACGCTAAACTCATTTAGATAAACGAAAGTTTGACGAATCACCATATCTCCGAGTTTAAAAGCGAGATAAATCCCCAACAAAGGAGCGACCATAGTGCCGAGATTGGAAAGGACTTTCAGCTCGGGCTTTAAGCCGAAAGACTTCGATGTAATGAGCGATTCGAAAATTACCATCGGAAACCCTACAGAAATAGCCGAGAGGAGAAAGAGCAACGGCAGTATCGGAGTTTGCCAGAGCGGATGCATCTTCGGTCCGGCTATTACCATCAACGTTCCTAACGACGATTGATGCAAACACGAGAGTACAACCCCGGCGATAATAAAAATGAACATTGTTTTGTCGAGAGTTTTATCGAGTATTCTCAGCAGGGAATCGACGGGCTTGTTTAATGCCGAAAGGAACCCCGGCAGATTAACTCTGCCGATAAATCTTTCCGTTACAATCGGTATGAATTCAATATAAAGAACCGTAAGATATGCCATCACGCACATACCGACTTCGAACAATACGGAATTTCCGTTCCACATTATGAGAGGATGCCATATATAATACCAGCGTCCGAGGTCCATAGCAACGCTGAAAGCCACAAAAGTATAGCCGAGCAGCGCCGTAAGAAGAGCCGGACGCACTATAACATGGTATTCTTCTTTATGCATGATATGGCCCAGAGCGGCAGTAGTAAACCCGCCGGCGGCAAGCGCCACTCCGGCTGCAACGTCTATTCCAATCCAGATGCCCCACGGATACTGATTGCTCAAATTGGTTACCGCGCCGAGTCCGAATATTAATCTTGCCAGTAAAAACAAAATACCGACTGTTGCAAAAGCAAAAATGACAATTACGCCGGGAGTGAAATATTTTGTTTTAAGCGGAGTCGGTTTCATATAATCTTCCATTATTCTTCCCCCTCTTCTGATTTTTTGCGATTTTTATTTATCCACATTACGCCGCCCAGCAGAGCATATAATGCTATCGGGGGCAGGAAGTAGGCGAAAATCCCGTGCTGAATTGCTTCGGTAACGCCCGGAGCCGGGCTGTTGCCCAATTTGGGGAATTGCAGGTCTTCGAATTTTCTGCTTGCAAGATAGAGCCATGCAGTGCCGCCAACTTCGGTTTCGCCGTAAATGTGATTAATGTATCTGTCGGGGTAGAGTTCGATTTTACGCCGTGCAATGTCAATCAAATCTTTTCTTCTGCCGTATGTAAGAGCTTCCATAGGGCAAATTTCGACGCATGCCGGCAACTTGCCTTTTGAAGTTCTGCCGAAGCAGAAATCGCATTTTTTAATTTCGGGTTGAATCGCTTTGTGGTATTCAAAGGCGGGAATTTGGAACGGACAGGCAACCATACAATAACGGCAGCCGATGCACTTATTAGTATCCCATATTACGCTGCCGTTTTCTTCTTTCGAAAATGCGCCGACAATACAAGCCGAGACGCATGCGGGATGGTCGCAATGCATGCATTGTACTTTTACGTCGATCGGAAATTTGGGGTAATCATCGAATTCATATTCGTTTACCACCGTCAAAGAAGTGTGGTCGGGTCGCCGCATTTTTTTCATAACATCCCTGTTGTCGTAAGTTTCCAGAGGCGGGGTCGGCATGTTATGAGCCGTTTTGCATGCCCATTCGCATTTTCGGCATCCTACGCATACAGTCGTATCCACCAGTACGCCCATTCTGTCGTCGGACAAAATGTTTTTCGGAGCGGCTTTAGCTTTTTGTGGCAGTCCTGCAATTACAGAGCCTGCAACCGCCGCTGTTTTGATAAAATTCCTTCTTGTTTGCTTCGACATTTTTCCTCCTTTTGAGACAAAGCCGTAGAGCGCGACTTTAAAATTACTAAATGGAGTTTATTATCTTATTCAAAATTAGATTTTAAAAGAAATTAAGTCAATAAAAAAATAATATTAAGGATATTATTGTATTATTATGCTTTTTGGAATTCTGTGAAATCGGTTGTTTTTTGCGGTAATCTGTTAAATTGTCTTTTTTTAAGAATATATTTTTTTTAGATTCGCACCTAAATAAATTATCGGTTGAGGAAATGCCACGTAAATCAAAGTATGATCTTAATACACTAAGAGAGAAAATCAACAGGATTGACGAAAGTATTATTACTTTGCTCGCCGAAAGAAGACAGCTGAGCAAAGAAGTTATTCTTGCCAAAGAAAGCAATAAGGCGCCCATCCGGGATCAAAAGAGGGAAGAAGAACTGTTAAAAAGACTCGTTAAACTCGGCAAGAAAGCCGGCCTGGACGCTAATTACGTTACGAAAGTTTATTACGAAATAATAGAAGATTCGGTGCGACTGCAACAGGCTTACATTCAAAATCTGATAAATAAAGACGACGAACAAAAGAAACTCGTTACGGTTGCGATTCAGGGAATCGAAGGCTCTTACAGTTATCTGGCAGCTCAAAAATTTTTTGCGGGAAGCGGATATAAACTCAATTTCGTATTCAAACGCAGATTCGACGAAGTAGTGGAAGCGGCGGAAAAAGGCGAAGCCGATTTTGCCGCGCTTCCGATCGAAAATACAACCTCAGGCGGAATAAACGAAGTTTACGATCTGTTGCTCCACACGACTCTTTCGATAGTTGGCGAAGAAAAATTCCAGGTGAGGCATTGCTTTGTGGCATTGGAAGACGTGCCGCTTCAGAAAATTAAAAAGGTTTACGCCCATTATCAGGCGGCTGCTCAATGCAGTAAATTTCTGGAACAAATTCCGAATGCGGCTCTGGAATATTTTGACGACACCGCCATGTCGGTTCAAAAAATTAAAGAAGAAGGAAATATTTATCACGCTGCCATCGCCAGCGAGGAAGCCGCCCGCTATTTCAAACTGAAAATCCTGCGAAAAGATATTGCCAACCAATCCGGTAATTATACCAGGTTTTTGATTGCTTCCAGAAAACCCCTTATGGTTGACGAAAGAATACCGTGCAAAACTTCGATTGTATTGGCAACGTCGCACACCCCGGGCTCGCTCGTCGAAGCGCTTAACGTATTCCGGAAATATAATATCAATTTAACCAAACTAGAATCCCGTCCCATACTCGGGAATCCGTGGGAAGAAATGTTTTATCTCGATTTCGAAGGCAATGCCGGCAATGAAACAGTTCAAAAAGCGCTCGACGAATTGGGGCAACACACGCGCTTTATGAAAATATTGGGAACTTATCCTTCTCAGGAGCTCGAGAAAACTCCCTTGAATTTTGCTTTTATCGACAAAGAAGAGAAAAAGAAACTTTCCGAAAAGGCAAGCGCGCCTGCCGTCAAAACGTCCTCGAAAAGTTATCGGCTTGCAAGCCGCGAATACAAAAACGAAGATACTATTATTAAGGTGAAAAACGTAGTTATAGGAGGAGATAATTTTGTCGTTATCGCGGGACCCTGTTCGGTCGAAGGCGAAGAAATGATAATGAAATGCGCTCTCGAAGCAAAAGAATCCGGCGCGCATATTTTACGCGGCGGATGTTTCAAACCTCGTACTTCGCCTTACAGTTTTCAGGGGCTTGGGTATGAAGGTCTTAAACTTCTTGAAGAAGCCGGAAAATACTACGATCTTCCGGTAATAACGGAAGTGATGGATACCGATCAGGTTGAGGAAGTTGCCAAACATTCCGACATACTGCAAATAGGCGCAAGGAATATGCAAAACTTTGCCCTTTTGAAAGAGGTCGGCAAAACTCATAAACCGATAATGCTCAAAAGGGGATTGAGCGCCTCGATTGACGAATGGCTCAACGCCGCCGAGTATATCCTTTCGCAGGGCAACAGGCAGGTTATATTATGCGAACGCGGAATCCGGACATTCGAAACTGCCACCAGAAATACTCTCGACCTGAGCGCTATTCCCGTACTGAAGGAATTGACGCATTTGCCGGTGATTGTAGACCCGTCGCACGCTATCGGCGAAAGGAATAAAGTGATTCCTCTTGCAAAGGCGGCAAAAGTCGTCGGAGCGCACGGCATTATGGTCGAATTTCATCCCGATCCGCCGAATGCGTTAAGCGACCCCGACCAGGCGCTCTATTTCGAGCAGTTCGAATCGCTTATGAAAGATCTCTATAATATCTGATTCAAAATTGATAGGCGTAAGAAAGCAGGAGCGAGTAATAAGTTGCGTTTGTGCGGGTAAGTCCCAATCCGTAATCGATACCGATTGAAAATCGTGAGTGACGCGTCGGTTTAATCCCTGCGTTAATGCCGAATGTTATTCCTGGTTCCCAGTAATCGACATCCGAAAAAGTACGGTCGTTAATTGCAGCAATTCCGATCCCTTCTTCAATGTAAGAAATCCCGTAAAGGTTCTGTTCGGTTACGGCTTTTATAAAAAAAGATTTGATAAAGGGATAATACCTTCCAGTGCGGTTCTCGGGCAGAAAATATTCGGCTTTCCTTGAAAATAGAAAGCCTCCCCGAATGTTGATATAATCGGGGAATAAAATATCGGTGTCTGCAAATAATATGCCGCACAATGCGCCGACCGAAGCCGAATTCCCTTTGATTGTGCCTCCGCCCGCTCCAATTCCAATTTTAGCGATTTGCGCCTCAACATTGATATATGTGCATAACAGGATGCATATTAATAAAAGTTTAATTATTTTCATTCTGTCTTCCCGGAAATCTTGCAGCTCGGTTACTATTGCGAATAAAACCCGTATGGAAAAATTAATAAGAAAGGATGAGATATGAAAAAATGGATTTATTTATTCATCGCAGTATTCTTTATTTTCGGTTGCGACCATAACAAAGCTCAACTGAAAATAGAACTCGCATTTCCGAATATCGAAGTGGATTATCCCGTGGATATTCAAAATGCAGGCGACGGAAGCGACAGGATTTTTGTTGTGTCTCAACCCGGCATTATCTATGCTTTTGAAAATAAAAGGGATGTGAATTCAAAAAAAGTTTTTCTCGACATAAGCGACAAAGTCTTGTTCGGAGGCGAGCAAGGATTGTTGGGTCTTGCGTTTCATCCCGATTTCAAGAGCAACGGGGAATTCTTTGTTAATTATACAACAGACAATCCGAGAAGAACCGTCGTGTCGAGATTCAGAACCGACGATACTCATTCGGAAGCGTTGAAATCGAGCGAAGAAATTCTACTCGAAATTCAGCAGCCGTATTCAAATCATAACGGCGGACAAATTATATTTTGCAGGGACGGTTATCTATATATCTCGACGGGCGACGGAGGTTCGGCAGGCGATCCTCAAAATAACGCTCAGAATTTAAATTCGCTTCTTGGAAAGATACTGCGTATTGACGTCGACAAGAAAGACGAAGGCAAAAATTATTCGATTCCTGAGGACAATCCTTTTGTAAATATTCCCGATGCGCGGGGAGAAATATATGCATACGGACTGCGCAACGTTTGGAGATTCAGTTACGATCCTGAGACTAATTTGCTATGGGCGGCGGATGTGGGGCAGAATAAATGGGAAGAAATCGATCTTATCGAAAAGGGGAAAAATTACGGCTGGCGTATAATGGAGGGATTTCACTGTTATAATCCTTCGAACAATTGCGACACCTCTGGATTGACTATGCCAGTTTGGGAATACGGTCATAATGAAGAGGGAGGATGGTCGATAACGGGCGGATACGTCTACCGGGGTAAGGACGCAGGCGAACTGGAAGGTAAATATATTTATGCCGATTTTGTCTCCGGCAATATCTGGTCGCTAGAATTAAATGACGGTTCTGTGGTTAATAAATTATTGTTCGACACCGACTATGCTATTTCCACTTTCGGTATAGATGAAGGAAGCGAACTCTATTTTGCAAATTATTCCAACGGAAGAATCTACAAATTCAAGGGCTTGCCCGTTTCTGTAGGGGAAAGTAAAATTCCCTTTGATATGCAGCTCAAACAAAACTATCCGAATCCTTTCAACGGCAGTACGATAATTGACTATTATTTGGGAAAAGGTAGTCGCGTTTCGATGAAATTATATAACATAACCGGGAGGGAAATAGCGAAACTCGTTGATGAATATAAAACTGAGGGCTGGCATCGATATGTTTTCGATACGGCAAATTTAGGAAGTAATTTTTCAAGCGGCGTCTATTTTTACAGATTTACAACGCATTTTATGGCAGACGAAATGGTAGGAAAGATGGTTTTTGTAAAATAATATTTTTTATTATAAAAATAACCAGTCCTTTTTTTTTATACAAGCCAGTTAAAACATTGGGTGTTGTGAATTATTATTTGCTTTTAAAGGAATTATAGTCTAATTTACGGTTAGTTATTTTTAGAAAAAAATATACTAAATGATATTATTTCCTTGTGGGGAGTTTCGAAATGAATTACGGTCATTTTTCCGAGGATGGTAAGGAGTATATTATAACAAATGTTAAGACTCCTACGCCGTGGATAAATTATATTTATAACGGCGAATATTTTTCAACTGTCTCAAACAACGCCGGGGGTATCAGCTATATTAAGAGTCCGTTGCACGGAAGAATTACGAGATACAGAATTAATGATGTGCCTTCCGACAGACCGGGAAAATATATTTATGTAAAAGACGAGGAAACGGGAAAATTTTGGACGTTGAGCTGGCAACCCGCCGGCGCTGATCCTGGAGCTTATAAGGTAATTCATGGTTTGGGATATACTGCTATCGAATCGTTAGTGGATGGTATTCATGCGCGCGTAACATATTTCGTGCCCATGAATAATAATCATGAAGTCTGGAATGTTGTTCTTACTAACAAATCGGGAAGAAAACGCCGTCTGTCGATTACCGGTTATGTGGAATTCGCTCTGGGGCACGGGCTTATAGATTTGATTAACCAATGCGACGACCAGCATTTTAACAGAGCTTACTTTGACAAAAATTTAAATGCCCTTTTTGCAACAAAGACTTACTGGGTTACCGAAACCAACGGCACTCAACACCAGGAAAATAAAGAGTGGAACCAGTGGGCGTTTTTTACATCCAATTTACGGATAAATAGATACGAAACTCTTCGGGAAAGATTTCTCGGTTTCTATAACAGCGAAGAAAAACCCGTCGCAATAACAGAAGATAAATTTTCAAATTCGGCTGCGGATTATGGAAATGTTGTGGGCGCAATAAACGTAAATCTGGAATTGGAGAGCGATCAGCGGGAAAATGTAATCTTTTCTTTAGGCGTTCTGCCGAAGGAGCATTTCGACGATAAGAAAAAAGATATTCCTAAAATTGTTCAACCAGAGTATATAGAATTCTCATTCAAAGAAATAGTGAATTATTGGTCTGAATTCCTGGGACACACAAAGGTTGAAACGCCGGATAGAAATGTTAATATATTCATGAATAATTGGGTGCCGTATCAGGCTAAAGTAGCTTTCGATGTCGGCAGAGTGGCGAGTTATTATTACTGGGGAATAAGCAGGGGATACGGTTTCAGAGATACTTCGCAAGATGTAATTGCGGTAACAATTGCGCATCCTGAAAAAGCCAAAGAACGGATTTTGCTCTTATCCCGGCAAATGTTTTCCGACGGCAGAGTTTACCATCACTTTTATGACGACGGGAAAGGGGAATTAACACGTCACTGCGACGACCCGGGCTGGTATATTCTGGCAGTAACGGAATATATTAAAGAAACCGGAGATTATTCAATTCTGAAGGAGAAAGTTTCTTTTGTTGATAGACAAGAAGGCACAGTTCTGGATCATTTGTTGGCGGTGGTTAATTTTATGAAAAATAATCTGGGACGTCACAGCTTGCCCGTATTCGGACGCGGCGATTGGAATGATACGCTCGATTATATCGGCGGCGACGACGGAGGCGAAAGCGTCTGGGGCGCTATGTTTTATGTGGCAATGCTCAATAAATTGATCGAACTTTTCCAATTCCTTAAAGTTGAGAATCTAACAGAGATACTAAAGTTAAGAGATGAGATTAGAAGAAATATTAATCAGCTTTGTTGGGACGGCGACTGGTTTATAAGAGCTTTCGGAAACGGAGGTATGGTCATCGGTTCCAATAAATCGAAAGAAGGGAAAATTTTTGTAAATACGCAAAGCTGGGCTGCAATTTCGAATCTGCCGGATAAATCTAAAATAAGACGGGCGCTCGACAGCGTCAAAAAACACCTCGACAGCGAATATGGCCCGAAAATCTGCGCTCCGGCTTTTAAAGAAATCGACCCCAACATTGGTCTGGTTACACGATGCGTCCCCGGCAAAAAAGAAAACGGCGCCGTATTCTGTCATCCGGTTACATGGCTCATTCAAGCCGAATGTATTATGAGAAACGGCGAGAGAGCTTACGACTATTTCAGCAAACTGTTGCCTAATCGCGTCGACTCGGATATTTACCAAGCCGAACCCTACGTTTATTCTCAATATATTACAAGCGACGAACATGCGTCTCCGGGAAAAGCAAGCCATTCCTGGCAAACCGGCACAGCCGCTTGGATGTATCGTGTCTTTTATGATTATATTGTCGGAATAAGACCCGATTACGACGGTTTAATCGTCGATCCGGTTATACCAACTTCGTGGAATTATATTCGTATAGAACGTATATTCAGAGGCGCTAAATATATTATCGAAGTTGAAAATCCAGACAAAGTTCAATCGGGTATATCTTACATTCTGGTTGACGGAAAAGAAATCGAAGGAAATAAATTGCCTCTAACCGACAAAAAAATTTGTCATGTAAAAGTATTAATGGGCAAAACTATTGAAACCGCCAATAAATAGAGCCAAATATGCTTGTCAGATATGAACGAAATCCTATATTAACAAGAAAGAACATCCCCGCGGTCAATCCGTATTTGGAAGACGTCTCTTCGGTTTTTAATCCTGGCGCAATTAAATTCAATGATAAATATCTTCTTGTCCTCAGAGTTCAAACCAGGGGCAGAGAAACTTATCTTATGAAAGCTTTAAGCGATAACGGAATAGATTTTGAAGTCGAAAATTCCGTTATTGAGTTTGAGGGCATCGATAAAATCAGAGATGAAATCTACCACATTTATGATACAAGAATCACTCAAATCGGCGAACAATACTATCTTATGTTTGCTATGGATATGGTTGCCGGATGCAGACTCGGTTTGGCAAGAACGGAAGATTTTAATAGATATGAATTTTTAGGAATTGTCTCGAAGGACGATTCAAGAAACGGAGTACTATTGCCGGAGAAAATAAACGGAAAATTTTTGCGATTTGAAAGGCCTAACAGCGTTAAGCTAGAAGGCGGTCCTTTAACGGGCAATACAATCTATCTGTCGGAATCGGACGACCTGATTAATTGGAATTATATAGAACCTGTTATGTCGGGAAGATTTCATTATTGGGACGAAAATATCGGTTCGGGTCCCCCGCCAGTTAAAACGAGAGAAGGCTGGCTGCATATTTATCACGGCGTGGCAACACACTTTTCCAGCTCGAATATTTATCAGGCGGGAGTTTCGTTGCATGAGCTCGATAACCCCGCTAAAATTATTGCGCGCGGCAGTTTGAATATCTTAGAACCGAGAGAAATCTACGAAATGGTAGGACAGGTTCAGAATGTTTGTTTCCCGTCGGGTATGATTGTAGAAAAATATGAGGACGGATTCGCCGCTCTTGACAGCAAAGTGCTCGTCTATTACGGCGCCGCCGATACGGTCGTGGCGCTCGCCTTTACAACAATTAAGGAGCTCATTGATGATGCAAAAATATAATCTATACGCTTTTGTTTTTCTTCTAATTCTTAACTCATTGGCGTATTGTCAGACAATCCCTCGTCCGCAGGTAGAATTTAATCCCCGTTATTATATTGTTCATCGCGCCGAAGAAAAGATAACGGTCGACGGAGCCTTAAATGAAAAATCGTGGCGCGCGGCCGAATGGACTGAAGACTTTATTGATATCGAAGGCGATATTCGACCCGCTCCGAGATTCAGAACACGCGCAAAAATGTTGTGGGACGACGAATATTTTTATGTGGCGGCAGAACTTCAAGAACCCGATATCTGGGCGACATTAACGAACCGCGATGATATAATTTTTTATGATAATGATTTTGAAATTTTTATCGATCCCGACGGAGATACTCACCGTTACCTGGAATTCGAAATGAATGCTTTCAATACGGTTTGGGACCTTCTGCTTATTAAACCTTACAGAGATACCGAAAAAGCCGCATTGCACGGCTATGACATTAAAGGACTCAAATCGGGAGTAAGAATTTACGGAACGATAAATAAACCGGGCGATATCGATAGCTGCTGGACTGTGGAAGTCGCTTTCCCCTGGAGCGCTTTCGAAGAAATCACGGATATAAATTTACCGCCTCAAGACGGCGATAAATGGAGAATTAATTTTTCGCGAGTCGAATGGAGAACGACAGTCAAAGATAACAGGTATGCTAAGATTATTAATCCCGAAACCGGAAAGCCTTATCCGGAAGACAATTGGGTCTGGACTCCGCAGGGCGTTGTCAACATGCATTATCCCGAAATGTGGGGTTTTGTTCAATTTACGACGAATACCGCATATAATAAAAATATCGACTTCAAATATGACGATGTAGAAGAAGTTAAATGGTTCCTAAGGCAGCTCTATTATGCCCAAAGAGAGTATTATGAAAGAAACAAACGATACACCGACGACCTCACTCTGCTTGATTTACCCGAAACAAATAAATATGAAACTACGGTTGAAGCTACGGCCAATCTTTATGAAGCTGAAGTTAAAATAAATGAACGCTCTTCTGTGAGAATTACTCAGGATGGATTAATAAAAATTATTAATAGAGACTTATGATTCGTCGTCCGACCTATAATAACCGGTGTTTTCACAGCTCTGCCGTAGATGAATTTATAAAGGATCTTAGCGGCAGAATCGCCGATAAAGAACTATCCGATTTGTTTGTCAATTGTTTCCCGAATACTTTGGATACTACCGTCAGGTTCAATTATAATGACGGTATACCGGATACTTTTATTATTACCGGCGATATCGACGCAATGTGGTTGAGAGATTCAACTGCGCAGGTATGGCATTATTTGCCCCTGGTTAACGAAGATACAAAACTAAAGGAGTTAATACACGGGCTTTTGAACAGACAATTGAAGTCGGTACGGATAGATCCGTATGCAAATGCTTTTAATAATACCGCAAAAGAAAGCGTCTGGAGCGGGGATCTGACAGAGATGAAACCGGAGGTTTACGAACGCAAATGGGAGGTCGATTCTCTTTGTTATGTCATTAGGCTTGCTTACGGATTTTATAAAACGACAAATAACAAAAAATATTTTACGAACGTTTGGAAAGAATCCTTCGATTTGATAATAAAGACTTTCAAGGAACAACAACGGAAAAACGGCAGGGGTACTTACAAATTCGGAAGAATAACTTCTTGGAGCACCGATACCGTTCCGGGAGACGGGTACGGAAATCCGGTTAAACCGAACGGAATGATCGTTTCCATATTCAGACCGTCGGACGATGCGACTATATTTCCGCTTCTTGTGCCGTCGAATTTATTCGCGGTAAAATCTTTGAGGCAGCTCTCCGAAATTTATAATGAAATCTACGATGACAAAACGGCTGCAATTGACGCGACAAATTTGGCGGATGAAATAGAAAACGCTGTTTATAATTACGCCGTTACTGAACACCTCGACTACGGTAAGATTTTCGCTTACGAAATAGACGGATTCGGCAATCGTTTGTTTATGGACGACGCAAATATTCCGAGCTTGCTTTCTTTACCTTATCTGGGAATTATCGAAAACCGAGACGAACTTTATTTGAACACGCGGAAATTTATACTGAGCGAAAATAATCCGTACTATTTTAAAGGGAAAGCGGGAGACGGCGTAGGTAGTCCTCACACTTTGATTGACAGAATATGGCACCTTTCGATTATTGTGAGAGCGTTGACTGGTAATAACGAAGACGAAATCGTTCATTGCCTTAAACTGCTGAAAAACACTCATGCCGATACATGGTTTATGCATGAATCGTTCGACAAAGATAATCCTTATAACTATACGAGGTCTTGGTTTGCCTGGGCTAATTCACTCTTCGGAGAACTTATAGTAAAAATTAATAACGACTATCCCGATTTGTTAAAGAGGATATATTAAAATTATGACGAAATATTTAAGATTATTAATCTTCCTGTCAGTAAATTTGTTTGCGCAGAACATACCTGGTTATTTAAATGTAAATCTTCCTTTTGAAGAAAGAGCCGAAGATCTTTTACAGCGGTTAAGCTTGGACGAAAAAATTTCTTTGATGGTGCATCAATCGCCGGCAATTGAAAGACTTGGCATCCCCGAATATAACTGGTGGAACGAAGCTCTGCACGGGGTTGCAAGAAACGGAAGGGCTACGGTCTTTCCTATGCCGATCGGACTTGCCGCCACATGGGACAGGGATTTGATTTATCGAATTGCGGATGTAATTTCTAATGAAGCTCGAGCAAAATACAATTCGGCATTGAAGAAAAATCAAAGGGGAATTTATCAGGGGATTTCTTTGTGGGCGCCGAACATCAATATTTTTAGGGATCCGCGCTGGGGAAGAGGAATGGAAACCTATGGCGAAGACCCTTATCTAACGGGGGAACTAGCGGTCAGTTTTATTAAGGGGCTTCAGGGACAGGATAAAAAATATTTGAAAACAATTGCTACGCCCAAACATCTTGCCGTTCATAGCGGACCCGAACCGGAAAGGCATCATTTTAATGCATTGGTGAGCAATTACGACCTTAACGAAACTTACCTTCCGCATTTTAAGAAATCTATTATGAAAGGTAAAGCTTATTCCGTTATGTGTGCGTACAATCGTCTCAGGGGAAAAGCCTGCTGCGGGCACGATACTCTTCTGACGGATATCCTGAGGAATAAGTGGGGCTTTGAAGGAATAGTCGTTTCGGACTGCTGGGCTGTCTACGATATATTTAATTCGCATAAAATAGTCGATTCGCCGGAGAAAGCCGCCGCCTTGGCTGTCTCGTCGGGTACAGACCTGGAATGCGGAAACACTTTTTTATCGTTAAAAAATGCATACAGAGATGGATTGATAACGGAGAAGGAAATCGATTCGGCTCTACGCAGAGTGCTCCTGGCTCGTTTTAAGTTGGGAATGTTCGATCCTCCTGAAATAGTGTCGTATTCGCAAATAGACGAGTCTTATCTTGATAATAGTTACAATAGAGAGATTGCGCTGGAAGCCGCAAGAAAGTCGATTGTGTTGCTTAAAAACGATAATAAACTGTTGCCGTTGGATTCAAGTATAAATAAAATTGCAGTCATTGGCCCTAATGCCGATAACCTGGAATCGTTGCTGGGCAATTATCACGGCTTCCCTTCTGAATATATAACTCCTCTTCAAGCTATAAGACGAGTGTTAAAAAATGGCGAGGTATTTTATGAAAAAGGATGTGATTTTGCGCCTGGGGTGCCGGCTTTTGAGTTGATCGATACTGTATACCTTTTTACGGACGGAAATAAAACAGTCGAAGGTCTTAAAGGAGAATATTATAATAATTCCGAACTGAGCGGAAATCCAGTATTAATAAGAACAGATAAAAGTATTAATTTCAGTTGGCTGGATGAATCGCCTTCCTCCGGTATAAATCCGGACAGCTTCAGCGTAAGATGGTCTGGATATATTGCTCCACCGATTTCCGGGCAATATCAAATTGGAGGATACGGTTACAACGATTTTAAAATTTTCATCGAAGATTCTTTAATTGCAAGTTTCAAAGGAGAATTTGATCCCGAAATTACTTATGGAAATTATTTCTTAAAAAAGGGAAATATTTATAAAATAAGAATAGAGTTTGTTAGGAGGGAAAGATACGGTTTTATGCAATTGCTCTGGTCGATTCCGTTTACTGACCTTGAAGACAGGGCATATAAAACCGCGTTGAAATCCGATGCCGTCATTATGTTTATGGGCTTGTGTCCGAGAATGGAGGGGGAAGCTTTGAAAATCAAATTGGACGGATTCAAAGGAGGAGATAGGTTAAAATTATCATTACCCGCTAATCAGCTTAAATTAATTAAAAAGATTCATTCCACGGGAAAGCCTGTAATATTGGTTCTACTTAACGGCGGTCCTATATCTACAGTATGGGAAAGCGAGAATATTCCCGCAATATTGGAAGCATGGTATCCTGGACAGGCTGGAGGAAGAGCAATAACTGACGTAATATGGGGAAAGTATAATCCTTCGGGTAAGTTGCCGGTAACTATTTATAAATCCGAAAACGATCTGCCACCTTTTGAAAACTACGATATGGAGGGCAGAACTTACCGTTATTTCAAAGGTGAGGTTCTCTATCCGTTCGGATGGGGATTGAATTATACCGATATCACTATTTCAAATATTGAACTATCCGCGAACGAAATTAAAGATAACGACACTATTAGAGTAGTTGTAAAGCTAAAGAACAATGGGAATTTAGCAGGCGAAGAAACCGTTCAGCTCTATACAAAAGCATTAAAAGATAATCGTACGATTAAGACACTTAGGGGATTTGAAAAAATCAAGTTGGAACCGGGGACTGAAGGTATGGTGGAATTTTATTTGAGTAAAAGCGATCTGGCCGTCTGGGTGGATGGGCTGGGTTTTGAAACAATGCCCGGAGTATATGAAATTATAGTCGGTTTGTCTTCGCTTGATAATAAATATAAAAATGAGATTAAAGTTAGTTCAAAATAATAAAATCGCTTAAGTTTATTCGTAAGTAAAATTAATTACTTCGATAAGTGCCCGATATACAAAAAAATATGCCCGTTATTATTTTTATTGCATCTTATTTTTTATAGGTTTATTTTTATTACGAAAAAACAAAGAGATAGTAACGGGCTCTGTTCTTAATTAGTTAGAGGTAAATATGAAGATTAAAACACATCTAAACGGGGGATTGCTGATCTTATTAATACTTGCCTTTTCCGGGCTCGCTTTTGCGGCGGGTGGCAGAGTTAAAGGCAAAGTACAGGATGCGCAAACTAAAGAGCCGCTTCCATTCTGTAATGTGATTCTAGTGGGCACAAGTTTTGGAAGCGCTACGGATTTTGACGGTTTATATCAGATAAATGCCGTTCCGCCCGGTAAATACATCCTCAGAGCTTCGTTTATTGGGTATAAACAGGAAGAAGTATCTATTGAAGTTAAAGAAGGGAAGACAACCGAATACAACTTTAATTTGTCGCCAGAATCCGTATACGGCGACACTATAGTTATTACAGCCCAGGCAGAGGGACAGGCGAAAGCAATTAATGAACAGCTCACTTCGGTTACAATTAAAAATGTAGTTTCTTTTGCCAAAATACGGGAGCTCCCGGATGCAAACGCAGCCGAATCGGTAGCGCGATTACCCGGTGTCTCATTGATCAGAACCGGAGGCGAAGGCTCGCGAGTTGTTGTAAGAGGTCTTTCTCCTCAATATAACAGAGTGACAATCGACGGAGTCGAATTGCCTGCTAATGTAACTTCCAACGATCCGAATGAACATAGGTCGGAATTCAAAGCCGGCGACGAACTCTCCCTCAGCGGCGATAGGGCAACCGACCTAAGTATGATTTCGTCGAATATGCTCGGAGGGATTGAAGTGGTTAAAGCCATTACTCCCGATATGGACGCTACGCTGCTTGGAGGCGTAATCAATTTCTCTATGAGAAAAGCTCTGAAAACTACGACGGGAAAACCCTCATTCGAGTTTTTCACTCAAGGCTCTCATAATAATCTGAAAAACACAAACGACGACTATAAATTCGTCGCCTCCTACGAACAAAGATTCTGGAATAATAGGTTCGGAATTTTTGCGCAGGGCTCGGCGGAAGACAGAAATCTCAGCGCTAACGAACTTTCTGCCGATTATAACTTTGCCGGCAAACTGAATGTTACCGACGAAGGAGATCCCGAATTTCGATCTATGACGTTGACGGACGTACTCAGAGACCGTAAACGTTATGGCGCTACTGTCGTTCTAGATTACAAGTATAGCAACGGCAGCATCGGTTTTATGAATTTCTTTAGCAGAAGCAATACGAAAACAATCTCTAGAAACGAATCGTATCATTTGCTGGACGACGACCTTTTCTATTCTGCAACAAATTCCGAAAATACTCTCGACATATTGAGCAATTTGTTAAGCATTTCGCATTCAGTAGCCGGATTTGGAATAGAACTTCGACTATCGCATTCGTATTCCAAAACTACTTATCCTAACGATGTAAGGTTTAATTTTTGGCAAAACGGCGCAGGATATGAAAATAAATTTACTCTTCTAAGATATCAACGTCCTGAAGTTATCGCTTCTAATGTAGTTTATGATCCGGAAGATGCGGTGTTCTTTGATATCTATAATATCGACAATACATCCAAGGACCGAACATATAACGGTACGCTGGATATCAGAAGAGATATTACAATCAGCAAATTAGTAAATGCCAAGATTAAATTTGGAGGAGCCTACCAATATCGCAAGAGATCGTACGATTATAACCAGAGCAGCGGTTCGGTATTTTACGACGACGGCGGTCAGGTTGCTTCTGCCGTCTTAAAAGCCTTCCCGCAATTCGGCACAAGTATTACTTTCTCGGATTTTATTGACTCGTCTTACAGCTACGGAGAATTTTTGAACGGCGATTATCAACTCGGACCTCCATTGAACGTGGACTTGATGATGCAGGTAATAGAAGTAGCAAAGAAAAATCCAGGCGCAGGCAACGGCGGAGGATATAAACCTCATAAGTTGTCTTCAATATTATACGACTATTCCGGGCATGAGGTCAAAAGTGCCGCATATTTTATGACTTCAATTAATCTTGGACAAAAGATTACGTTTATCCCGGGGGTGCGTTATCAGAATTTGACCACAACATACAACGGTATTCGTGGCGAGCAAATTCCGGGCGATATCCAGTATACTGTTGCTGAAGAAACTCAATCTCACGGTTATTGGCTGCCGATGGCGCACCTGAGATACAAGCCGACCGACTGGCTCCAATTTCATTTTGCTTACACGAATACTTTGAATTATCCGGATTATAATTCGATAATACCGAGATACTATATCGGCACCAATTACATCCTTTATAACAACTACAGATTAAAACCCGCGCGCTCCGAAAACTTCGACGCTATCATGTCGATTTATACTAACGAAATCGGACTCTTCTCTGTTGGCGGATTTAAGAAACGTATTAAAGACCTAGTCTTCCCCACAAAGACATATCCGAAAGACTTTAGCGCTTATCCCGAGCTGCAGGAAAAATTGAAAAACAGAAAAGAGAGCTTCGCGCTATATACATACATAAACAACCCGATACCGATTGATGTCTTAGGCGTTGAAGGCGAGTGGCAGGCGCACTTCTGGTATTTACCTGAACCGTTCACCGGACTTGTATTCAATATTAATTATACGCATATCTTTTCCGAAGCCGATTACCCGAAAACTTATTTGATTACAATACTCGATGAAAATTTTATTCAAAAGACAGTTAGCGTCGATACGTTTTATACTGACCGTCTTCTCTTTCAACCTAATGACATAATTAACGTTGCGCTCGGTTACGACTATAAAGGATTTTCTTTCAGAGTTTCAATGCTCTACCAGGACAATATTTTCAAACGTCCGGATTTCTGGTATCAAAACCGCGTTCATTCGGATAAATACGTGAGATTCGATTTGTCGGTAAAACAAGAATTGCCGTGGTACGGCATTCAGTTATACCTGAATATTAACAACCTGACCGGCGAAGACGACGTCGATATCAATCAGAAAACAAAGTACGTAACAAATCAGCAAAGGTACGGTATGACCGCTGATTTCGGAATGCGTGTTAGATTATAGAAAATTTATGCCCGTAAGCGGCTAAAACTATAACACTATAATAGGAGGAATGATATGAAAAAGCTGTACGCTTTCCTGATAGCCATAGGGATAATATCTCTGTTGGCTTTCCCTGCCGAAACTGTGGCGCAATCCACAACCGATACTGTTTATATTCCGGGTTCCCAGTCTTTGGAGATCAGCAACATAATTAATGCGGATACCGCCGTATCGGACTATCGCGTATACGTTCTCGATAGAGGCGCTATCTATTACATCGAAAAAGCTTTTGAAATTAACAGTTCGTGCAAGTTTATTGCAAAGGGGGATGAAACTAAAAGACCGCCGGTTCTTGCGCCCGCAATCAGAGCCGACGGCACTTCAGAAGAATGGTACTTTAAATTTATCAAAAAGGGTATAAAGGTTGAACTTAACGATTTATATCTGTTGTCGATGAGGTCGGACGGTAAAACTTTGGGCTGGAGCCGAGCCATCCATATCGGCGCAGACAGTATTTCGCTAAAATTACGCCGCGTCGTTTTCGACGCCTTTACTGAAGCCGGAATACGCGTTGACGGCGCCAAGTTTGTCAAACTCGATGTGCAGGACTGTCATTTCAGAAACTTTATTCATTCCACTTCTTATTTCGGCGGACAGCCTTTCTTGTCGGGCGGACTGGATCATCCCGACAGCACAATTTTTATTAATAATACTTTCTTTGCCTGCAACTCGTATCTTTATTCAATTCGCGGTTACGATCCTTATTCCGTATTCGAACACAATACGGTTGTATATACTGTAGTTAATCCGTTCTTGATAAGACAGGCTTCCAACTTATATATGAAGAACAATCTGTTTTACGCAGCTCACGCATGGGGCGGCGATCCCGAACAGGTAATTCAGGGCTGGTTCTTCAATTATCCCGATACTGTTTCATCCAGTATTTACAGAATAAGAAAACGTGGAACTTATAATGGATATACTATGACCGGTCCTGAAGCTTATGTCGATTCCGCAAGAGGTATTTACATCGACCTGTTCGATCCCAGCAAGCGCGTCCACGTCGCTCAGAACAACGCTTACTTCAATCCCGAAAAATTGGTTAAGTTCTATAACGACTGGAACGATACCGTTACGGTAGCGGACAGCGTCGTAATGCTCGACGATTCAAAACAATATCTGGTAAGAAAATTGACGATGGCAAGATGGATTAACGACTTGAGTCTCTGGTGTCTCGATTCTCTTACAAATCCGGCTTCATGGGATTATTCGCCATACATTGACGTAAGCAACAATATGGAAGCAGATCCGGGCTTTACAGATCAAGGCGTTGTAAATCATGTCGACAGCTTGGTCGCTTATGTTCGCAGAATAGCTTCGAGAAAACTTGACAATCCGTGGCATTATGAATTGAATTTCCCGCCGAAATGGCCATTGCCCGAAAATCTTGCTTATTCGAATACAATGCTGCAAAATGGCGGTACTGACGGTTTTGCAATCGGCGATTTGAATTGGTTCCCCGAACAGAAAAATCTATGGCTTACAGGAGTTGAAGAAGTTAATCCCGAAATTCCAAATGAATTTACGCTCTCGGAAGCTTATCCGAATCCGTTTAACCCGACGACTAAAATCAATTTCAGCCTTACAAAATCTTCGAATGTGACTTTAAATGTGTATAATATTCTCGGACAAAAAATCAGAACGCTTATTGACCAGAAAATGTCGCCGGGAACATATTCGGCAACATGGAACGGAAGAGACGATTTCGGCAGACAGGTATCGAGCGGCGTTTATTTTATCGGTTTGGAATCCGATTCATTCCGTGCATTCAGAAAAATTGTGTTGATGAAATAGTAGCCTCCTCCACAGAAACAGTAAAGCCAGCCGGTAATATTTCCGGCTGGCTGATTATTATATTTACAAATCAAATGAATCAATAATTTGGATATTACTATGAAATCGAGAGCGCTTCCGGTTTATTTGGCATTCTTGTGTATGGGATTCGGCGACGTCGTCGGTCCGCTCGTCGGACTGGCTAAAGACAGTTTTAGCCTTTCTTACACAATGGCTCAATTAATTCCGTTTACCGGTTTTATTATGTTCGGTATTTTATCGGTGCCAATCGGAATATTCCAGGATAGAAAGGGTAGGAAGTTCGTACTGTTACTCGGTCTTACGGTTGCTTTAATAGGATTATTATTGCCGATATTAAACGGAATGTACGGCTTACCTTTCGATTTATCTTTAGTGGGAAAATTTGACTTTTTAGTTGTATTGGCTTCCATATTATTATTGTGCGCGGGAGCGACAATACTACAGGTGGTGGGGAATCCGATAATGAGGGATGTTTCGCCGGAAGGGGCGTATTCCAGAAATTTATCTCTGGCTCAATCGCTGAAAGCCGTCGGTTCTTCTATGGGCTTTCTTATTCCTCCTTTCGCGGCTTATGTTTTTAAACTTGAGTGGACGATTTTATTTCCGCTCTTCGCTTCCTTGATATTGATTACACTCTTAATAACAATAAAAACCGACATACACGAAAAAGAACAAAAAGACGTGCCGGCTTCAATTAAATCCTGTTTTGAATTATTGAAAAAGCCCTATGTATTGATAATGGTGCTTGCAATTTTCTTTTACGTTGGAGCGGAAGTATCGATGAGTTCGGGCGTGCCGATTTTGCTAAAAGAAAACTTTGGAGTTGCGGGATTCAGTCTGTGGGTCAGTTGGTCGCTATTTTTTCTGCCTATAATGGCGGGAAGATTTTTCGGGTCTCTAATACTCCGGAAAATCGAGGCGCAAAAGTTTCTCAGGTTGACTGTTGTAATTTCGTTTCTCGGTATCGCATTAATGTTTACAAACAGCGCTCTTATAACGTTTGTCGGAATTATTTTAACGGGCTTAGGTTTCTCGAATATTTTCCCGCTTGTCTTTTCGATAACGATTGAAAAGATGCCGGAAAGATCGAATGAATTGTCGGGTTTAATGGTTACGGCAATTGCAGGCGGCGCCGTGGTGCCGTTAATTATGGGAGCGGTAAACGATTTAAGCGACGTTCTTACCGGTTTTATAATTCCGTTGTTATGCGTTATCTATATCGGAATTGCATCCGTATACTCGTCAAAAATTAAATTCGCGGCTGAATAATCCTAAGAATAAAAATAGAGAATACAATGAATTTTGAAAAAGACACCAGAATTATAATGACATTGGACGGAGGGGGGACGAATTTCGTATTCTCCGCATTTCAGTCCGGAAGACAGATAGTCGAAGAATATCGTCTCGACGCCTGTGGAGACGACCTTGATAAATCGATGAACAATATAGTCGAAGGATTCAATTATGTACTAAAACAACTCGATAATACTCCCTCGGCGATAAGTATTGCATTTCCCGGACCGGCAGACTATCCCAACGGTATTATCGGAGATCTGGGCAATCTTCCTGCGTATAGAGGCGGTGTGGCATTGGGTCCTTTTCTTAAAAATAAATTTGGCTTGCCGGTTTTTATCAACAACGACGGCGACCTTTATGCTTATGGTGAAGGGCTTGCCGGTTTCCTTCCGTATATAAATAAATTGTTGAGCGATTCGGGCAATCCGAAAAGATATAAAAATCTGGTCGGCATTACTTTGGGAACAGGATTCGGATGCGGTTTATTCATTAACGGAGAACTCTACAGGGGCGATAATTCGATGGCAGGCGAAATTTGGCTTCTTCGAAATCGGATTTCTCCCGAAGAATTTGCCGAAGAACACGCCAGTATAAGAGGAGTAAGAAGACTCTACGGCGAAGCTGCCGGCATCGGATTTTCGGACGCCCCTTCTCCCAAAGAAATTTATGAAATAGCCATTGGAAAACTCGAGGGAAATAAAAACGCTGCAATTGAAGCTTATAAAAAAATGGCTCGGGTAGTTGGCGACGCTATTGCAAACGTGGTTACAATTATGGATTGTCCGGTTGTAATCGGCGGCGGTTTGGCGGGAGCTTCGCAGCTTTTCATGCCGTTTTTGTTAGACGAAATGAGAAGTTGTTATAGAAAAACTTCTGACGGCGCTCGGGTAAAACGACTAATGGCTCAGATTTATAATCTCGACAATGAAGAAGACCTTAAAAATTTTCTGCACAACGAGACAGTAGAAATAAATGTTTACGGTACAAACGAAAAAGTGAATTACGACGCCTCGAAGAAAATCGCTATTGGCATTTCGCAATTAGGCGCCAGCAAAGCGATAGCTCTTGGCGCTTATGCCTTTGCATTGAATATGATCGATAAACAGTGAACAATAATAATACAGGAGAATCATGGAACCAGGTTCTAAAGTCGAAAGCTTTTTTCTGAAAAAATCAGGTAAAAAATTTATATATAAACCCACTGAAAAAATTCCCGTTATTCAGGTCGGGAATATTCCCGAATTGGGCGAATTGACCGCATTTCGTTTTGTAGAGTGGCTGCAGGCAAATCCGGAAGGAGTCGTATCGCTGCCTACGGGAAAAACGCCCGAGTATTTTATCTACTGGTTTACTCACATAATGAAGAACTGGGATAAACCGGAAATCAGACAAAAATTAAAAAAATACGAACTTGATCCCCAAAAGAAACCGGATATGAAGAAAATAAAGTTCGTCCAGATTGACGAATTTTATCCCATCGACTCGACGCAGCAAAACAGCTTTTATTATTACATAAAAAAATTTTATATAAAAACTTTCGGCATCGATCCCAACAACGCGCTTTTGATCAATGTTAATAAAATCGGAACGGCGGAAAATCTTCCTCTGTCCGTAATATTTCCCGATAATAAGGTTGACCTTAGTTTACGTACGAAACTGCCGGGCAGCCGGGTAGAAAGATTACAAAAAGAAACGATTGAGATAGTAGACGAATTTTGCACTCAATACGAGAAAAAAATACGTGAGATGGGCGGTATCGGATTCTTCCTGGGAGGAATTGGTCCTGACGGACATATCGGGTTCAACGTTCAGGGAAGCGACCACTATTCAACTACAAGATTGACCGCGACTAACTATCAAACGCAAGCCGCCGCCTCAACCGATCTGGGGGGAATCGAAGTCGCTTCGAACAGGCTTGTTATTACTATCGGTCTTAATACAATTACATATAATAAAAACGCCACCGCTATTATTATAGCCGCTGGCGAAGCCAAAGCGAAAATCGTAAAAGACTCTGTCGAGAACGAAGCTTCAAATAAATATCCTGCAACCGTGCTGCAAAAGCTCCGCGATTCGCGCTTTTATCTTACTAACGGAGCCGCGTCGCTCTTATCCGAAAGAATTTATGACGACGTGGAGAAAGAAACAAAATTATCGAGACTTTCTCTGGAAAAGGCTGTGATTAATTTGTCGGTTAATACTGGCAAAGAATTGTTGTCGCTTTCAAAGAGCGACTATTCCGGCGATAAGCTCGCAAATCTTGTTTTGAAGAAATCCGGAAAGACGGTTAAAGAAATCAACGAGCTTATTTATAATGATATAGTCGAACGTTTTAATAAAGGAATGAATACGCCACTTAATCAGACTATCTTACATACAGCCCCGCATCATGACGACATAATGTTGGGATACCTTGCTTTTATTAATCATCTTGTAAGAACACATTTGAATAAACACCATTTTGCTGTTTTTACAAGCGGTTTTACAGCCGTAACAAATTCCTACATGCTCGAATTGACGCTAAAACTGAAAGAATACTTAAATGCCGGAGCTTTCGACGAAAGGTATAAAACGGGTTACTTCGAACCCGACAACGCAGAGGCAAAAGATAGCGATATCAGTCTTTATCTCGACGGCATCGCCGAAAATAATAAAGCCAAAAGAACCGAAGCTACTTCCAGAAGAATGCTCAGAAACATTATAGAAATTTACGAAGAAACAAGCCTTAGATATATAAACGACAGAGTGGACGAGCTGATTAATTATTTCGGAACCCAGTATCCCGGTAAAAAAGACATTCCGCACGTTCAAAAGCTGAAAGGAATGTTGAGAGAATGGGAGGAAGAACTGACCTGGGCATATTACGGCTTCTCTTCGAAAGACGTTTCGCATCTAAGGCTCGGCTTCTATCAGGGAAATATTTTTACTGAAAATCCTGAACTACAAAGAGACGTAATCCCGATACTTGAATTAATTAGAAAAATCAAACCGACTATATTAACCGTGGCATTTGACCCGGAAGGCAGCGGACCGGATACGCATTACAAAGTGCTTCAGGCAGTAAGCGAAGCATTGAAACTTTATGAAAAAGAGGAAGACATCTCGAAGCTGAAAATATGGGGGTACAGAAATGTCTGGTACCGCTTCCATCCTGCGGAAGCAAATATTTATGTGCCTGTCAGTTTGAATTCTATGGCGATTCTCGACAACGTATTTATGAATTGTTACGGTTCTCAAAAAGACGCCAGCTTTCCAAGTTGGGAGTACGACGGACCTTTTTCTCAGCTGGCCAGACAAATTCATGTCGAGCAATATCAGAAAATCAGGAACTGTCTGGGTAAAAAATATTTTCTGAACAATCCTATACCCAGAGCGCGCGCTGCTCACGGCATGTTATTCCTAAAAGAAATGAGCGTAAAGGAATTCTATCAGTATTCAATGGAATTGAGAAAATCAGTTGAATATATTAAATAAGTACGAGGAAAGAAAAAATTTAGAAAATAAAATAGCATTCGGAATTGAGATACATTTGCTGAAAGTTAAACAAAAAAAATAAATACAAGAGGTAAGGATATGAAATATATTATTAACGCCTTAGTTCTGTGCATCGTTGTTATTTTAGCAATGGTTTCTTGTAAAGATGGTGCTAACACAAAACAAAAACAAGTTATTAATTATGAACAATACGCTGATAGTGTTATACAAGATTTTAAGTTTGCTTGGGAAGCCTATAAAAAATATGCGTGGGGTCATGATGCTCTAAAACCGCTTACCAAAACTTACCATGATTGGTATGGTGTATCTTTACTGATGACGCCAGTTGATTCTTATGATACAATGGTGTTAATGGGATTAAATGAGGAGGCGGATGAAGCAAAAAAATTGATATTGGATAGTCTTTCTTTTAATAAAGATATTTATGTGCAACATTTTGAGATTACAATTAGGTTGTTAGGTGGTTTATTATCTGCATACTTATTAGACGGCGACCCAAAATTTTTGGAATTAGCAACAGATTTAGCTAATAGAATGTTGCCCGTGTTTAATTCACCTACGGGTATGCCATATGTGTTTGTTAATCTAAAGACAGGGAAAACTAAGGGGGAAATAAATAATCCTGCAGAAATAGGTACCTTGTTATTAGAATACGGTACTCTATCAAAATTGACGGGAAATCCAATCTATTATGATAAGGCAAAAAAGGCGATAATGGCATTAATGGAGAAAAGTTCTGATATAGGATTAGTAGGCACACTCATTGACGTCAATACAGGTAAATGGATAAATACTGAGTGCCATATTAGTGGTATGATAGATTCGTTCTTTGAGTATTTATTAAAAACATCTTTGCTTTTCAAGGATGAGGAAATTGAAAGCGCCTGGAAAAAAACAATAACGGGAATTAATAATTTCATGAAACACAAGACTGAGAACGGATTATGGTATAGCCATGTAGATATGTTTTCTGGCAAAAGATTAAAAACACAAGTAGGCGCATTGGACGCTTTTTTTCCAGCTGTTTTGTGTCTTGCTGGCAATATTGATGATGCTAGAGAGTTTAATGAAAGTCTTTTTTCGTTATGGGAGAAATATGGAATTATTCCTGAACAGTATGATTATATGAATGATACGATAATTTCAGCGGCATATTATTTAAGACCTGAATGTATTGAAAGTGCCTATTATCTTTATAATTACACAAAAGATGAGAAATATTTAAGAATGGGTGTGAGATATTATTCAAGTATAGTTAAATATTGTAAAACGGGCGAAGCATTTTCTCATCTGGAAAGTGTTGTAACCAAGCAGAAAGAGGATGCAATGGAAAGTTTCTTTTTTGCCGAAACCTTGAAGTATTTATACTTGTTATTTGATCAAGGGAAATCGTTAAAATTTAATGATGTAATTTTTAATACAGAAGCGCACCCGATACTAATTGAAAAAATACAATAATAATATTCTTTGTTGGAGGGGTTATGAATAGATTATTCTTAATTTTTTATGCCCTGCTTTGTGTATAATCAATCTATTGAAAATCATAGCTTTACTATGTTGTTAATCGGATACTTAAAGGCGGAAAATGATGAATTTATTGATGGATATGATATAGCATTAGGCGGGGTTGAGATAGAATATTATACTCCAATGCCTTCGGCGAATAAAGCTTTGATTACGCGTGCTTATAATGGTCAAATGGCTATTCATCTTGCCCCTATCTTGTAGACAGCCAGAAAAGCAGCTATATTTGAATTAAAATAAATATAGGAGTACACTAAGATGGGACAAACAAGAAGATGCCACGACAAAGAGTTTAATAAAATCTACAAATTAGCCTTTTAATAAATGCTATTAATGAAAGTATCTTATATCTAAAAAATTCAGAAGGAATCTATACGGCATACCGAAAGAAATCGGAATAAATTAAATATAACGGAGTAATTATGAACTTCGATAATCATCCGGTATTTCAATTGAGAAAAAAACACGTTAGAGTCGGGATAAGACCTGTAATTGACGGCAGAAGAAAAGGCGTCAGGGAATCGCTCGAAGCCCAAACCATGCAAATGGCTAAGAAAACTGCCGATCTTATACAGAACACTCTACGCTATTCCGACGGTATGCCTGTCGAGTGTGTTATAGCTGATATTTGCATTGGCGGAGCTGCAGAAGCGGCTGCGTGTATGGAAAAATTCAAGGAAAATAACGTAGGCGTTTCTATTACCGTAACTCCCTGCTGGTGCTATGGCACTGAAGTAATGGATATAACGCCTATTATTCCTAAAGCCGTTTGGGGATTCAACGGAACGGAAAGACCCGGAGCGGTTTATCTCGCTGCGGCGCTTGCAGGATATAATCAATTGGGCGTTCCTGCCTTCGGAATCTATGGAAAAGACGTTCAGGAGAGCGACGATTCGTCCATACCGGACGACGTTAAAGAAAAATTACTTTTATTTACTAAGGCTGCCATTGCTGCGATGGAAATGCAGGGCAAATCTTATCTTTCGGTCGGGGCTGTTTCGATGGGTATCGCCGGGTCGGTTGTCGATACGCATTTTATATATGACTATCTCGGTATGAAATCCGAATTTGTCGATATGACTGAAATAATAAGAAGAATTAACGAAAAAATTTACGACAGCGAAGAATTTAATAAAGCTATAAAATGGGTTGCGGCTAACTGCCGGGAAGGAGAAGACCCTAATGATCCGCCTGTATCCGGAGAACAGCGTAAAAGCGAATGGGAAACAGTTGTTAAAATGACGATGATTTTCAGAGACCTTATGGTTGGAAATCCCAAACTTGCAGAATTAGGTTTCGAAGAGGAAGCGCTGGGACACAATGCAATAGCAGCCGGATTTCAGGGACAACGCCAATGGACGGATTTTATGCCTAACGGCGACTTCCTGGAAGCGATTTTAAACTCGTCTTTTGACTGGAACGGTATTCGTGAACCGTACATTGTAGCTACGGAAAACGACAGCCTGAACGGAATTTGCATGCTTTTCGGACTTTTATTAACGAACACGGCTCAAATTTTTTCGGACGTGCGCACGTATTGGAGTCCCGAAGCCGTTCAAAGAGTGGGGGGTAAAAAACTTACCGGATTGGCTGAAGGAGGAATTATCCATCTTATCAACTCGGGCTCGTCTGCTCTCGACGGAACCGGTAAACAGCGTCTGGATGGTAAACCTGCCATTAAACCTTTCTGGGAGATAACTGAGAAGGAAGCAAAAGACTGTCTCGAAGCCACAAGCTGGTGCCCTGCAATAAGGGAGTATTTTAGGGGAGGCGGTTTTTCGTCGCACTTTCTGACGGAAGGCGGCATGCCGGTTACAATGAGCAGAATTAATATAATTCACGGCTTGGGCCCGGCGCTTCAGATTGCCGAAGGTTATACGGTCGAACTCGATCCCGAAATAGACGCGCTGTTACAGAAAAGAACCAACCCCACGTGGCCTACAACATGGTTTGTGCCCAAAATAACCGGTAAAGGAGCATTCAAGGATGTATACTCGGTTATGCTGAATTGGGGCGCCAATCACGCCGCTGTTTCTTACGGTCATATCGGAGATAAATTGATTACGCTTGCATCTATTCTTAGAATACCTGTATACATGCATAACATAGAGAGAGATCGTATTTTCAGACCGGCTGCATGGAATGCCTTTGGCACATCGGATGCGGAGAGCGCCGATTTTGCCGCCTGTAAAAGCTTCGGACCATTATATAGATAATAATTATGAACGGCGAAAGTAAAAGTAAAATCCGTTCTCCCATTGTACAGCGTAAACATTTAATCCCATTTATTCTGATAACCAGCTGTTTTGCCTGGTGGGGACTGGCAAACAATATGACCGACACTTTGCTGGCGGCATTTAAAAGAATTATGAGCCTGTCGGATTTTCAGACTTCCTGGATACAGATAGCATTTTACGGTTCGTATTTTTGTCTGGCTTTGCCGGCTGCAATTTTCATAAAGAAATTCACTTATAAAGCCGGGGTATTGCTCGGATTGGGTTTGTTTATAACAGGCGCCTTGCTTTTTTATCCTGCCAGCAAAACGATGAATTACTTTCACTTTCTGCTGGCGCTCTATATATTAGCCGGAGGGTTATCTATTCTGGAAACCTCAGCCAATCCCTATGTTATAGCTATGGGCGACGCTTCTACAGCCACTCGAAGGTTAAATCTTGCGCAATCGTTTAATCCGATCGGTTCGATTGCCGGAGTAATTATCAGCCAGCTATTTATTCTATCGCATTTGAACAGCGCTACGGATGTCGAGCGTTTGTCCATGGCTCCGGAGCAACTTAAAAAAATCCAATCGGCTGAATTGTCCGCCGTTATGGGTCCCTATGTAGGAGTTGCTATAATACTTTTATTTTTGTGGATTCTTATAGCTTTCACTAAAATGCCGCGAGCAAAGGACGAATCGGGGCATGTGGATGTAAAACAAACTTTAAAAAGATTACTGAGAAATAAGAATTATTTGCTGGGCGTTTCAGCGCAATTCTTCTATGTGGGCGCTCAGATTGGAGTATGGTCTTTTACAATACGTTATGTAATGAAACAATTGGAACTGAACGAAAAAAATGCTGCCACTTACTATCTAATTTCTTTGGCGCTCTTTGCATTATTTCGATTCATCTGTACGGTTTTGATGAAATATATTTCACCGGGGAAATTACTCGCGTATTTATCCGGAATAGCGACTGTTCTCACGATTGCGGTGATCGTTTCCGGAGGATATGCAGGCGTTATTGCCCTCGTATCGATCTCCGCTTGTATGTCCTTGATGTTTCCGACGATATTCGGACTTGCAGTGGAAGGATTAAACAGCGATACTCAAATTGCAAGTTCCGGACTTATTATGGCAATTCTCGGAGGCGCTATATTAACCGCTTTGCAGGGTTTGGTATCCGATTTGACGTCTAATATCAATCTCGCTTATATTATTCCTTTGTTTTGTTTTATAGTTATTTTTTATTACGGACTATATGTCATCAAGCGACATAAGAAAATAGCTATTCAACGGTAATTTCGTCTGCAAATAACCAGGCTTTGGCGCCTTTTCCGACGTGCCATTCGGGACAGACTCCGATATTTTTCGCTTCGATTTTTATATATCTGCAATTAATTCCGTTTGCATTAATGCTGACGGATTGAATTTCAGCGTTATTCTCGTTTGTATCGACAGTTTTTTTACTGCCAAGTTTATTGAAATTTATTCCGTCTTCGGATGTATAAAAAGTAACAGAGTCCGGAAAAAATATATATGCGTTAATATCTTTCAGAAAACCTGCTGATATTTTTCTAATCCTTTTGTATTCCTTTAAATCGAGCACAGCAACAAGGTCGTTGCCGTGATAACCCTGCCAATTACCGTCTTTGAAATAAGAACTTCCTCTAACGCCGTTTACTAGCGCATATTTACCCCCTCCGGAATAAGCTTGGGAATATTTCGTTAAGGAGATTATTTCATATTTCGCTTTGTAATAATCAACGCTAACCGGCAATCCTTTTTTACCGTCGCCGGAGAATGCCACCGCCGTAATTGTCGTTGAGGAGTCGATAATAATTTCCCCGTCGTAAAGAGTAGAATTGCTGTCGGGCAGCGAACCGTCAAGCGTGTAATATATCTTCGAGTCCGGAATGTCGCAATTTATCTTAATCGCAAGCGTATCCCTGAATGTAGTGTCCCCTGGCGAAAAAGAGAGCGACGGGGGAGTGATATACAGACCGAATGAAGACAAAGTGGGATTTGTTCTGCATTGCTCTATGATTATTCTTACCCTTGAAGTAGTAACCGGGTCGAATTTGAAGAGCCTTTTATATCCTATCGTTGTGCCGGTTGCAAACTTTTTCCATTGATTATGTCTCCAGAATTCAAGAGAAAATTTTTCGATCCTTTGACCTTCCAGAATATTCTCCTGCAGCATTGCGCAGTTGAAAGTCCTAATCGTATCAAGTGAAATTTCAATAACCGCTGTTGAATCCGAGCCGTATGTAGTCCAATAAGTTTCGTAGTCGTTATCCAATATTAAAGCCGCGCTGTTGCCTTCTCTTTCGGATGAAACAAATGTAACTTTGCCCGTCGCAAGATTTCGACCGAATGTATTTTCAATCAGGTATTTGAAGCCTATTAAACTCTTTATGTCTTGGTCAACGATTAAACCATCTTTATTAGGCGGAACATTTAAAAGTAATACTCCGTTGAGTCCTACGGAATTAAGATAGATATCAAAGAGTTTTTCGGGGGATTTAACAAAGTTGTCGTCTTCTTTGTGGTAGAACCATCTGGGGCGGATAGACACGTCTATCTCTGCCGGATACCAGATGAGGGATTTTGCTTTCAAAATTTTTTCCCTGCTTCCGAGGTCTTCTTCAGTCAGGTCGCGGGGAATAAATGCATTATCCAATCTTTTTTGCTGTGAAGAAGCGGCTATCAACTCCGTATCCATGATGTTTCCGGGAAGCACGCTCCATTCGGTCTTTCTTCCGTAACCGGATTCTGTGCCCACCCACCTTACATCTGGTCCCATATTGGCAATAATGCAATCCGGCTGGAGTTCTCGAATCAGTTCATAATAAGAATTCCAGTCATAAATTTGCTTTTTGCCGCTCGGGCCTTCTCCGCATGCGCCGTCGAACCATACTTCGGCTATTTCCCCGTAGTTTGTCAATAATTCTTTTAATTGATTTCTGAAATATTCGTTATAAGCATCCGAGCCGTAAGTTTTTTCGTGCATGTCCCACGGAGACAGATATATTCCGAATTTAATTCCTTCTTTCCGGCAGGATTCCGATAATTCTTTTACAATATCCCCCTTGCCGTTTTTATAGGGAGTATTCTCAATGTCGTAATCGGTATACCTGCTTGGCCACAAACAAAATCCGTCGTGGTGTTTGGCGGTAAGGATAATCAGCTTAAAGCCGGCTTCTTTTAAAATTCTTGCCCACTGATCGGTATCGATTCCGGATGGATTGAAAACCGATAAATCAAAGTCTTTTCGTCCCCATTCCAGGTTCATAAATGTATTCATACCGAAATGGATGAACGCTGTAAGCTCCAATTTTTGCCAGTCGTACTGGCGCCATGCAGGGATTACATTTGCCGCTTTACGAATTATCTCCGCGGGCGTATCGTCCGGATCAATAAATACAATGTTGCTTTTTGTTTGTGAAAAAACAATCAAAGGACATAAAAAGGCAAATAAAAATTTCTTTGTCATATTACGTCCTTATTTTCATTGTAAAAGTATATTGATCCTTTTTTACCTTACGCAATTCTTCGGGAATTATAATGATAATTTTTTCTCCGTCGCGTTTGCATTGAAGAATAGCGTCATTCCCCTGAACGGTAATAACCGGTTCGTCTTTTATTTCCGGAATTGTAATATTAATTTCCTTCGGTAATAAATTTTCATCCTCCTTTATTCTGTAGAAGGCGTAGAAGTTGCTTTTATTCCTCGTATAAGAAAGCTGGTTTTGTTTATAAGGAAAAACGGGTTCCGAATCGTAAATTGCTTCTCCGTTTATTTTCATCCACTTTCCGATATCTTTTAATCGTTCATATGCTTCCGGTTCCCAGTCTCCTTCGGGAGTTGGCGCAATGTTCAATAATAAATTGCCCCCCTTCGAAACTATATCGATCAGTAAATGAATTATTTCCCTCGACGATTTATATTTCAATCCCGGTTCGTAAGACCAGGAAGGCGTTATCGGCATACAAGTTTCCCACGGATAGGGGAGAGTGTTTTCCGGGATTTGATTTTCGGGCGTCAGGTAATTTTGATACGGGCCGGGTACTGCTCTATCGACAATTATCAATCCCGGTTGTTTTTCCCTCGCTTTTTTAGCCAGCAAGGGCATTTTTATATCCTGGTTTTGAATTCGATAGATATTGAAATTAGCTTTCTTACGTTCAGCTTCCAATTCTTCTTCCGTGTAACTCCGTACCCAACAGCCGTCGAGCCAAAGTATATCGATGCTTCCGTAGTCCGTCATCAATTCCATAATTTGATTGTGCGTAAACTCTACGAATTTATTCCATCTTTCCGGATATTTCCGAATGTCGTAATTAACGTTTCTGTCGGGAGTGGCAAAACGTCTCCACCAGTAATAGTCGGAATGCCAATCTGGTTTGGAAAAATATGCGCCGATCATAAAATTGCGATGTCTGAAGGAATCAAAAAGCGCTTTTGTAATATTTGCGTTAGGATTGTGCCTGAACGGGCAACGTTCTCCCGTAATTTTGTAATCCGTATAATTGCTGTCGTACATGCAAAAGCCGTCGTGATGCTTGGTTGTAAAAATAAAATATTTCATACCCGCAGCTAGCGCTGCATCCGCCCATTTCTCGGGATTGAATTCAACCGGATTGAAAGTGGTAATAAGATTTTCATAAAGCCTTTTGTATTCGCAGTAATCTTCGATATTTCGTTTACACCACTCCTCATCTTCGGAACACAGAGACCAGGATTCCACAATACCCCATTGGCTCGACGGAGCCCAGTGCATCAACAGCCCGAATTTTAGACTCTGCCATACATTCAATTTTTTAAGCACCCGTTCGTCGGTTTCGGGATAGTAAACTTTTAGAGCTTCGTCAATTTCGACGGCTCCTGCATGCAACGGTTTCTTATCTTCTTTAGCCATCTCATTCCTCTCCGGTTTATTCAACTACGATTTCATCGATAAACAGCCAGGCTTTATGGCCTGCTCCCGGATGCCATTCGGGACATACTTTAATGCTTTCGGCGAATACTTTTATGTAGCGAGCTTTGGATGCGATAAAATCCGCTCCGAATTCTTTTATTATTATTTCGGAATTTTTTTGAGGTACGTCGTTCGCAATAACTTTTTCATCTGAAAATTTACTTCCGTCCTTCGATATGGAAATTACCACTTTTTTAGGAAGGAATACCCAGGAGTTGGAGTTTAATATAAATCGCGGCACTACTCTCGAAATTTCTTTTTCGGAACCTAAATCGATAACCGCTTCGAAATCGACGCCTTGATATCCCTGCCACATACCGTCGTGAAAATCGTCGGTGCCGCGTATGCCGTCTACTAATGAGTTATCTCCGTTAGCTCTGTAATGTAAGCTATATTCATTGATAATTTTGATGTCGCTGCCGACGGCTTTATGAAAAATAAAATCAAAGTTAATTTTTTTATTCAGGAAAAAAGTATCTCTGAAAGCAGCCGCTACGAGCTTGCTGGTGTTGTTGACGACAATCGGTTGGGTATAAATTTCCGATTTGTATGTGGGCGTTGTTCCGTCCAGAGTGTAACGGAGGTTAACGCCTTCCTGATGAATATCGAATGTAACAATATATTGTTGGGGATCTGTGTTGTGTTCGACTTTATATGTGATTAGTTTCGATTCTCTTCCGTATTTGATTCCTAGCGAAGTCAGATCTTCGTATTTGTTTTTGAGGCGACTATAGAATTCATCATAGTCTTTCGATCCCGTTGTCCAGAAAACTTCGGAGAGAGCAAGAATACGCGGGAAGAGTTGAGAGTCTACTTTTTCTTGAGGACAATGTTCAGTCCATAAATTTGCTTCGCTTCCTATGACGTAAACGGCTTCCTCTTCATTCAATTCCACTGGAACCGGTTCGAAAGAGTAGGCTATTTTAAGGTCGAGGTTATCAGGATCGTAATTCAGATAAGTATGGGAAGTAGGGGAACATATTGTATAATGTTTTTGACGAGCCGCCGCAATTGCGCCGTCGTGTCCCTGCCACGATTGAACGATTACTCCGGGAGCGAGTCCTCCCTCGAGAATTTCATCCCAACCAATTGCTGTTTTCCCTTTCGATTCAAGGTAATTGACAATCCGTTTTATGAAATAACTTTGCAGTTCCTTCTCGTCTTTCAAACCTTCCGTCTTGATTCTTTCCTGGCATCTGGGACATTCTTTCCATCTGTCCTTCGGAACTTCGTCGCCTCCTATATGGATGTATTTGCCGGGAAACAAATCGATTACTTCGTCCAGAATGTTTTGAAGAAATATAAAAGTGGAGTCCCTACCGGCGCAGTAAACGTCTTTCATAACGCCCCACATATTCGTAACCTCGAAGGGTCCGCCTGTGCAAGAATTTTCAGGATAAGAAGCCAAGGACGCAAGGCAGTGTCCCGGCATCTCAATTTCGGGGACGATATTGATATACCTGCTTTTTGCGTACTCAACAATTTCTTTTATATCCTCTTGTGAATAATATCCGCCGTAAAGCGAACCGTCTGCTTCTTTGCGCCAGGCGCCGATTTGGGTTAGTTTGGGATATTTCTTTATTTCTATTCTCCAACCCTGGTCGTCGGTAAAATGCCAGTGGAGCGTGTTGAATTTAAAATATGCGAGTATATCGATATACCTTTTTATAAAATCTTTGCTCATAAAATGGCGGCTGCAATCGAGATTTAAGCCTCTCCACTGAAAACGCGGATTGTCTTCTATTTTACATGCAGGTAATACGAACGGCTTTCCGTTCCGGCTCTTTTTTATTTCGGGCGGTATCAACTGGAAGACGGTTTGAATCCCTCTGAATATCCCTTCGTCCGTATTAGCGGAGATAGTAATAGTTGACTGAGTAATCTCGAGATTATACGCTTCCTTGTCGCTTTCGTTTGGCAGCACGCCGGATTCAAAAATTATCGTCTTAATTTTAGCAGAGCTGTCGTTCATCAGTTTAATGCCTGTCAACTCGAATATTTTGTTTTTAAAATAGGAGGCTAATTTGCCGCTTGTTGATTTTACTGTAATTTTGTTATCAAAAGTAAATTTGCCCTCAGATGGAATTATTTTCTCCGGTTTGGGAATTAGAGATTGCAATGTACCGCTCTGAGCATAAAATTTAGGAGCTATGGTGAACAATATTCCAAACAAAAAAACGGCAGAAAATTTCATAAACTGCCTCCGTTGTATTTTTTTATAAAAAATATACCATAGACAATAATATGCAAAAAATGAAAAAAATACTAAAATTATTTTGGCTTTTTAGAAAAAAATGGTTAAAATAGTTTTATTAAATACAGTGTTTATTTTCGTAAAATAAAAACATTCTGGAAATATCGTTCCTTAAATTATAAAAATCTCTTTTTGATCCAAATCTTAAAATACGGTGATTTTTATGGATTTATCCTTCTATGAATGGTTGATAGTTGCAGTAGTAATGAGCTTCTCTTTCTATGGCGTTTATTTGAGCAAAAGACATGTAAAAAGCGTTGCCGACTTCTTATCTGCAGGTCGTTCCGCCGGCAGATATATGATAACCGTTTCTCAGGGAATGACTGCAATCGGAGCAATTACGATTGTGGGTCAATGGGAAATGAATTATGTGGCGGGTTTTGTTCTGCGCTGGTGGGAATTCATTATGGCGGTTGTACTCTTAATTGTAACCGTAACCGGCTGGGTTATCTATCGATTCAGACAGACTCGCGCGCTGACCGTAGCGCAGTTCCTCGAAATGAGGTACAGTCGAAATTTTAGGATTTATGCCGGCATACTGGCGTTTATATCCGGACTTCTGAATTTCGGTATTTTCCCCGCAGTGAGCGCCCGTTTTATAATTTATTTTTGCAGACTGCCTTTGAGCTTTCAGTTTCTCGGCGTTGAAGTTTCCACGTTTCCCGTTACAATGGCTCTCTTATTATTAGTCTCCCTCTACTTTGTGTTTGCGGGCGGGCAAGTCGCAATAATCGTTACGGAATTTATTCAGGGTGTTTTCTTAAATATTACATTTATAGCAATCCTTGTATTTTGCCTTTTCTTCGTCAACTGGGATCAAATAATGCAAGCCGTTAGTACGGTTCCCGAAAATGCATCGTTGATAAATCCATTTAAAGCGAGCGAAGTGCAGGATTTTAACTTCTGGTATTTCTTGATAAATGTTGTCGGAATTATCTACGGCAAAATGTCGTGGCAGGGAGGACAGGGATATTATTCGTCCGCCAAAAGCGCGCATGAAGCTAAAATGGGAGAAGTGCTGGCTAATTTCAGAGATATACCGCGATGGCTCTTTTATGTTTTCGTGCCGGTTGTGGCATTTACGATTTTACACCACGTGGATTTTTCCAATGTCGCCACGGTAGTCGAAAAAACATTGAGCGGTATCGATAACAAAGCCGTTCAAAACCAGTTGCGAGTGCCGCTTGTGCTTTCGGAAATACTGCCATTCTATTTGAGAGGGGCATTGCTTGCCGTAATGATTATGGCGACGGTGGGAACGAACAGTTCGTATATGCATTCATGGGGCAGTATTTTTATTCAGGATGTTGTAATGCCCTTCAGAAAAAAGAAATTTTCACACGAACAACATCTAAGAGTGCTTCGTTATTCAATTCTCGGCGTTTGCGTATTTATTTTCTTCTTCAGTTTGTTTTTCCCGATGACCGATTATATCTTCCTTTACTTTGCTATTACCGCCGCAATTTTTGTAGGCGGTTCGGGCTCTGTCATCATCGGAGGACTTTACTGGAAGTACGGCACTACCGCGGCTGCATGGGTATCGCTTACAATCGGTTCAGCAGTCGCGGTAAGCGGAATAATACTTCAGCAAATTTATCCCGACTTCCCGATAAACGGACAATATTTCTGGGCGATTTCGATGGGAGTTTCGTCGCTCAGTTATATACTTGTTTCATTATTTGGTAATCGTCAGGAATTCAATATGGATAAAATGCTTCACCGCGGTATATATGCTATCAAAGACGAAACCGTTGTCGTTAACGAGGTACCTCTGAAAGGGCTTCGTATGCTTGGTATCGGTAAGGAATTTACAAAAGGAGATAAGCTGATTTATATTGTATCTTATGTATGGACATTTGCATGGGTTGCGGTTTTTATTATCGGAACCATATGGAACCTTTTATACGACGTGCCCGATTCTGTTTGGCTGGCTTTCTGGAGAAAATACGTCGAAATTAATCTTGCAGCGTCGTTCGTAATTATAATTTGGTTCATCCTTGGGGGAACCGTCGATTTTAAGGATATGATGAGCCGATTGAAAACCATGGCAAGAGATTACAACGACGACGGAACAGTCAATAATAACAATAATGAATAGTAAAAAGGGGTTAATATGAAAATCAGAGCTTTTCTTTCCGTCCTAACGTTATTGCTTGCTCTTTTAACAGTGAGCGCACAACAGTCTGACACTATTTTAATCAAAGACGGATTGGCCGTCAGTATGGACTATTCTTACAGAGATAACGTAATTACCCCCGATCCGATTGTCGCGTCAATTGTAACGGGTAGTTGGAAAGAGCCTACAACCGGACAGAAAGTGAAAAAAGGCGATAAGCTAATCGGAGAATGGAAAGAAATTGACTCCGACGAAAACGGCTGGTTCAAAGCTCCGGAACTGCGTAACGGATATGTCTATATGAAATTCAATTCCGACAAAAACAGAATAGTTCTGCTGGAAGCTATGGGACATTCTTTTGTATTTATAAACGGAACAATGAGAAGCGGCAACCCATACAGAACAAAGGATACATATGAATCGTGGGAGCCCAGATTCGATTATTCATTAATACCGGTAGAAATTAAAAAAGGCGTTAATCACCTGGTCTTCAGGTGCAACAGAAGCGGGGCGTTAAAAGTTAAAATTCACCAAAATACCCCGCCAATCCTTTTTAGCAAAGAAGACCTAACCATTCCTGATTTAATTGTAAACAAGCCTGCGTCGTCGTACGGCGCTATTTTGTTGATAAATGCAGGCAAAAGTAAACTGAATAATTTGTACATTAAAACTTATTCGGATAATTCTGCTATTAAAAATATACCCGCCTATTCAAAGTTGCCTGTAATAAATCCGCTTTCTGTATACAAAGCGCCCTTCAAAATCGAACTTCCAGAGGTAAATAAAAAGGAGGCTGTTAGGCTGAATATTGAACTTGTGGAAAAATCTACCGGCGTTGAAAAAACTTTACTTTCAGAACAAATAGAACTAAAAGTTGTGGACGAATACGAAACACGAAGAGAAACATTCGTCAGCAAATTAGACGGCAGCGTGCAGTATTACGCTGTTAACCCGCCAATTGATTTGAAGAACAAACCGGCTCTATTCTTGAGCTTACACGGCGCAGGCGTCGAAGCTATTAATCAGGCGAATTCTTACGGACATAAGAATTGGGGCTATATTGTATCTCCCACCAACAGAAGGCCTTACGGTTTTAATTGGGAAAATTGGGGAAGAGTAGACGCTCTCGAAGTAATGGAAATTGCGTTAAAAAAATTCAACATCGACAGGGAAAGAGTTTATTTGACAGGACATTCAATGGGCGGTCACGGCACCTGGCAGCTTGGAATTAATTATCCGGATCGTTTCGCCGCAATCGGGCCCAGCGCAGGCTGGATTAGCATCTGGTCTTATCGTATAAGAAATTTAATCGATACGTCGGACGTAAAAGAAATGCTGGTTCGTTCATCGAAACAAAGCGATACTTATGAATTTGCAAGGAACCTCGTCAAAAACGGTATCTATGTCATTCACGGCGACGCCGACGACAACGTGCCGATATCTCAAGCCGAATCGATGCTGGAGATAGTTTCCAAATTTCATAAAGATTACGAATTCCATATTGAAAAAGGAGCCGGACATTGGTGGGATAATTCCGATGAAGACGGAGCCGATTGCGTTGACTGGATGCCGATGTTCGATTTTTTTGCGCGACATTCAGCGCCAAAAAAACATATGATTAGAAACGTCGAATTTACAACTGCCAATCCTGCAGTCTCGTCAAAATACTTCTGGATTGAAATTATCAATCAGGAAAAACAACAAAAACTCAGCAAAGTTAATTTTACGCTCGAATACGGAAAGCGAGTTATTAAAGGGAAAACGGAAAATGTAAGTTATCTTGCATTCGACCTTTCCGTATTGAATCCGGGCGCTCCGGTTTCGGTCGAAATAGACGGCCGGAAAATTGAGAATATTCCTATACCTTCCGATTATAAACTATTTCTTTGTAAAAATGACGGCGTATGGGAGATTACGGGTAAACCCGCTGCAGAAAGCAAGAATCCTTTGCGCCTAGGAAATATTAGGGAAGTCTTAAATAACAATGTTTTGTTTGTTTACGGCACGCACGGCTCTAAAGATGAGAACAAGTGGGCGTTTGAAAAAGCGCGGTTTGACGCAGAGTATCTATGGTATCAGGGAAATGCGGCAATCGAAGTAATCGAGGATGACCAATTCGATCCTCTAGTTTATAAAGACAGAAATGTTGTGCTTTACGGCAATGCGGAAACAAATTCCGCATGGAATAAATTATTGAAAGATTCTCCTGTCAATGTGGAAAAAGGAAAAATTAATATCGGGGACAAGATTTTTTACGGCAAAGATTTATCTTGTTTGATGATACGGCCGAGAAGAGACAGCGACATTGCCAGCGTTGCAGTGGTTGCCGGCGCCGGTATTAAAGGAATGAAATTGGCGGAACTCGCTCAATTTTATCATCCGTACTTGAGTTTTCCCGATTTAGTGGTTTATGACAGCAAAATTATCGAGTCGGATGATCAGGGCGTCCGCTTTATCGGGTATTTCGGGAACGACTGGAGTATAGAAAAAGGTGAATTTATAAACAAGTTTTAGGATGGGTTATGAAAGTATTTAAGTTTTTAATTGCTATAATATTCGCGAGCTCTCTTTGCGTTATAGCTCAGAACAAACTTACCGATTTTGTGAATCCGTTTGTCGGTACGGACGGGCACGGTCATACTTATCCTGGCGCTTCGTTGCCTTTCGGAATGGTTCAGCTGAGTCCCGATACGGATACCGAGGGATGGGACTGGTGCTCGGGATATCATTATTCGGATAACTCTCTAATCGGTTTCAGTCACACTCATTTGAGCGGCACAGGCTGCGCGGATTACGGCGATATTTTATTTATGCCAACAACGGGCGAACTGAAATTAGAACCTGGCTCGAAAGACGATCCCGACTCGGGGTATCGATCGCGTTTTAAACATGAATCCGAAAAAGCCTCGCCCGGGTACTATTCCGTATTTTTGGAAGACTATAAAATTAATGTGGAATTGACAGTTACAAAGAGAGCTGGCTATCACAAATATGTTTTTCCGGAATCGGAAAATTCTCATATCCTTATCGATCTTGCGCATGGAATTCAGGACAGAGTAATCGATTCAAAATTAATCGTTGTTAACGATACGACAGTTAAAGGATACAGAAGATCGGCAGGTTGGGCCAAAGATCATACAGTCTATTTCTATGCGGTTTTCTCCAAGCCTTTCGAATCCCGCTCTGTTTTTAAGAACGACAAGCCGGTAAATAATAAAGAAGCTGCGGGTAAAAACGTAAAAGCCGCTTTTCATTTTCGAACCAATCCTAACGAACCGGTATATGTTAAAGTCGGAATTTCACATACGAGTCTGGAAGGGGCGGAAAAAAATCTTAAGTCCGAAATTAATCAAAGGGATTTTGATAGTATAAAAAAACAGGCTGAAGCCGAATGGGAAAATCGACTGTCTTCGATTGTCATTGAAGATTCGGACGCGACTAAAAAAAGAATATTTTATACGGCTCTTTATCATGCTTTCCTGAGCCCGAATATTCTCTCCGACGTCGACGGCAGTTATATCGGTATGGACGGTAAAATTCATCACGAAGAAAATTTTACTCTCTATACGGTTTTTTCTCTATGGGATACTTTCAGAGCGCTTCATCCGTTATTTACGATAATTGCTCCCAAAGAAAATGTCGACATGATAAATTCGATGTTGCGCAAATACGAGGAAAGCGGTCAACTGCCAATCTGGGAACTGGCGTCGAACGAAACCGGAACAATGATAGGTTATCATTCGATACCAGTAATTGCGGATGCCATAATTAAAAATTTGCCGGGCATTAACAATGAGCTTGCCTTAAAAGCTATGAAGCGCTCGGCAATGTCCGACGCAAGAGGACTCAACGCTTACAAAGAGATGGGTTATATTCCTTCAGACCATGAGCACGAAAGCGTATCCAAAACGCTCGAGTATTCGTATGATGACTGGTGTATTGCGCAGGTTGCCAATGTAACGGGGGATAAAGATGCCGTTCGTTATTATCTCGAACGTTCAAAATACTACGTTAATCTTTTTGACCCCGTAACGCGATTTTTCAGACCTAAGAAAAACGGCAAATGGGTTTCTCCCTTTGACCCGTATGTAGTCAGTAGAGATTATACCGAGGCAAATTCATGGCAGTATAGCTTCTTTGCGCCTCACGATGTGAACGGCTTGATTGATCTATTCGGAGGAGATGAAAACTTTGACAAGAGACTTGATGAACTTTTCAATGCTGATACGAAATTAAAAGGACGGCATCAACCGGATATTTCGGGACTAATAGGACAATACGCTCACGGCAACGAACCGAGTCATCATATTGCATATCTTTATAACTATATTGGCAAGCCGTATAAAACCCAGGAAATTGTAAATAGAATCCTCAATACGTTATATACAGATAAACCCGACGGCTTAAGCGGAAATGAAGATTGTGGGCAGATGTCGGCGTGGTATGTTTTGAGCAGTCTCGGATTTTATCCTGTTTGCCCGGGTCAGGATCAATACATAATCGGCAAACCGCACTTTGAAAAAGCCGTAATAAATCTTGAAAACGGAAATTCCTTTGTAATCAAAACCCAAAATCTATCCGACCGAAATATTTATATCGGCTCGGCAAAATTAAACGGTTCGTACCATGCCGCATCGTACATAACACATAAAGACATAATTAATGGAGGAAACATTGTTTTTGAAATGGTAGGCGAGCCTACGAACTGGGGATTTGATAAAGTCGACAGACCGCAATCTTATGTGGACTTGGAATTTATTCCTATTCCGTTTATTAAAAGCGGCGAAAAAGTATTCAAAGGAGAGACGGTTGTTGAATTGGAAAGCATCGACGGAGCGGAAATTTATTATGTCCTCGATAGCAACGATCCTAAAACTAACGGCTTGTTATATAACGAACCGATAATAGTTAATAACTCTACCCTGCTGAAATTTGTTTCGAGTAAAGACGGTATATTTAGTAAAGTAGTAACTTCCGAATTTCACAAAGTGCCGACCAATTGGGATATTCATTATAATACTATGTATGATCCTCCATATACTGGAGGAGGCAAATGGGGGTTGATAGACGGTATAAGAGGAAATGAAAACTTCAATTCGGATGCGTGGCAGGGCTATGAAGGAAAAAATCTGAATGTCGTTATTGATCTGGGAAATGCAGAAAAGATTAATGAATTATCGATAAATTTTCTTCAGAATATCGGTTCGTGGATTTTCCTTCCTGAAAAAGTCGAATTTTATTTGTCGCTCGACGGAAAGAATTTTGTGAAGGTTTATAGTGCGGAATATAAACTGACCGAGTATGATAAGTTTGAAGGGATTAAACATTTCGGTACGAAACTCTTAAATAAAGAAGCCAGGTATATTAAAATTATCGGAAAAAATATAGGAGTGTGTCCCTCGTGGCACCCCGGAGCCGGCGGTAAAGCCTGGATTTTTGTCGACGAAATAAACATTAATTGACGCTTGTATTTGGCGGTAATATGTATTATTTATATAGTTTAATTTAATAGGAACAAAAGAATGAGAAGTAAAAAATTGATTTCGTTCCATGCGAGAGTAGTCAAGGACATTAACGAGCAGCTTGTTCTGAAATTAATTCAGGAAAATGAAATAATTGCCAGTTCCGATCTGGCAAAAATTACCGGCATGAGACCTTCGACCATATTCAATATCTTAAAAGAACTATCGGCTAAATCTTTTGTCCTTTTCTATGGGAAAGGAGATTCGACGAGTAAGGGCGGAAAAAAGCCGTATATGTGGACTCTCAATAAAGACGCCGCTTATGTAATAGGATTAGACATCGAAGTAGGCGAGATGTCTCTGGTTGTTCTCAATTTCAAAGGAGAACTGATTTATAAACGAAATATTAAAATAGATACTGTCAATACTGTCGATGAGTTGGCGGATGGCATCATAACCGCCATAAATCTCGCCATAGATGATAATAAACTCGAACATTCAAAAATACTCGGCGTCGGTATAGCGTTCGCCGGTATTGTCGATTGCCGTAGAGGGGTGGTTGTTATGTCGAGTATTCTACCCGATCTGAACTTTAATCTGCTCGAAAAACTGAATGTATTTCCCTTTAAGATATTACTGGAAAACAATGCAAACGCGGTTGCCGTTGGATACAAATGGAAAAACAACGTTAAAGCAAGAAAAAATTATTTGACAATTCTGATTGAGATCGATAAGCATGTAAGCGGTCTTGGAATTGGGATTGTAATAAACGGCGAATTATACAGAGGCTCGTCGTATTGCGCGGGCGAGCTATATCCGCATCTGCCTACGCTGAAAGAAATATTGGCATCATACAGGAGCCGTTTTCCCGAGGGCAAAATACTGAAAAATTATATGAATTCGTTTGACTCGATTGATATCGAGTTGGTGCTTCAAGCGGCTAAAGAAGGAGATGAAATTGCCAGACTGATCTTCTCGAAAATTGGCAGTATTGTGGGACAAACAATAGCTCCAGCGGTTTCGCTGTTGAATCCTGACATGCTTATACTCACAGGCGTAGTTTCGGAACTAGAGGAAATCATTGTGGACTCCGTTCGAAAAGAGATAGAAATGAGGGTGATCTCTATAACAAGCAATGTGCTCGATATAGTTGTAGACAGGTATCATCAATTCTCAGTAGCCGTGGGAGCTGCATCACTTGTATTGGAGAATTTTTTCAAACTCCCGGTTGTTAAACAATAACGTCAATCGATGCATACTTTAAATATTGCCGACATAGCAATTATTTTGATTTATTTTCTGATAGTATTTTCAATCGCATTTTATTATTCCAGAAAGGCAGGAAAGAATACAGGCGAGTTTTTTCTTTCCGGCAGAAATCTACCGTGGTATATCGCGGGCACGGCAATGGTTGCCACTACCTTTGCAGCCGATACTCCACTGGCCGTTACCGAATTAGTAGCTAAAAACGGTATATCGGGCAACTGGATTTGGTGGAATATGGCTATCGGCAGTATGTTGACCGTCTTCTTTTTTGCTCGCCTGTGGCGTCGCGCGCATATAATGACAGATGTGGAATTTATCGAACTCCGGTATGATGGCAAAGCCGCCGCAGCTCTGAGGGGGTTTAAAGCTCTATACCTCGGATTTTTTATGAATATTATAGTGCTCGGCTGGGTGCATAAAGCGATGGAAAAAATATTTACTGTGGTGTTTCCTCAGTTCGATCCTTTTATACTTGTTTCAGTAGCTGCAATTATTATCGGAATCTACACGGCAGCTTCCGGTTTGTTGGGAACGGCAAGAACGGACAGCTTTCAGTTTGTTTTTGCAATGATCGGATGTATTATATTAGCCGTTATAGTTGTATCGTTGCCTGCGGTAGGCGGTATGTCGGAATTGAAAGAAAAAATCTCGCCGCAAGTAATATCGTTTTTGCCTAAAATCGGTAGCGGTGAAGCGGTAAGCGGCATATTTTCAATTTCCCTCGGATCGTTTTTCGCTTACGTCGGTTTGCAATGGTGGGCTAGCTGGTATCCCGGCGCAGACCCGGGCGGAGGGGGATATATAGCTCAACGTATGATGTCTGCAAAGGATGAAAAGCATAGCCTTTTTGCAACGTTATGGTTCACTATAGCTCATTATGCAATAAGGCCCTGGCCGTGGATTCTGGTTGCTTTGGCGGCATTGGTAATTTTACCTCGTACTGATAATCTGGAAAGCCTGAAAATGCAGAATCCCGAAATTTTCGAGAAAGTCGTTCAGGCATATAATTCGAACGAGAACATAAATTCGCTTCGATTTTCAGAATCTCCCGAATTTATCAACATGTATGAAATTTATGAAAATACGGTAGACCCGGGCATTATGTATCCGAAACTGATGGTTCGATATTTGCCTGCAGGTCTGCTCGGATTGCTCATTGCAGTCTTTCTTGCCGCATATATGTCGACGATTGCTTCCCAGCTTAATTGGGGTACCTCGTATATTATTAATGATTTTTACAGGAGATTTATTGCAAGAGATGCCGGTGAAAAACATTACGTAATAATATCGCGCTTAAGCATTATCATTCTCACTATTTTTTCGCTTCTGCTTACCAAATATTTTATGTCTACAATTTCAGGAGCATGGGAATTCATATTGAATGCAAGCGCAGGAATCGGAGCTGTTCTGATACTGCGTTGGTATTGGTGGAGGGTAAACGCATGGTCGGAAATATCGGCCATGGTAGCTCCGTTATTTATTTATCCGTTTGTTAAATATTACCTTGGGATATCTTCTCCGATGTCGCTTTTCCCGATAGTTTTAATTACAACGATAGTATGGTTGATTGTAACTTATTCTACAAGACCCGTTAATCGCAAAAAGTTATTTGAGTTTTACGAAAAAACCGAGCCGGGCGGAATCGGATGGAAAAAAATTACGGATGAAATGGGAATTAAACAATCGGGCGGAATCTTTGTAAGATTGTTCGTGAATTGGTTGACGGGAATTGCAGTCGTGTATTCGTTTTTATTCGGGACGGGCGCTTTGATCTTCCAGAATTATTTTAAGGGCTTCCTGCTTCTTTTAGTAAGCCTGGGAGGCGCCATAGTAATTTATTATAATCTGAAAAAAATCGGCTTTGAGAAAATTATTAAATAATCCCCACCCTGCCTGAATCCTTTTTATACTTCACGCATCATACCCCAAAACAAAATTGTGATGCTTTATGATGTCTGCGCAACCCAAAGTTATTATTTTCTCTACGCCCACATGCAGTTTTTGCAATGCCGCAAAAAGATATTTCCGCGAAAAAAATATCCGTTTTAAGGATATCGACGTTACTCGGGATCAAGCCGCTGCTCGAGACATGATGAGGCGCACCGGTCAAACCGGCGTACCCGTAATTTTAATTAATAATCGTCCTGTTGTGGGATTCGATAAACCTAAAATAAACCGTTTGTTAAACATAAAAGATTAGGAGTAGTTGTTCTATGAAAGTAAAACCAATGGACGACAGAGTATTGATCGAACCTGTCGAAGAGGAATCCAAAACGCCGTCCGGTATTATTATTCCCGATACGGCGAAAGAAAAACCGATTGTCGGTAAAGTTCTGGCTGTGGGAACCGACGAGGATTTGCGGGAAAATATTAAAGAAGGCGACCGCGTTCTCTTTGCCAAATATGGCGGAGAGGATATTACAGTCGACGGCAAAGACCTGAAAATTATTCAAAGGTCGGACATCCTTGCCATTATAGAAGACTAATAAAATTGCATATGTTCCCTTCCTGATAAAAGCGGTATCGACTCGTCAGTCTTTACCGCTTTTTTAATAAAAAACAGCCAACCAAATTGTTTCGGTTTCTTCCGATGTCCTTTCGACGCGGTGTTTCAAATGAGCGGGTATTATTAAATAGTCTCCCTCTTTCAGATCGATTTTGCTGCCGTCTTCAAAACCGAGCTGCGCCTCCCCTTTTAAAAGGAGTACTAATTCGTTTTCGTCTTGGTCGTACCAGAAATCTTTCTTGCTTTTGTGTCCTTTCGAAATTATTCGTTCAATCCGAAATTTGTCGGCGCGTAAAATATCCTCGAAAATTTCTTCGGGTATTTTACCGGGAATATTTACGTACAAATTTTTTACTCCGGGCGGCATCTTTTATTCGGGATAATTTACAATTATAATTTTCATTTCGTCTGAAGAGGCGGCTTCATTTAAAACATTGTCGATTTCGAAAAGGTCTTCGGTATTACTGATTTGTATTATAAATTTTTCGTAACCGGCGAGAATTCTGAAAAGTATATTTTTGTTGATTAATTGTCCTCCGGTTGCGGAAGCCCTTCTATTATAGAAGATTACTATTTTTAAGGGAATATTTCTTTGAACGGCTTCTATCAATCCCAAATGTCCGGCAGATATAAAAGCGAAATCTCCGGTTAACGCCCATACATTCTTGAAGCCTCCTAAATAAGCGCCCAGTGCAAGAGGAATCGAGCCGCCCATGTAGGTAACAATATCGATTGCATTATAAGGAGGGAATGCAAATGCGCTCGACGAGCCGGTGTCTCCGGTTGTAATGTCTCTTTTTAAGTTTTTGAACACTTCGAAAAACGAAAGGTATTTCGAAGCGCCCGCTTTGACTTTAGGAGTCAAACTTTCCGGCACGACCGGTAAATCGGGACGCGATACCGCTTCGAGGTTTCCCCCTTCTGTCTTTGTAGTTAAAACCTTATACTGAAATTCCGCAAGCAGGGGATGAACAACGTGGAAATAAATATTCCTTTTATATGAAAAATTCTTTTTTAAGTCCGGGCGCGGTTGAAATGCTGTCGATTCGTTAATCGACATTGCGTCAATAAGCAGGGCAGTCGGTAGTTTTGTTTTTTCCGAAAGTTGATAAGCTGCATTTACGTCGTCGTAAATTTTTGTCTTATCGGTTTTAACGACCGGAATTTTTATTGATTTGAGAAACGGATGTATATCGAGAATATTGTCGGAATGTTTTCCCGTATGATCTTCGAACACGAATAAAACCAGACCCGCTGCGGGAGTTGTATAGAGAGAATCGGTTATGCTATTAGCGGCTTTCATAACGCCGTGCGCTTTGCAAAGAATTGCGGCGCGCTTTCCCGTAATTGCCGCGCCGTGCGCAATTGTATATGCCACTTCTTCGTGATAAGAGATTTTGCCTATTCTGCCGGCAATTTCATTATACGATACGAAAGTTTCTGAAGCTCCGTATCCGGGCACAAAAGTGACTACTTCAACGCCGTTGTCGTTGAGCGCTTGTCCGAGAGCTTTATGGATCGGTTGGTTAATCATTTCAATTCTTTTAATGAATTTACCGCTTCTTTAATATCGTGTCCGGTCGGATTTTGAAACACTCTCAGTTCGAATTGAGGGATAACGGCAAGTATGTGATCGAATATATTCGATTGAATTTCTTCGTATTCATTCCAGTTGGTTGTTTTTGTGAAAACATAAATTTCAATCGGCAAACCTTGAGGTCCCGGCGGTAAATGCCTGACAAGGAACGTCATATCTTTATTGATATCTTCTCGTTGAAGAAGATATTCTTTGAGATATGCCCTGAAAGTACCTACGTTAGTCATTCTTCTGCCGTTGACGAGAACCGAATCGTCAATGTTGCGTTCTTCGTTATATTTTTTAATTTCTTCTCGTTTATTCTTTATATAATCTTTCAATAATTGAATACGTTCGAATTTTGCTATCATTTCTTCGGTGCAGAATTTAATGCTCGATTGATCGATATAAACCGATCTTTTAATTCTTCTGCCGCCTGAGAGAGTCATTCCTCTCCAATTCTTAAAGGAATCTTCGATCAATTTATAAGTGGGAATTACCGTAATGGTTTTGTCCCAGTTTTGGATTTTGATCACATTCAGAGAAATATCGATCACATCTCCGTCCGCTCCGTATTTGGGAACTTCAATCCAGTCGCCGACTTTAACAAGGTCGTACGAGGAAATCTGAACGCTTGCAACGAACGAAAGGATTGTGTCTCTGAAAACCAGTACCAGCACCGCAGTTAAAGCGCTCAATCCTCCTAGCAAAGCCCAGGGGGATTCGCCCAGTAATGTGGATATGAAAATTACTCCGCCGAAAATGTATACGATTATTTTGACTACCTGTATATATCCTTTAACGGGCTTTTCTTTGAACTTTTCCATCCGGCTCAATACTTCAGTGAAACCCGTCAAAAATCCGCTTATCGTAAAGATTATTAAGAGTACAATGAGCGCATTAATAACAACGTGAATGAAATTTTCAATCGAAGGAATTGTATACGCGAACAGTTTTATTATTATTAGCGGAGCTATATAAGAAACGTTTTTAAGAACCCGGTCGTGCAGAAGTATATCGTCGAGTTCGGTTTTTGTGTGCCGCACGAATTTTTTAATTAATCTTAGTAGTATGTTTTTGGTCAAAAAGTATGCAATAACCGCAAGCAGAAGAATACCGAGAAATTTTATGTTCTCGGCTACAATTGGATATTCTTCCATCAGTTTTTCTATGCTATCCTTCATATCCGTCTCTTTTTATTACAAAATTAATAAAATAATAGTTTTATTCTGAGATTTGCCGCAATAAAATATTATTTTTGAAATTTAATAATATAATCGACTATGATTTCCGACACAAAAACCAGAGCCTATTTGGCTTGGGCCGCCATCTGCTTGATTTGGGGTACCACATATCTGGCAATCAGAATTGGAGTTGAAGACCTGCCTCCGTTGCTTTTTGCGGGATTCCGGTGGTTTCTTGCAGGACCCATTTTATTCCTATTCCTTATTAAAAAGGGCTGCCGCCTACCCGGCTGGCAGGACATTAAGCGTTCTGCGGTTGTAGGTATTCTGCTGTTGGGATTCGGAAACGGATTTGTTGTCTTTTCGGAACAATGGATACCGAGCGGCTTAGCTGCGCTTCTGATTACCACTGTTCCTTTTTGGATAGTGGGAATAGAATCGTTTTATGTCAGAGGTTCCAATTTGAATATGAAAATTATTATCGGTTTGCTTGCCGGCATGTCGGGCGTAACGCTTATCTTCGGCAGCAATATCATTAGCATATTCGATCCGCATTATATTAAAGGCGTTGCCGGACTTTTCGTTGCCGTAACGAGCTGGTCGGTTGGCACCGTTTATTCAAAGTATAATGCTACGGAAGTTCACCCTTTAATGAGCGCCGCCGTACAGATGACAATTGCCGGTACGTTGATGACTTCGGTTAGTCTTATTATCGGCGAACATAAAAATTTAACTTTTACTCCCGAAAGCGTTGCGGCGTTTTTCTATCTGTTGATTGTAGGTTCGTTGATAGGATACGGCTCTTATATCTATGCAATCGAGCATTTGCCCGTTTCTTTCGTTTCAACGTATGCTTATATCAATCCGGTTATAGCGATATTTTTAGGCTGGCTGGTTTTGGACGAAGTAATTAATCTGGAATTGTTTTTGTCTTCCGCAATAATCTTGTCCGGCGTCTATCTTGTAAAAAGAGGCAGCGTCGAGGCAAGAACGAAATTAAGCAGGACGGACAGATAACCCGCCCTGCTTAATTGTTTCTAGATTCTTCTTTTCAGAAATCCTTTTATTAAATCGTTTACCGCGCCAGGATTTTCGACCGGCGACATATGTCCCGAAAGGGGGATTATTGCAAATTCGGAACCGGGTATTTGTTCGGCCATTTTTCGCATTGTTTGGTGAGGAGTTAATCGGTCGAAAGAACCGCATAATACAAGAGTGGGAATTTTTATTTCGGGCAGAACGTGCGTTGTGTCGGTTCGGCTCATTATCGCCAAAATCGCTCCTTTGACCCCCGTCGGATTATTCCTGTGAGCTTTTTCGAGAGTGGATGAGTAATACTCTTCTTTATCTTTAACAGCCTCTTTGGCAAAGCATGTCGGAACGAATTTATTAATAAATGTTTCGAGTCCCTTGGTATTGATCGTGTCGATATTTGCCGAGCGTTTGATTTTGCCTTCGTTATTGTCGGCTTCGGCTCTTGTATCGCAAAGTATTAGCGCCCTGAATTTATTCTGATTCCTTTCAATTGCTCTGAGAGCTATATATCCGCCCATCGACAATCCGCACAATACCGGTTTGCGAAGTTTCATTTCTTTGACCACCATGAACAAATCGTCAACGTAGAATTCCATGGTATATTGTCCGTCGCCTATATAGCTTTTGCCCAATCCTCTGACGTCGTAGGTTACGCAATAATATTCGTTTTGGAGTTCTTTAACCTGACCTTCCCACATTGTATGGTCGTAAGGAAAACCGTGTACGAATACTATCGGTTTATTTTTCGGATCGCCGTAAGTATAAACCGCTATACCGTTAATATTGGTTTTCATAGCATTTCCTTTATTTATTTTTTCGTAAATTTATTTCCATTAAGAAACCAAAATAATATTTCTGATGGATAAAAACTATTCGACATTATCTAATTTGTTACGATATAGAAAAATCATTCTTCTGTCGCTGATACTTGCCGGGCTTCTTGTCTCGCTGAATCTGGACTCGATTCGCTATCCGATAAACGCCGGGTATGAAAAATTGATGCGTGTGATTGGCGGAGCAAAAGAACCCGACAATTCTATCGTTATTGTTCATATAAATTCGGACGACATCGAACAACTGGGAGGCTGGCCTCTCAAAAGAAGTTATTATGCTTTGTTGATAGACAGACTGAACAAGATTGGCGCCGGAAAAATCGGTTTAGAAGTTATGTTTTCGTCGAGGTTGGCTTTTCAGGAAATTTATAATGATTTGTTGAACGAAGTGTTAAAAAAATCGAATAATGTGGTTTTATCCTCGATTGTTGGGGCTTCCGATACGATTATTTATTCTCAACCCAAATACGATATTCCTTCTCTGAAAACAGGGCATTTGAATTATATTGTTTCGGACGGATACTACGTACCGGAATATATTTCGGTAAACGGACAAATTGAAAAAGCGTTCGCGGTGGAAATTGCGGGCGATAATTTTACCGAAGGAGACGATTTACTGAAAGTTAATTTTTACAATTCATGGCGAAAATTTCAAAATTATTCCTTGATAGAATTTTTTGAAGTAATTGAAAATAATCCGACTGAGTTCAAAAAAAAATTTGTTTTAATCGGAGTAAGCGACCCAACGATTGCCAAGACGGTTTCCACTTTCTACGATAAGGAACTTCCGGGCGTCGGGTTTCACGCTTTTGTTCTCGATAATATAATTACGAGCCGATCGCTGAACTACAAATATTCAAATCTTTTGTCGGTTCTAGCAGTGTTGTCGATCCTTATGTTCGTCTTTCTATTGAGATTCGGCTCTCCGGAAGTGCGTATCGTGATCTATCTGTTTTTCATTCTGATTTCATCATTTGTCCTTTTCAATTATTTCTATGTCGTATTCAATTATACGGCGGCGCTCCTTCCTGCCGTTTTAATCTTTGCTTTCGAGTTATATATCAGGCTGTCCGTAAATAAACGGCAGGCATTGCTGGCTATGAGCGAAAGCGAATTGTTGAAAAGAACTCTCGAAAGTAAAGAAGCTTTGCTCGAAAGCATTTCGAAGCATTCCGAGCAGGCAAAAGGAGAGTTGCTCAATCAAATAGAAAAATTGAAAAGCGAGATAAAACAACTAAAAGAACTCGAGCAGGATTCCGAACCGGCGGAAAAGCACGGCGGCAGACACCAATTCGAAAATATTGTTTATAAAAGCGACGAGATGGATAAGATTATAAAAACAATTGAAAAAGTTGCGCCTACGGACGCAACTGTTCTAGTGGTCGGAGAAAGCGGCAGCGGCAAAGAACTGGTGGCAAGAGCAATTCATAATTTAAGCAATCGAAGAGAAAAGGAATTTATCGCTGTTAACTGCGCGGCTTTGACCGAGAGTTTGCTCGAAAGCGAACTTTTCGGCTATGTCAAAGGAGCCTTTACCAATGCGGTGTCCGACAAAAAAGGCTTGTTCGAAGCTGCCGACGGAGGCACTATATTTCTCGACGAGATCGCCGAAACAAGCGATTCGTTCCAGGCTAAACTTCTGAGAGTCATCCAGTTCGGCGAATTACAAAAAGTCGGCTCAACGCAAATGCAGAAAATAAACGTGCGTATAATCGCTGCTACAAATAAAAACCTGACTCAATTAATAAAAGAAGGCAAATTCAGGGAAGATTTGTATTACAGGCTTAATGTGTTCAACATAGAAATTCCTCCTTTGCGGGAAAGGAAAGAAGACATACCGATACTGGCGGAATATTTTCTGGAATGCGAAGCCGACAATCTGAAATTTTCGAAAGCGGTATTAGACAGTTTGGCGAAGAACGAATGGAAGGGAAACGTTAGAGAACTCGAATCTATTGTAAAAAGAGCGGCTGTTTTTGCAAAAGCCGAAGGACGAGATGTAATTCTATTGTCGGATTTGCCGGACGACTACAGGCATTATCGGAAAGCCGACCTTGAGGATTTTATTCTCGATTCTCTGCGCGCAAAAAAGTTTTCGCACTCTTCCGTAGTGGAAACTGCAAGGGAGATCGGGAACGTAAGCCGTACGGTTGTGGGCGAAATTTTACGGGGACTCTTTTTTAAGAATTATGTTCAGAACGATTATGACTTCGACGCTGCCGTCAGGTCAATTGCAGGGACGGACGAGGAAGAGGTTTTGAACAGATTAAAGTCGAAAGCCGCAAAGTATCTTGAAAATATTGAAAACGATTTGAAGAAAATTAAGACCGTCGATTTTGAAGAAGTCAAAAGAGCTTTCACATCAAAATATAAAAACCTGCCGGTTCGCTATCACGACTATCTCGACGCGGTTATCAGATTTTTGATTTCCCGAACAAAAAATAGCTGAGTTGCGGACTAGCCCCGGTCGCTTCGATACGTTCTTCGGACTACTCAGCGACCGCGAGGTTATTTTTCTTAAAACGATGTCTGAGCAGCTCTTGGGGGTAGTGACCGGAAACATTGCAGAGTTTAGTTTAAATTCACAGAAAATAAAGCATGTCGCTTCGATACGTCCTTCGGACTACTCAGCGACCCTGGATAAAAATTTATACGGTGTCTGAGTAGCCCCGAAGGAGCGTATCGAAGACACCGAAGACACCGAGGACACCCACGTCGCCGGTGACAGTAACATAATGCCTTACATTAAAAATAAAGTCAACCGCTCAACAAACCGTTCTTTCCCGCCGCCCTTAACTGACTGAATTCTTTCTTCCAGGCATTTTCAGCCGGTTTTCCAGGCAATTTTAATTTACAAAAAGTGCGAAATTAAGCCGTTTTCTAGGGAAATCAATTTGGCACGTTATATGTTCTTTCTATGGCGGAATTGTTCATAATCACAAAAATCGGAGGTACAAAATGAAAGTAAGAAGGTCTTATTTGGCAATCCCGGCGGCAATATTATTCTTTGCATTATTGTTTGCGGGATGTAACGACAACAGTTTAATTACCGAACCCGAATCGGGACTTTCGGTTAAAGCCGCGCTTGAAAAAATAACTTATGAAGACGAAGCGGTCAACTCTTTCGAACCCAATTTTAATGAAGAAGACGCAATGAATATTTTGGGGAAAGACCTTGCAAAAACCATCTATCCCTTGAGAGTGGGGCAGGTAATCCACCTTGTAGAGCGCGATCTGCAGATTGAATACGGTCCCGACACTGCTCTGGGCACTCTAACCAAAAGATTCGAAGGGGAATTGTTAATACTCGGCGCTTTAGACGACGGCTCTAACGTACCCGACACTCTTGTAAAGAAACCGTTTACGACGGTTATGACGCGCAAAATCAAATATGAACGCGTCGACAGCACGGGCGATAATCTGGTTGACTGGAAAGTAATCGGAATGTCGTTGCCCGAAGCCGGAACGTCCACCGATAATATTGAAATTACTAAAATCACATTAACGACGCTCGAAGGCAATTCGGTTACGATTACTTCTCCGAATGATTTCTTCTTCGATCTGGGAAGAAGACTTATGACTGGCGAGCAGACAATGACCGGCGGAAATCCCGGTAACGGTCAGTACGGAGGAATGGGAATGTCCGGCAATCAAAATCACGGCAACCGGCAATACGGCAACGGAAATGCATACGGCAGCAGAGGTATGCACGGTATGATTCCTTATATCAGAAAAAGAGAACCGGTTACAATTACCGTGGAAGTAAAAAGTATTTATGAAGAGCCCGATTTCCTTACGGTTACTCACGGCGCTTCTGTAATCAATAAAGGCAACAGGGTCAAAGAACGATTTGAATTAATTGATACTCAATTTGACGGCGCGTACTACATACGCACTTACGAAAAGACAATCGTTACAAATGCAATGCCCGGGTTTATGCATGCCGTAGTCAATATGCTTCCTCAGGGAGTAATTAAAGATACCGATACACCGGTCGAAGAAAAGACGTGGGGAATTCCGTATCTTATTCAATAATTGTTTTATCTTTTAGTTAAATAATTATATTTTATGAGGAGGCGGTTGCCTCCTCGTACAATTAAAGGCAGGTCGAGAGAAATGAAAAAGTTTACAATAATACTTTTGATTATTGTTTTTGTATACGGCTGCGGCGAACCTTTGCCGACCGAGCTGACGGAAGTCGACAATAGTTCGGAAATCGAGTTCGAGGCAGTACCTGCCGAATCGGCTAATTTGGATTACGACAGCACGGGCATTGTCGACCGGAACATCGACAAAAGCGTTGTCGTAAGCGTGGTGGGCGTACGCAATACGAATTTCAGAACGGTTCAAACGGAAGGATATTATTATGCCATTTTTAACGATAAATCGAGTCCTGTTCAGGCGGGCAACGGCCATATGCTGGGATATAAAACCAGACAGATGAACGCCGTATTTTTCAACAATTTTCAGGCGCGGAAAATAGAGCATAAAATCAAATACAGAGTGGGTTCGGTTTATATAGACACTTTGCTCGGCGTTAAATATTTTGCCTCTCAGCATATGATGAACATGATGGGAAGGATGAATCGGTTCCCGTATTCGAGTAAAGTGAGTTTCAAAGCAATGAACGGACATCATCAACAGAATATCGAGTTCGATATACCCACGCCTTCCGAAATTACGGGCAGAGTCAGACTAATCGGCAACAGAGAAGACAGGGATGCGTACTTTGAACTCGAATGGAATCCCGAAGGGCGCGGACGCGTTGAAATAGTTTTTGCCGCAATTAATTCAAACGGTGAAATTAATCCGCTAATGAGAGTAAGAGGAAATGACAACGGCAATATGAGAGTGCCATTAAATGTTTTTAGAAATATTATTACAGAACATAACCGCTCGCTGGTAATCAGTTATATCAGGAAAATCGAAAACATAGATAAATTTATTGATGACTCCTATATCGTTTCGGAAAGTATTCATAATATTCGTATCGATCTGCCTTGAAGCGTTATTTCTGTCTTCGGGGCAGAAAATTTTATACGCTCAACAAAGCGTCGATAATTACGGTTATTTGAATAGCGCGGGTAGATTTCGTATGAACGGATTAGAAAGCAACATATCGAATTTTTCCAATACCGAGGATTTCGAACTGACGGCGTCTTTTTCTTTCCGCAATGACAACCGTTTGAATTCGAATCTCCATTCTCTCTCTTTCTCAAAAACTATAGGCGAACATAATTTCTATTTCCGTTACACTCCCGGTCTTGCTCAAAACTTTATTATAAAAAGCAGCGCGACGATTCAACTGCCCGACACTATTGCCAACTTGAAAACCGAATTAAATTACTCGGAAAAATTCGGCCTGGGGTATTCTTATAAAATTTCTTCGAGCGTTAATTTGGGTTTTTCTTTAAGGTATTTTGAGCAAACTTTCAGGAAGGAATCGCCGGTTCTCTATTATACCGACAGCGTAAATTATATTTCGATTAAAGAAGATGAATCGACCAATAATTACTGGCGCGGAGATATCGGCGCAGATGTTATTTTTAATGACATAATTTCATTCTCGCTTTCCACAATAAATTTATTTATTAGCAGGGAAAGCAATGCGGGGGAAATAAGCCGTCTCTATTCCTTAAAAACAGAAAAGGGAATTCATGCCTCGTTGCAATTGAGTAGCGCATCGGGTTTTATGACAAAGTTAGGATACGAATACGGATTCGATAATTATAAAGCTTTCTATGCCGGTTTAAATTATTCATTCGATTTTGCGGGCGGAAAAATTACATCCGGAGTTCTTTTTATGCACGACAAGTTCAGAAATCCTTTTATTACTGCAGTTATGCCGTCGGTTGCTTTTACAAAAGAGGGATATACTATTTCAGCGGGCGGTGTTAAATATTTTTCGAATAACATTTCAAAGACTACCGAGTCGCTTATAAACGAAGGTATCTACAGCTTGTTTAATAATCCTTATAGCGCCGATAGAGCTTTCGTGAATTTTAATCTGGCGTTGAGTTTCAAAAGCAAACAACTTGTTAAATTCATCGACGTCTCCATTGACTCGGATATTTATCCTACTCTTTCTGAAGTCTATCTGAACAAACCGTTTGCAACCGGAAAGGCTGTTAACTTGTCGAATGAAATAATCGAGGTACGACCGGCGAGTTACATAAAAAACATCAACAACGAACCGATATATTCGCCTTCGGTTAAAATATTGCCGGGCGATACGGTCGATATCGGATTCTATACTATTGTGTCGAACGCCGAGGCCGCCAAAAGAAAAATCGAACAAGCCGATTTTTATCTTTATACGGATAAATCGGAACCGGACGATTATATACGCAAACCCGTTCTGGTGCACGATAAAAACAGCTGGGACGGCAATGTATTCAATCTGATTTATTTCGTCAGAAAAGATTTCGACTTTTCGAATAAGTATTCGAGAGAAATTCTGAATAAATATCCCCGCGAAATGACCGACGGCGTTTTCCGGAAAATTAAAATTCTATACGACGAATATTCGCGCAATCTGGAATATGTATCGGACCCCAGAGCAAGCACGGAACGCGTCCAATTCCCTCACGAAACTATCGAACTCAAAGGCGGCGACTGCGACGATTTGAGCGTCTGCTTTTCTTCGATGCTGGAGAGCATCGGAATTCAAACGGCTTTTGTCGATTACAAAAATCCCGACGGAGTCAGCCATGTCAACTTATTGGCGAACACGGAATTGTCGCCTACGGAATTATTCAAAATAACAAATAACGATAATAAAATTGTTGTGCGAAAAAATGAGGAAGGAGTCGATCAGATTTGGCTCCCAATTGAAACAACTGTATTAACCGGATTCGACGACGCCTGGTCTGCCGGCGCCGATAAATTTAACGCCGAGGCTATTGAAAATTTGGGACTCTCTAAAGGCAGCGTCGTTATTATCGATATTTATTAAGGAGGAAAATTAAAGTGAAGAGATTAATTATTATAATGGCGATTCTTACGCTGCCTCTAATGGCTCAGGTTTTTGAAGTGGAAAAAGTTAGAGGAGACGTAAGAGTACTCGGAGCTTCCGAAGAAGCCTGGAAGCCGGTAAAACCGGGAATGGAACTGAAAGGGACGGATTTAATCGCTACCGGAGAAAACTCGTCCGTCTATTTGAAAAGCGGCGCTTCCGGATTTGTACTGGAAGATAATTCCGCCCTCGGAATAAATAATATTAAGAAAATGACGCTCAACGAGCTTTTGCTGGCTTTGGCGGCGGATGAAATAAAAAATATACGGCCCGGAAAATCCGACGGTAAAACGCGCAATACCGCCGTCTACGGTGAAAAGATCGATAACCGTAAATTAGAAACGCACACAGACGATTCGGTTTTCCTCGGTATAAAAAAACTAAACGGAGCGAAACAACTGGTTAAAAACGGTTATAAAGAGTCCGCGATTTTACTGGCTAAAGAAACCTACAGAAAATATCCCGCAACGAGGGAGCGAATATCTGACCGTCTCTTTTTTGTGGAAATAATGGTCGATATGAATTTGCTTAACGAGGCGGCAGAAGAAATAAACGATATTGCAAAATATAAAATTGATTCCGCCAATTTGAATCGACTCGAAAAAATCAGCCGGCTGTTAAAAGAGAAGATGGCGGACGTTTCTCAGTAACGATAACCAGGCCAGCGGCTGTAGTCGGGATTTAGAAGTCTGTAATCGCCGAATCCGGTTTGGTCTACGAATACGAACGAGCGGTTCAGTTCGTAATAATCCCAAATTTCATACGGTTTGGAATTCGGGTCGAACGGATGACGCTCGACGTAACTGGGAGGCCCGAAAGTAATGTAAATCATGCCCATATCCGTGCGCCAGCCTTCGTTGCCGAATGCCTTGAAATTTTTGTTGGCGTATTCGACTCTTCTGTAGTATTCATTCATAATGGGATTTACCGTCATTTTGGGATTCGGCTTCTTCTTGTCCCAGAATGCGAGGAATCTCGTCAGTCGTTCTTCGTAAGTCTTACCCTCTTTGATATACGCCAGGTCGGCGGGCGACGCAATATAGATCATCTGTTCGATTGCCTTGTCGATGTCCGTTATCGAGTTCGGCAATCCCGTAATCTTCGACAAGACGATCTTTTGGGTCTTAGCGCTGATGTTGCGGTTTACATCTGTTACTGTCATTGTTAACTTGTAGGTGCCGAGAATAAAATTCAATGTGCTTAAAGAATCGTAAACAATGTTCGCTCCGTCGTTAACGCTGATCGTTCTTTTCTCTTCGATTTTGCTTTCGCTGTCGAGGTGTTCGAGCAAATAGGTTATTTCCGCGTCGGCGGCATCGGAAGAATAGATTTCGTAATAAAATCGAAGCGTTGTGTCTTTGTTGGTTACTATTCTGGAGACATTCGGCACAATGACGTCGCCCTTTTCATTCTTCATTATATCCTTAACGAGCAATATTCCGCTTACGGCCAGATCGCTATTGAATTTTTTTACCGATACGTTGTAGGTGTATGAATGTGTTTTTCTTGAGTCGGTATCTTCAAGTATGCATTTGATTTTATAATTCCCCGCCTCCAGAGGAAAAGACTTATATGACATGTTGAAGTTTTTTCTTGAAATTGTCTCGTCAAAGTCGGTTGTGGAAATTCTTTCTTTCCAGATTCGTTCGAAGATTACTTTGTCGGTTTTGGCTTCGTAAAAAACTACGGATAAATTATATTCTGCGTAAAAAGCGTCGCCTCTTTTAACGAATTGAATATTTGCATAAGGCACCTGAAAAAAAACGTCGAGGCGGATTTTAGTTGTGTCGTCGGCTGTTTTGTATTGCACGAAATCGGTATAGAAAACGGGCTCGAATTTGCTGATGTTGACGTCTTCCGAAGATTCCACCTGAGCCGAGATTGCATACGCCAAACAAATAAATAAAAACACGAAGCGTTTCATCTTACATCCAGATAATTTTAAGCTAATTTAGCAAATAAATCATACTCGTTGCAATCATAAATTACGGCATCATAAAAATTGCCTATCTCGAGTTGCCCGTTGGTCTCTACAAAAACTTCGCAATCGACTTCGGGCGCGTCTCTTTCAGTCCTTCCGATATAAACGCCGTTTTCGTAGGCGTCGATTAATACCTTCAGATTCTTCCCGATCAGTTTCTCGTTTTGGCGGTGGGAAATGTCTCTTTGAATTTCCATCAGAAGGTTCTTTCTTTTTTCTTTTACTTCTTCGGAATGCGGATCGCCGAGCAGATAGCTGGGTGTGTTTTCTTCTATCGAGTATGTGAAAACGCCGAACCTTTCGAATTCGAAATCTTTAACAAAATTGACCAACTCTTCGAAATCGGCGTCGGTCTCGGCAGGATACCCGGTTATAAAAGTTGTCCTCAGTGTTAATCCCGGAATCGATTCTCGCAGTTTGTTCAGCAGTTCCAACGTGCGTCGTTTTGTAATTCCGCGTCTCATCGATTTGAGCACATTATCGGAGATATGCTGCAGAGGAATGTCGATATATTTGCAGACTTTCGGATTCGAAGCTATTGTTTCGATTAAGCTCTCCGGAAAATGTGACGGGTAAGCATACATAAGTCGAATCCACTCTATCGATTTTATTTCCGAAAGCTTGTTTATCAGTTCGGCTATATTTCTCCTGCCGTAGAGGTCGATGCCGTAGTCGGTAGTATCCTGCCCGATTAAAATCAATTCTTTGACGCCTTGGCTGCTCAGTTTTTCGGCTTCGGCAATCAAATCTTCCATCGGTTTGGTTTTGTGTTTGCCTCGCATCAACGGAATGGCGCAAAACGAGCAGGGATTGTCGCAGCCTTCGGATATTTTAAGGTATGCAAAATGTTTGGGCGTCGTGAGCAGTCGTTCGCCGAGCAGTTCGTATTTCAGGTTTCCGCCGAATTCCTTTACAACTTCTTCGTAGGCTTCTGTTCCGAAATAAGCGTCGACTTCCGGAATCTCTTTTCTCAAATCGTCCATATATCTTTCGGAAAGGCATCCTGAAACAACCACTTTTTTTAATCTGCCTTTTTTCTTAAGTTCAATGGCGGATAAAATTGTATTTATCGATTCTTCTTTTGCGGCTTCGATAAAACCGCATGTGTTTATAATGACTGAATCCGCATTATCAGGGTTGTCGGTCAGTTCAAAATCGTTTATTTTGAGCTGGTTCATGAGGCGTTCAGAATCCACTGTATTTTTCGAACATCCTAATGTTATAACGGATATTTTTTCTTTCTTTGACATTTCCGGTCTTTCTTTTTGTTTAAGCATAACAAAAATAGCGATTTGTTAGTGCAATTAGAAATTAAGAAAAACAATTAGTCGGTGAAATTATGAAGCTAATATTTCCGGGCACCGGTTCCGGAAAAACGAGCAAAGAACGGTTCCACACTTCGTTATATTTAGAAACCCCGGGTTTCAATCTTCTGATTGACGCCGGCGACGGAGCGGCTAAAGCATTGCTGAATTCTTCCATCGATTTTAATTCGATTAACGGGATCCTTTTTACCCATTATCATGCGGATCATTTTACGGGCATCGGAGCATTGATTACTCAAATGAAAATTACGGGACGCAAGTCGGAACTGACCCTCTTTACTCACAAGAACCTCGTCGAGCCGCTCATTAACCTGCTTTATTATGTCTATATGTTCCCCGAAACTCTGGGATTCAATTTAAAGATTATCGGTTATCGCCTTGCGGAAAAAGTAAATGTGGCTGATGAATTCAGCTTTATTGCCAGACAGAATTCTCATGTTTATCCCAAAGGCGATATTGAATTCTATCCCGAATCGATGTTTGTTTCTTCGAGTTTACTGATAACTATCGGTAAAAAGTCGATAGTATATACTTCGGATGTCGGCGCTCCCGACGACCTTTTCCTTTTTGACAATATAGAACCGGATATTTTTATAACCGAAGCCGCCCATATAGAACCGGAAGATTTGTATCGCGCATTTAACGGCATTAAACCGCGGAAAATGTTCGTTACTCACATAGAAGACGATAAATTGGGTAAATTGGCCGTATGGTACGACAGTCTGGACGACTCCATGAGGGAAAAAATTATTATTTGTCAGGACGGATTAATCGAGAATCTGGGATAAAAAAAAAGAATCACAAGAAAACGGAGCTTTTATTATATTATCAGACTCAAAAATAGTTGAAAAATGCAAATAGAAGAATTTCAGAAGAAATACGGCATAATAGGTAAGTCGAAAGAAATCCGCGACCTGATCGACATTACAATGCAGGTAGCCCAGAGCGATATTACGGTTTTGATAACTGGCGAGAGCGGAGTGGGAAAAGAAGTCTTTGCAAGGGCTATACACGGATTTAGCAAGCGTTCGGACAAACCGCTCGTTAGCGTCAACTGCGGCGCCATTCCCGAAACTCTTCTGGAAAGCGAACTCTTCGGCCACAAAAAGGGGTCTTTTACGGGCGCAACCGACGACCGTAAGGGATATTTCGAAATTGCCGACGGAGGCACTCTATTTCTCGACGAAATTGCCGAGATGGCTCTCACAACGCAGGTTAAATTGTTACGCGTTCTCGAAACGAAGGAATTTATGCCGATAGGCAGCGAAACCGTCACTAAAGTCGACGTAAGAATTATTGCCGCAACCAATAAAGATTTGCAAAAAGAAGTCGACGCCAAGAAATTCAGAAACGATCTTTATTTCAGACTCAAAGCCGTAACGCTTTTTATTCCGCCATTGAGAAAAAGGAAGGAGGATATTCTCGACCTGGCAAATCATTTCCTGAAAAAATTTGCCGAGAATAATCAAATTAAAATTCCTTTGGTTACCAAAGGCGCGGAAGAATTACTTGTAAATTATAACTGGCCGGGAAACATACGCGAACTGAAAAACGTAATCGAAACCGCGGCTGCATTATGCCGCGACGGTATTATAGACGAAGAATTATTAAAGCCGTTGCTCGTTCCCGAAGCCGTGGAAGATTTGACGCCGAGAAATTTGCCGGTTCATTTGAATCGTTCTCCCGAAGCGCTCGACAGGGAGATGATTTACAGAGCTTTGATCGAAATAAAGAAAGACTTAATCGAATTGAAAAACATTGCGCTCAATAACGCCCACGAAAACAATTCCGCCTCGACGACCATAGACCCAGACGAAGTTATACCGTTGGAAGAACTCGAAAAAAGAGCCATTATTAATGCAATTAAATTTACCGGCAACAACAGGCGTAAAGCTGCCAGATTGCTTAAAATAAGCGAAAGAACTCTATATCGGAAACTGAAAGAATATGGCATACAATAAAAAAATATTAAATACGATATTACTGACCGTAGCGCTGATTGCAGGGGGTTGTTCGTATTCTTTTACTGGCGCATCCGTGCCGCCTCATCTTCAAACAATTTCTATTCCGACTATCGAAGACCGGAGCGGAAAAGCGGAACCTAATTTAGGCGAACGGCTTACAACGCTCTTAATCGAAAAATTTACTTACGACAATACGCTTCAGGTTACCAACAGTTCGAATCCCGACTGTATACTCGAAGCGGCCATTACGTCGCTTACGGACGAATTATCTGTCGTAAGCGGAAATGAAACCGCAATGACGCAAAGAATTACGATAAATGTTAAAGTAGTCTATCGCGATTTAATCAAAAAGAAAAAAATATTCGAAAGAAATTTTTCGCAATACAGCGACTACGAAACCGACGGAGCCGATTTGATTGCCGCCCGGAATAATGCAATCGAGCAGGTCCTCGATTTTATAGCGGACGATATTCTGCTGGCGGTGGTATCAAACTGGTAAATCAAGGAGAGGAATATGATACTCGATGAAATAATTTTATACGCTTACATCTTTTCGCTGTCGATACTCCTTTTTTTCGGCAGCTACGGTTTTATTATGATTTATTATCATGAAAAGTATAAGAAAAAAATGCACCGGGCTAAAGACGACTTGCCTCTGGAAACAGTCACGGTTCAACTGCCGATATACAACGAAATGTACGTTGTCGACAGACTGATAAACGCGGTCTGCAGTATGGACTATCCGAAAGACAAGCTAGAAATCCAGGTGCTCGACGATTCTACGGACGAGACTGTTGAAGTGGTTGCAAAACTCGTTGAAGAAAAGCGAAAAGAAGGGTTTGATATCAAGCATATACGAAGAGAATCGCGCGAAGGATTTAAAGCCGGAGCTCTGAAGGAAGGATTGAAAACAGCTAAGGGGAAATTCATTGCTATTTTCGACGCCGACTTCATTCCCAAAAAAGATTTTCTTAAAAACACTCTCCGGTATTTCTACGATGATAAAGTTGGGATGGTGCAAACAAGATGGGAACACCTCAACGAAGACTATTCGCTTCTTACCCGTATACAGGCTTTGGCTCTCGACGGTCATTTCGTAATAGAGCAAACGGTGCGAAACAAAGCCGGATTTTTTATCAATTTCAACGGAACGGGCGGAGTCTGGCGCAAAGACTGTATTGAAGATGCAGGCAACTGGGAAGGCGATACCCTGACCGAGGACCTCGACCTAAGTTACAGGGCTCAGTTAAAAGGCTGGAAATTTATTTATCTGAGAGATTTTACGACCCCGGCGGAATTACCCGCCGAAATGAATGCGTTCAAAGCTCAACAATTCCGATGGACAAAAGGAGCTGTCGAAACGGCTAAAAAAATTCTGCCGCTTGTATGGAAATCCGACATTCCGCTGAGACTTAAACTTCATTCCACTTTTCATCTTACAAACAATATTGTCTTCCCTTTTATTTTGCTTGCGGGTATTTTGAATGTGCCGCTGATTTTTATTAAAAACGCCGGACCTTACTGGAGCTTTTTTAACATAATGGCAATCTTTGTCATAGCGTTCATCGGTTCGTTTCTCTTTTACATGTTTGCTCAAAAAGACGTTTATTCCGACTGGCGCAAAAGGATTGTGTTGTTCCCGCTTTTTATGGCGGGTAGTATGGGGCTCGCTTTGAACAATACGCGAGCGGTCATGGAAGGATTGTTGAATCGTAAAAGCGAGTTTGTTAGAACGCCCAAATTCAAGGTCGTTACAAAAAACGACAATCCGATTAAAAACAAGTATTTTAAATCGACCCGTGTGCAGGCGTCGACTTACGTCGAGTTGATTTTAGCCGTTTATTGTTTGATAGGCGTCGTGGCGTCAATATATTTTATGGAAATTGCGGCCTTGCCGTTTCAGTTGATGTTCTTTACCGGTTTTGCGGGTGTGTCTTTAATGTCTCTGAGACAAGCGTACATAAAGAAACGTCAGTTAAACGATGGGTTATAATTGAACAAAAAAATTACAGAAGATAAAATTAAACTGATTTACGAATTCAATCCCGGATCGCCTCTTTTTGCCCGCGTCGGCAAGATATTGCTCGACGAAGGAAAACCGCATGAGGCGATTGAAATTCTGAACGGGGGATTGGAACAATACCCCGATTATCCTACCGCTTATTACATTAGAGCCGTCGCATATGCTTATTCGGGCAAAATTAAAGAAGCCAAAGAGGATGTTCATAAGGCTTCCTCATTATACGAAAACGCTATGTCCGGAAATTATTATCTTGAGATGATAGAGAAGATAGAGAATGATATTAAATCTCTGGACGAACTGAAAGTGCACGAATTTATCGCTGACGAAAACGGCGGAAAAAATTCCATTGAAGACAAACTGGAAGAATTGGCTGAGGAATTGAGCAAAGCGCGAATCAAATACAATCCTGATGCGGGGGAAGATACTGTAGTTTCCGTACCCGAAATTCCGAAGACAAGAATCGTCACCGAAACAATGGCTAAAATTTACGAAGCTCAGCGGAATTATAAAGATGCAATCGCGGTCTACAAAGACCTTGCGAAATCTAATCCGGAAAAGGCGGATTATTTTAAAAGGAAAATTGAAGAAATAAACAGGATAATCGACACAGGGCTCGTCTGAGAGGCGCCATGAAATATTTCTTTTCACAACTCGTATTATTTATCATATTAACTTTGCCCGTAGCGGCGCAGGATTACGATTGGGCTCGGCACGACTCGCTCGTAAAAGCGGGCATCGATCAGATATACGGGATTCAATTCGAAAAAGCCGAAAATACATTCGACGCGGTAATAAAAGAATATCCTACTCATCCTTCCGGCAAATTTTTTAAAGCTATGATTACCTGGTGGCGTATTCTTCTTAAACTCGAAGACGAAAGTCTGGACGACGAGTTTATGGAGCAGTTGGAAGAAGTTATTGAAATTTGCGATAGAATTCTGGAAAAAAACAAGAACAATAAAGACGCGCTTTTCTTCAAAGGCGGAGCAATCGGATTCAGAGGCAGATTGTTGGGCATTCGCGAAAAATGGCTCAAAGCCGCTCTCGACGGTAAAGAAGGACTCGAGTTGCTCTACCGATTTTATAAAGCCGATCCGCAGAATCCCGATGTTCAATTCGGATTTGGCATTTATCATTATTATGCCGAAGTCATTCCGGAGAAATTTCCCGCGGTCAAACCGCTTATGATTTTTTTTCCAAACGGCGACCGCGAAAAAGGCTTGAGCGAACTCGAATACGTCGCGCTCAAAGGCAGATATGCCCGCATCGAATCGAGATATTTTCTTATGACATTGAATTTTCAGTTCGAGGAAAATATGGACGAAACCCGAAAGTGGGCTTCAATTCTTCTGGCGGATTATCCGAATAATCCCAACTTCCAGAAATATTACGGACTAACTTTTGTTAAAGAAAACAGGTACGATAAAGCCTCGGAAATATTCCGGGATATCTATTCGAAATGCGTAACAGGTATGCCGGGTTACAACAGTTATTATAAGAGGGAAGCGAGTTATTATGTCGGATTGAATTATAAGAATACAAATAATGTCGATTCCGCCATCTACTATTTTACGGTTTCCGAAAAGTTGTCCCGTAAACTCGACAAAGACAAAGAGTCCGGTTTTCTGATCAATACCGTGCTCTATTTGGGAATGTTATACGACTTAAAAGGCGACAGACAGCAGGCAATAAAATATTACCGCGAAACGCTGACTATGAGGGAAAGGAGCAATTCTCATAAACTTGCCGAACAATATTTGAAAAAGCCTTACGGCAAGTAATTATTCGAGATTGGTCGAAATTCCGAATCTGTGAATCGAACCGATAAAACCCATCGACGAAAATCCGTAGTCGAGCGTATAATTCTTTACGTTGAATCCGAAACCGAGGTTGAGGCCCGCCAGCCCGGCGCTCGACCCGATTTTAAGTTCTTTCCTCTTTTCGCTGTCGTATCCGAATCGCAGTCTGAAACTTGCGCCTAATTTAACTTCGGCTCCCAAAGTAAAATTACGAAGCCTGTCGGCTAAACTCTCCTGTTCCCGGTTTAATTTGTTCAGGGAAAAATAGAAACGGAACGGCACGTTTTTTAACTGTTTCGAAACGCCGACGCGTACGTCGAGCGGCAAATCTTCGTCGATTTCTGCGTATGTCGACAATTGACTGCCTATATTCAACACGGAAAATCCGATATTCCACATCGACTCGGAAAATTCGTAATGCAAGCCCAGATCGACTGCTAAAGCGGAAGAACTGTATTCGTCGATGCTGGAATAGATAAATTTCGTGTTTATACCGTAATAGAAATTGTCGTCGAGTTTATTTCCGTAGCCTAAAATAAAAGCGATATCGGCGGCTCCGAAACTGCCCGTTTTTTCGCCTGTGGAAGTAGCTTTTGTGAAGTCGCCGTAGCTAACGTATTTTACCGCCGCGCCAAGTTTTCCGAATCGAAATTCCTTAACTGCCGATAAAGACGCCGAATTGATATCCATAAGGTGATTTACAAAAGAGAATGATACGGGAATTCCCTCGAGTAAGTTAATTCCTGCGGGATTATAGAAAATAACATTCGGGTCGTCGTTTGCGGAAACAAATCCGCCTGCCAATGCCGCCGCGCGCGGACTCGTATCTAGATTTAGGAATTTGTATGTTTGCGGAAAAGCAGTTGAAAAACTAAAAAGTAATATTCCAAATAAAATCGTATTTTTCATGGCGCCATTTTTTTGTTTTGCGATTTTAACTATATTATTATAGAAAGGCAAGCTATTAAAATCTCACCCGGGAACATTGAGCTTTTAGAAAATGTTAGATTCAAAAACAAAACGGAAGGTAATGTATGAACGGATTTAAAACTGCGGCTTTAATGGCGGTCATGATGGTTCTCTTCTTATTCGTTGGCAATCTTTTGGGCGGACAAGCGGGAATGACCATAGCATTTGTCTTCTCGTTACTCCTTAATTTCGGCTCGTACTGGTTTTCCGATAAAATTGTATTATCGATGTACCGCGCAAAAGAGGTCTCCCGCGCCGAATATCCGGTTTTCTACAGAATAGTCGAAAATCTGGCGTCGAAAGCAAATTTGCCGATGCCCAAAGTATATGTTATCGATTCTCAAACTCCGAACGCGTTTGCTACTGGCAGAAATCCCGAACACAGCGCGGTGGCTGTAACTACGGGCATTATGAATATACTCTCTGAAGACGAGCTCGAAGGCGTAATTGCACACGAGTTGACGCATATTAAAAACAGGGACATTCTCGTAGGCACAATTGCCGCTACGCTGGTCGGAACCATTACATTGATTGCGAGGATGGCCGGATGGGCGGCAATGTTCGGCGGAAGCAGAAACGACGACAGAGACGGCAATATTTTCTATGAGCTTGCTCTTATTATTATTGCTCCAATTGCCGCAATGCTAATTCAGTTGGCAATATCGCGCTCGCGCGAATTCATGGCGGACGAAGGCGGCGCTTTGATTTCGGGTAATCCGATGGGACTTGCTTCGGCTCTGGATAAACTTTCTAAAGCCAACGAAGTTATTCCGATGAGAACCGCCAAAGAATCGACGGCGCATATGTTTATCGTAAGCCCGCTTTCGGGTAAATCGTTCGCCAAATTATTCTCGACGCATCCGCCTATCGAAGAGAGAATTAAAAGACTCAAAGAAATTGCCGACGGCAGAAGATAATGTCAAACTTGTGGAAAAAAATATTGATCCTTTTTCTGTTTGCGGGCGCTTCGAATTACAGCTTTTCGCAGGATAAAATAATCGACAAACTGATAGATGCGGCTTTGAAGGAACAAGCTTCGCTTATTTCGACAATGCACGATTATAACTTGATTATTTCTTTGCCCCGTAAATTGGAAGGACTCAGACCGTATCTTCTGGATTATTTTCAGAATAATTTCGATTATGAAAACGTCGGCGGCAAAAATAAAGTTATTCTCGTAATTAACGACGCTTCGGCTTCTTACTCGTTAATTGAACGCGGATTCTTTACGGACGATTTTCTCGAACGTAAATTAAATATGCACGGAATGCTGGTATACCCCAATGAATCCGGTTTCGGAAATTCACTGTTCTCCGGCTCGGTAACCGATACGCTTCTGTACGATGATTATGCCGTTAACGACTTGATGAAATTGCCTGTTGAACAGGGAGAGCTGCCGGATAAAACTAAACTTAAGGATCTACTGCAGCCAGTGTTGATCGTAGCCACTTTGATAACTTCTGTCATTTTGCTCTTTACCGTCAGAAGCAATTAAATTTCTTTAAGTGGCAATCTTTATATATTTTTGTTATTTAAAAATGGAAATTCACTTTATGCCTTATAAGAGATTATTCGCAATTGCCTTGATTGTAACCGCTTGTTCTGGAATGGTAGACACATCTAAATTTAACGCCGAGGAGTATTTTTCTTATGCTATGAAATTGTACGAAGACGGCGACTACGAACAGGCTGTACTGGAATTTAACAGCATATTGCTCCAATTTCCGGGTAGCACGGTAAGCGACGACGCTCAATATTATCTGGCTATGACATATTATAAAAGAGAACAGTTTCTTCTGGCGGCGTACGAATTTAGCAAGTTGATTCAAAATTATGCCACAAGTCCGCATGTGCCCGACGCTCAATTCATGCTTGCCGATTCGTATTATAACCTTTCGCCGCCGTTTCAGTTAGACCAATCGTACACCAAAAAAGCAATCGAAGAATTTCAGGCTTTCATCGATATATTTCCCGCTAATCCGAAAGTGGAAGAAGCCGAAAGAAAAATTGTGGAATTGAACGACAAACTTGCCAGAAAAGAATACGAAAGCGGAATTATTTACGAAAAGATGGAATACGAAAAGGCTGCAATGAAGTATTACGATTTTGTAGTCGATACGTACCACGATACCAGATTCGCTCCGATGGCTTTGTACCGTAAAATTCAAATTGAAATAAGACGCGGAATGACTAACGAGGCGCTCAATGATATAGCGGTCTTTTTGACGAGATATCCTAATGACGAAAGAGCTGACGAAATCGAAAAATTACAAGCGGAATTAAATGGACTCACGGCAAAGGCAAATTAAGAAAGTTAAAGATTCTACGGTAACGATGACCGAATTGGTTCTGCCGAACCATGCCAACCAATTGGGATATTTGCTCGGCGGACAATTGATGCACTGGATTGATATTTGCGCCGCTCTTTCGGCGGCAAAACATTCGAACAGAGTTTGCGTTACTGCTTCCGTAGACAGAATTGATTTCCATCACCCGATTAAAGTCGGGGAAGTGGTAACTTTGGTTGCGTCTGTCAACAGGGCATTTAAAACATCGATGGAGGTCGGCGTCGAAGTTTATGCGGAATCATTTGTGGAAAGAAAAAAAATTCATACAAATTCTGCTTTCTTAACTTTCGTGAGTGTGGACGAAAATGGCAAACCCGTCGAAACCAATGAAATACAACCGGAAACACCTGATGAACAAAAACGCTACGAAGAAGCTCTTCAAAGGCGCAGGCAAAGACTCAATACTGCTTAAACTTCTGCTCGTTTTCCTTTTTTTTGCATCTTCTCTTTCGGCTCAAATTCCCATAAACGGCTTTTGTAAAGTAGACGTTCTCTTTGAGGGTATTAAAGATGATGCGGATTTCCTGCCGGACAATATTATGCCCGCCGATCTCGACAGGGACGGCTCGTATGAATTCATCCTTTTAAGAAATAATAAAAATTTAATGGCGGTTGTCTCCGGAAATAAATACCGCCGGTTCAATTTCGGACAAACGGTTAACGAACTCGAATTCTACAGTTCGTCTAAGAATTCGAATATCTTTTGCTGGCTTTCCAGAAAAAGCAGGAATGTCGGGTTGGCGACAATCTCGAAAAACGGAATATTATCGAAAAATAATATTAAAAAGTTTGACGACGTGCCTTCTCGAATTACCTGCCTCGATCTAAATAGTGACGGCAACAAGGAAATAATTGTCGGCGGTTACGCATTCGAAGGTTTAACTTTGATTAATGCCGGTAAAAAAAATACCTACGCATATTCTCAAATTACGGACAACAGGGTTTTTCCGTTGATTGCCTCCGCCGATTTCGACTACGACGGTTTTAGCGACATAGTTGCCTACGATATCCTTGCAAATCGTCTTGTATTCTTTTATAATAATCAGGAATTATCTTTTTCCGAGTCGAGAAAAATTGAACTCTCCGATTATCCTGAAGATTTGATAGCTTCCGACGTGAATTCGGACGGGTTTACTGACTTGCTGATTTCATACGGCGACCGATTGCGCGTTTTTGTCGGCGATACCGTTTCGTCGTTTCGCAACAGTTTCGATATTGAGCTTCCTGTAAAATCGGATGATTTAATTGTGTCGGATTTGAACGGCGACGGCATTAACGATCTTTTAATGGCAAGTTATTCCGAAGGCGAAGTATATCTGATTTACGGCAAAGCCGGTTCGGAATTTTATGAACCCTTGCTGCTTTATAAAGACAGAAATTTAGCGGATATTTCTGTTTATAAAGAAAAAGGACTCCCGAAACTGGCGCTTCTGTTGAGGGACGGGAAGATAATTGTAATATCGAGGGTAAATAAATTCGGGGATTTTGATTTAACGAGTTTTGGCTCGGATGCGCTTTCATTGGGAATTGTAGCGGGCGAGCGAAATATTCCGGAAGCTTATTTTTATATCGATAAAAATAGAAACGACCTGATTTTAATTACTCTGAATAAAAGATTGATTCCCGATACTCTTTATCGATACCCACTTCAGGACAGCTACAATATAGTCAAAACCGTCAAGCATAAAAATAAAATCGATTTCTATTTTTACAATCCAAACACATCGTTAATTGAGATACTGAGACTCGATTTGTTCCGACCGACTCGAAGAATTCTTTACACCAAAGGAAGAATTAAAGACTTGCTCTTGTTTAACGACCGGTTGGAAGACAGACAAAGAATTTATACCGTTACGGAAAATAAATCGAGATTGCTTCTCGAAACTTACGATTACAGGGATTTCAGGTTTGTGCGCGCTGGAGCGGACAGCGCGGGAAATAACCCGCTGACGGCGGCTTTGGAATATGAAACATACCCGGCGATCTTTTCGTTAATAAATGAAAACGACAGTCTGGTTTTAATAAAAAAAGAAATTAAAAGATTGGCCGCTAAAGAGGACAGCGTTAAATTAGGAGCTTTCTATTTGTCCGATTTGACAAAAATTAACCTCGAATGTTATAAAGACCCGCAATCAAATGAATTGATTACTGCGGTTATACTGACGGAAAGTACACTTACAAAATTTATTCTGCTCGGAAGCGAAACGATAATCGATTTCGAAATTAAAAATATACGGCCTGTGGAATACACTATTCAGTTCAAAAAGAAGGGCAATCGATTGGAAATGTTTTTTGTCGACGCGGCGACCGCAAAATTGAAAAAAATTGTTTTGAAAGAAGATTACAAAACGGTCGAAACCGACACCGTTTTGGATTCTGAAACAGTTAATAATTATATTTCATTTCCGTTTAAAAATAATAGCGACCTGATTCTTTATGCTCCCGGGTCAAATAATAATATAATTAAATTGAGAATTATTAGATGAAGAAATTGTTCTTTCTGCTGACGGTATTTGTGACGATCGATTCTTATGCGCAAAATCTCGATTCGCTTTACAATTTTTTTCTTTCTACCAGAGGACATAGCGATACCGATTTGAAATCCGTTGCCTCTATGTCGGGCGATTACGTAAAATGCGGAACGGGTATCTACAATCAAATCAAAGAAAACTATTCGAACTTCAGCATAAAACAACGGCAGATTTTGTCTTCTTTTTTGTCCAGGCCGCAGACCGATACGAGCATCGTTACTAAATCGGGCTTTTTTCGAATCCATTTTAATAAGTCGGGATTGCACAAACCTGCTTACGATTTGAATCTGTTGTCGGAAGCGCTCGACTCGGTTTATAATTACGAGGTCAATATTCTGGGTTATCCGCCGCCCCCGAAAGATTACGGCGGCGGAGGGGATGACAAGTACGACGTCTACATTCAAAATATGAGCGGCGGTCTCTACGGGGAAACGCGCACCGAAGATTTGATCGGAAAGGAAACTTATACGAGTTATATTGTCATCGACAACGACTTCGACCGTTATTACACTCAAGGTATAAACGGCGCTCGGGTTTCGGTAGCTCACGAATTCCATCATGCAATTCAGGTGGGAAATTATATCTACAGATCGACCGACCAATATTATCACGAGCTTTCTTCCACTGCAATGGAAGAGTTTGTGTTCGACGATATCAACGATTATTATGCGTACATTTATTCGTATTTTGTTAATACCAACCGTTCGTTTTCTCAGAATAGCGGCTACAATCTCGCCGTTTGGAACATCTTTTTGAAAGACAGGTTCGGATTCGATATACTCAAAAGAACCTGGGAGTTAATGAGAGAAGAGCGGGCGCTTTATGCAATAGCCGACGCCATTAAAGAATACGGTTCCGACTTTAAGGCAGAGTTCGCCGAGTTCTCGAACTGGATTTATTTTACGGGATACAGGTCGAAACCGGGCAAGTATTTCGAAGAAGCGGAAAATTATCCCGTTATAAAACCCCTGATGAGTATCGATTTCGACAAACCGGTCGTTTCGGTGGATATTAATACCAGACCGGCTTCGGTTAATTATATCTCTTTTATTTCGCTTGTCGACACTCTCACGGCAATTCTTTCTAACAGCGACGTGACAAACGGAGTGCTAAACCCTTCGTCCGAATTGCCCCTTACATATTTTCTTGCAGACCACGACGACGGAGGCTACAAATGGATTACCGATAAGTATTATTCCAAATTGGTTTGCCAATCTGCATTTCTTATTACTGAAAATTCCGTGTTGAATAATAAATTGATCGATTCCACGACGGTTATAACCGACGAAGAATTTCCGTTCCCGCAGCCGTTCAATTATGCTTCGGATGATTTTATTTGCCTGCCGTCTCCGCGTTCTTTGAGCGGCGCGGCAGACCTGTATGTTTTTTCGGTCGACATGGATTTGATTTATTCCGGCGAGCTCCGGGTATTTGTGTCGGATAAAAATCTGGTTAAATGGGATGTGCGCGACGGCAGCGGCGAGCGACTCTCAACCGGCGTCTATTTTTATGTTATTAAAGCAGACGACGAAACTAAAAAAGGAAAATTTGTGGTGATTAATGAATAGTTACAGCGTAATACTGGAAAATCTTGTAAAGTACTTCGGCAGAAGACTTGTATTCAACGGCATTGATCGCCGTTTCGATTCGGGTAATATTTACGGAGTCGCCGGTCCCAACGGTTCGGGAAAATCGACGATTGTTAAAATTATAGCCAATTTGATTTCTCCTACAAAAGGGAAAGTGATCCATCTTCACGGGGACAAAAAAATAAATTACGAACATCTTCATAATTACATCGGATTTGTTTCGCCCTATCTGTTCCTTTACGACGAATTTACCGCGCGCGAAAACCTTCTCTATTTTTCAAAAATCAGGGGAATTGATTACGATGAAGAGTATGCGAATTTTCTTTTAAGCGAATTGAATATTTATAAAAGAAAAGACGACGTTATCAGAGGTTATTCTTCCGGTATGAAGCAGCGTTTGAAATTTATCTTCGCTTTGATTCACAACCCGTCTCTGGTAATACTCGACGAACCCACGTCGAATCTCGATACTCCCGGCAAGGAAAAGGTTTATGAAATTATCGATAAAAACCGAAACGATAAACTTTTTATAATAGCGTCGAACGAGGAGTCCGACCTCTCGTTGTGCGGCGAAATAATCAATTTGGAAAATTTTAAGAATAACGGCATTTAGAATGAAAGCATATTATCTCTTCAAAAAAGATTGGGAATCCGAGCTAAGAACCCGTTATGCGTTAAACGCCCTTTCGATGTTTATTCTTGTTACCATTAGCGTAATAATGTTTTCGATCGGCAGCGAAAAGATAAGCGAATATCTGACGGGGGGATTGTTGTGGGTGGTAATCTTTTTCTCGGCTATGTCCGGTCTTTCGAGAGCCTTTGTTTCCGAAGAGGAACGAGGCACGACTCTTACTCTCCATTTAATAGCTTCGCCATCTACGATTTTTTCGGGCAAATTGCTTTTCAACCTCATACTTGTATTCCTTATGAATTTTGCGATTACATTTCTCTTTGCAATTCTCTTCGAATCTTTTATTATCAATAATTTGTTGTTGTTCCTGATCGCTTTTTTATTGGGGAATATTGGAATTGCCGTTTCTTCCACGATTATAGCCGCAATCATATCCAAGGCTTCGTCGAAAGGGACGCTCTATCCGGTGCTTTCATTTCCGATTCTTTTGCCTCTGATTTTAATTCTCCTCGAACTAACGAAATTTGCAATGGACGGCAACAGCGTTGCAGATTCGACGACCGAAATACTCGTTCTGGTTTCCTACGATGTAATTATGTTAACGGCTTCGTACCTGCTTTTCGATTTTATCTGGAAAGAATAATTTACAAATACTGTACCGGTTAATTTATTATCTTTGTCAACCGAAAAATAAATTTTAAATGCATTTTTTATGGATTTCGAATTTCCGGAAAGAATAAACCGCGCCGTAGCGTCTCTTACTATGCAGATTGCTCAAAGGGCTATCGAATTACGGGCGCAAGGCGAAGATATTGTGGACTTTAGCGTGGGCGAACCGGATTTTCCGACGCCCGATAACATCAAGAACGCCGCAATTAAAGCCATTGAACTGAATTTAACCAAGTATACCGCGAATACGGGAATTCTCGAACTGCGCAAGGCGATTGCGGACAAACTCGAAAGGGATAACGGACTATCGTATTCTCCCGATGAAATCATTGTATCGAACGGGGCGAAGCAGTGCGTTTATAACGCCATACAAGCTCTTGTGGGAGAGAACGACGACGTCTTGATTCCCGCTCCTTATTACGTGTCGTATCCCGAAATGGTAAAACTGGCGGGAGGAAATCCCGTTTTTATAAATACTTCAGTCGAAACGGGTTTTAAATTGACGCCCGAACTTTTGGAATCTTCTCTTACTCCCAAGACCAAGATGTTGATATTATGCAACCCGTCGAATCCTACCGGAAGCGTCTTTCACGAAAGTGAATTAAACGCGCTGAAGGAAACATTCCGAAAGGGAAATTATTTGATTTTGACCGATGAAATTTACGAGAAGATTATTTACGACGGCATTGGATTCCTAAGCGTGGCGTCTCTCGGCGAGGAGATCAAAAAGAGAACGATTCTTGTAAACGGACATTCGAAAGCTTATTCTATGACCGGGTGGCGTATCGGATATGCTGCGGCAGAACGGGAAATTATTAAAGCAATGGCAAAAGTACAAAGCCATTCCACTTCCAACGCTTCCACCGTTTCACAGTACGCGGCGCTGGAAGCTCTAAAAGGTCCGCAGGAGTCTGTGGAGATTATGCGAAAGGAATTCGAAAAAAGACGCGATTTTCTATTCGAAGAATTAAATTCGATCGAAGGAATTTTTACATCGAAACCTGAAGGAGCATTTTATGTCTTCCCCGACGTTTCTTATTACCTCGGTAAAAAATTCAAAGACAAAATTATTGGCGGCGTATTCGAGTTTTCACTTTTCCTTTTGAACGAAGCGCGCGTAGTTGTTGTTCCGGGAATAGCGTTCGGTAATCAAAATTGTATTAGAATCTCATTTTCCACTTCGATGGATCGGATTGCGGAAGGCATTAAAAGAATTAAGAACGCCCTTGAACTGTTAGTTTGAGTAGAGCCGGATTTGAAAATAATATTTGTAAAGTTGCTTTCCTTCCGAGAAAGAGGGAAAGCGTGCGTCATTTTAAATAAATAACATTATGGATAAACAAATCATAGAAAAATTAACTCCGTATAATAAGCTGCTCGAACCGCTAAAGCGGAAGCAAAAAAAAGTTTTCGTATCTCCTCTGGAAGGCTCATTTAAAAGTCTGTTCGTTCAATCGTTTTATCGCGACGATATGCGGATATTAATATTTGCCGCGTCGCCCCGCGAATTGAAAGAATTGAGCGTCGAGCTTTCACTGCTAGGTTTGTCCGAACACTTGATAGCGCTCGAAAATTTTGAAGGCGACGATATTCAGGAAAAATTAACAGACATTTCGAAACGTAAATCCTTCATACTTGTTTCGACTTATGAATTGCTGAAGGTAAAATTTCCTTCCAGAGATGCGCTGGGCAAAAACACTACAAAAGTTGAAATCGGCGGAGAACTTCCTTACGATCAACTTATTGAATATCTCAACCTGATCAATTACGACCAGGATAAATATGTCGATCAGCCGGGAGAATATGCGCTGCGCGGTTCGATAGTCGATTTCTGGTCGTACAGCGAAAAATTGCCCTGCAGGGTCGAATTCGACGGAGATTTTATTGAATCGATCCGGTATTTCGATCCGGAATCGCAGCGCTCTACTCACAAAGTCGATTTTGTTACGCTAGCGTCCTCCTGCGCTGAAGACGAAATGACATCTGATATTTTCGATTACCTCGAATCGCCGTACGTTTTTGCGTCGGATTACCATCTGACTAATATCGGCGTCGATAAAAACACTAATAGCGCCGACCGCATAGATAGGGACGACCTCGACGAAGAATTGAAATACGAACTTTATGACAATGAAATCGAGAATTACTCCCGTAAAAAAGATGAAGAAAACAACAAAGTTGAATTCCGCATGGAAACTCTTTTCGAAAAAAACGCTTTTTGGATACTTGAAGATCACATCGGAATTCACGACGAAAGAATAAATCTCGGTTTGAGCGAGGCTCCGCATATCAATTCAAATTACGAACTCCTCTTTACGTCCTTGAAAAGATATTCCGCTCAGGAATTCGAAATATTGGTCGCGGTCGAAAACGAACTGCAGAAAAAACGTCTCAATGATTTGTTTGCGGAATACGACGATGAAGTTAGGAAATATTATGAAAGCGGATTAATCAAAATTATCGAGTTGCCGGTAAAATCGGGATTCGCAGTTAAGGAAAACCGGTTTCTGCTGATGACGGATTATGAAATTTTCAATAAACCATACAGAACCCGCCTTTCGGAAGCTCAAAAGAAGGCTAAAAGAACTTCGAAGAAATCGAAGGCTCGCGACCTTTCGAGCCTTAAAATCGGCGACTACGTCGTGCACGAAAATTTCGGCATCGGTCAATACGCGGGTCTGCAGACGATTAAAATAGGCAATGTGGAGCAGGAATCGATTAAGATTTTATATGCGGAAGGCGGCGTTGTATATGTCAATCTTAATTATCTGTCGCTTGTAAAAAAGTATTCCTCCGGAGATAATGCAAAGCCGAATCTATCGGCTCTCGGCTCGGGCGAGTGGAAATCGACCAAGAAAAAAGTAAAAAACAAAATCAAAGAAGCCGCTCGACAGCTCATTACTATCTATGCCAAAAGAAAAATGTCGAAAGGATTTGCTTTCAGTCCCGATACAATTTGGCAAAAGGAACTTGAAGCTTCGTTTATGTATGAAGACACTCCCGACCAGGCGCGCGTTACCGAAGAAGTGAAAACGGATATGGAAAGCGAAATCCCGATGGACAGACTCGTTTGCGGGGATGTCGGATTCGGTAAAACAGAGATTGCCGTAAGAGCTGCTTTTAAAGCCGTAAACGACAATAAACAGGTGGCGGTGCTTGTTCCGACTACAATTTTAGCAGAGCAACATTACAATACTTTCAGGGACAGACTCGCTCAGTTTCCGGTTAGAATTGAAGTCATTTCGAGGTTCCGTTCTGCAAAAGAACAAAAAGAGATTGTAGAAAAACTGGCTCGAGGCGAAATAGATATTATAATAGGAACGCATCGGTTATTGTCGAAGGATATCCGCTTCAGAAACCTTGGACTTTTGATAATCGACGAAGAACACCGATTCGGAGTTATGGCAAAAGAAAAATTAAGGTCTTTGCGAGCCGACGTCGATACGTTGACGCTTACGGCTACGCCGATACCGAGAACTTTGAATCTCTCTTTACTGGGAGCGCGCGACCTTTCGATTATTGCAACTCCGCCGCCCAACAGACAGCCCATCTTTACAAAAGTAGACACATTCGACATCCAAAAGGTGAGGGAATGGGTCCTTACTGAAATCAAAAGAGGCGGACAGGTATATTTTATTCACGACAGGGTGCAGTCGATAGAAAAAATAGCCGCATATATAAAGAAACATATTCCGGAAATTAAAGTAGGAATTGCGCACGGACAGTTAAAACCCGCTCAGCTCGAAAAGGTGATTCACGATTTCCTCGAAAAGAAATACGACATGCTGATATCGACAAAGATTATCGAATCGGGTATCGATATTCCGAGCGTAAATACGATAATAGTGAACCGCGCTGACAGGTTCGGATTGGCCGAGCTGCACCAGTTGCGCGGCAGAGTCGGAAGGAGCGACAGGCAGGCATACGCCTATTTTCTTGTGCCTTCTGTCAATAATATAACGAAAAAAGCGTTCCGCCGTCTCCAGGCAATCGAAGAATATACCGACCTGGGAGAAGGTTTCAGTTTGTCGATGCGAGATCTCGAAATCAGAGGCGCGGGCAATTTGCTCGGCACCGAACAAAGCGGCTTTATCGATTCTGTCGGATTCGACCTCTATCTGAAACTCGTCGACGAAGCGGTGGAAGAGTTGAAAGAAAGCGAGTTCAAAGAAATTTTCAGCGATCTGCCCAAGCAAGTCGAACGCTCCGAACCGACAATCGATACTTATTTTGAAATCGGCATCCCCGCCGATTATATGCCCGACCAGTCCGACAGGCTTGGCTTTTATACGGCTCTGTTTTCCATGGTTAAAATCGACGAAGCCGGGGAAATTGTCGAAGAAATGGAAGACCGTTTCGGCAAAATACCGCGAGTCGTGGAAAATTTAATCGACGTAGCGCGTCTCCGTTTTTATGCTTCGTTTGCTTTGTGGGAAAGAATAGTAATTCAGAAAGAGAAAGTAATAGTAATTCTGCCCAAGGGAACCAGGGAAGAATATTACAAAAGTAAGTTCGTCCCGATACTCGAATATATCAATTCCAATTTCGGCAAAAAGGTTCGCTTCGTTCAGCAAAAGGATCTACTTAAACTGGAGATAACGAATAATTTTAATAATCCCGAAGACATACTTAAATTTATGATCACATTTACCCGAAAAATATCGGAGATGACCGGAGTATACAGTCCTAATGCGGAGGCGCTAAATTAATACCTCTCATCTTGTTAATCAGTCCGAAACTGTTTAATTTTGTAGCTCAAATTCAAAACTACAGGAACGCATGAATAAAAACAACGTATATATCGAAACGTACGGATGTCAGATGAATTTTGCCGATTCCGAATTGGTAATGGGAATCTTGAAAAACAAAGGCTTTGAAGTTACGCGTAATATCGACGAGGCAAACGTAATTCTTTTGAATACGTGCAGCGTAAGAGACAATGCCGAGCAAAAGATATTTCACAGACTCGATCACTTGAAACGCATCAAACGGGAAAATCCGCAGGCGGTCATCGGAATTTTGGGTTGTATGGCTGAACGCCTAAGGAAAAGACTTATCGAAGAAAAAAAGATTGTGGACGTGGTGGTAGGACCCGACGAATACAGGCGACTGCCGGAATATATTGATCACGCTTTCGGAGGCGAAAAAGGTATCGGCGTTAAACTATCGCGCACTGAAACTTACGACGATATTATTCCTTACAGGGAAGACGGCATAAGCGCCTGGATATCGGTTATGAGAGGATGCGATAAGTTTTGTACTTTTTGCGTTGTGCCATTTACAAGGGGAAGGGAACGAAGTCGTTCGCTCGATTCTATTGTCAACGAAGTAAAATCGTTGTCGGAGAGGAATTTCAAAGAAGTAACTCTCCTCGGTCAGAACGTCAATTCTTATAACGACAACGGAAGAGATTTTGCGGATTTACTTTCTGCATGCGCTGATGCGGCGCCGGAAATGAGAATCCGGTTTACTACTTCTCACCCGCAGGATTTATCGGATAAACTTCTCTACGCCATAGCGGAACACGACAATATCTGTAATTATATTCACCTGCCCGTTCAATCGGGTTCTAATCGAATACTGGAATTGATGAACAGAACTTATACTATCGAACATTATCTCAACCTGATTGAAAAAGCGCGCAAAATAATTCCCGGCGTGAGTTTTTCGACAGATATAATTGCCGGTTTCCCGACCGAAACCGAAGAAGACCACCGCATGACTCTCGAAGTTATGAAAGAAGTGAAATACGACGGGGCGTATATGTTCAAGTATTCTCCGCGCGAAGGAACGAAAGCTTACAGTATGACCGATGACGTTCCCGAAGAAATTAAAATCAGAAGATTGAACGAAATAATCGATCTTCAACAGCAGATTTCGTATGAAATCAACCAGTCTTTGATAGGCAAAGAGGAAGTGGTATTGGTTGAAGGAGTCAGTAAAAAATCGGATGAATTTTTGTCCGGCAGAACGGATACGAATAAAGTTGCCGTATTTCCTAAGAGCGACGATATAAAAGTGGGAGATTATGTGAAAATTGAGATTACTCGGGCAACTTCAGCCACTTTGTTCGGCGCCTCACCTGTCCCGGTCGAGGTCGACTAATCGTCCTTTTATATTGAATTTATTCTCGAGCAGTTCGAGCAGCGGGCGGCCGTCGTTCTCATTTTCGAATTTTCCTGCAAGAACTATATTGAAAATGCTGCCTCCTATTTCCCTGTTGATTATTACGCATTCGAATCCATCGGCTTTCAACTGATTTGCCAGACGCTCAGCGTTATCCCTTTTTAAGAATGCTCCGGCCTGTACGGCGTATCGGTATTCGTTTATTTCCTCTTCTTCGTCAGTTGTATCCGGAAGATTTCTGTCTGTAAATTTTAGATAAGGGGAAGAAGGGTATTTCGCCTTAAGCAAATCGAGATAGTACTCCGCTTTGTTATAAGCTCCCACGGAATAGTAATATGTAAAGATTCTGTAAAGGGCCGCATCGGCATAACGGCTCTCAGGGAATTTTTCAAAAATAGTTGTGTATTTATTCAGAGCGCTTTTTCCGTCTTTGGTTAATACGGCGTCGAGAAATAAAATAGACGGATCGGATGTCGAATAATTTTGCTTGAGAAATTCGGCGGCTTTATCTATCTCCCCTTTTTCAATATCGATTAGCGCGTCTTTAATGTCGATTTCCTGCGCAAAAGTTTTTATTATTCCGCCGAAAAAGATTATCAGAAAGAGCGCGCCTGTAAAATATTTGGTATTTCCGGTCATTATTTTTCGTATTCTAATTTATTATATTGTCATTGGCTTATAACAAAAATAGCAAAAATTATGGACGAAGAAAGAAATTCTCTTCCCGAGTTCAAAGACGGCGAAGATAAAGAGCAAAAGATCAAGATAAGCATCACTCCTGCGGGCGCGGCGTTTCTGGGGCTTGCTCTGGTCTTTGTGCTGTACCAATTCGGAGGAGCGCTCCTTACGCTGTTGATATTCGGATTCGAAATCGATAAAGCCGACGTCAATGCGGTAAGATTGCTGACGGCGGGCGGACAAATACTTTTGATTCTTTTGCCTTCGCTTTTGCTTGCTAAATTTATTTATACCGACGTAACTTCCATACTAAAGTTCAAAGTGCCAGATAAAAAGGAAATAGTTCTTTTCGTAATCGGGATGATAATAATTACACCTTTGCTCCAGAATTATCTCTATATTCAGAATTATTTGATCGCGAAAGCGGCGGAAAACTACGGCGCGATTAAATCGATAAAAGAGATTGTAGACCAGCTCGATAAACTGCTCGAAAGCGCATACGGCAGTTTGCTCGTGTCAAATTCGATATTCGAGGCTTCGCTTATAATATTCATTATTGCGGTCGTTCCGGCAATATGCGAGGAAGTCTTTTTCAGGGGTTATGTTCTGTCGAGTTTCCAGCTAAAATTTTCTCCGTTTCTCAGCGCGCTTATTACGGGATTGTTTTTCGGAATCTATCATTTCAATCCGTACGGTTTGATTCCTTTGATAGCGCTCGGAACGTATTTTGGATTTGCCGCATATAAAAGCGAGTCGATATTTGTGCCGATGATTCTCCATTTCCTGAATAATTTTTTCGCCGTTACAGCCTATTTGATTTTGGGAGAACAGGAGTTGATAAGCTCGAATGTTGTGCCTGAAAAGGACGTTTTAGTATACTTTATCAGTCTTGTCGTCTTGATTATTCTCTTTGCCGCCTTTGTATTTTATGTAAACAGGAAGTATAAATTAGAAGAACAAACAAAAGGTGAACTATGATTTGTCCGAAATGCGAGTACGAATATGTTGAAGGAATACAAGAATGTCCCGATTGCGGAGTGCAATTGGTAACCAGAGAAGAATTCGAGGGGCATTTGGTGCACCCCGAAGATTGGGTGGTGGTTTATACGTGTTCCGATAATATCGAGGCGGAAATGTATAAAGCGAATCTGGAAAGCGCGGATATCGAAACTCTCATTTTATCTCAGAAAGACCGGAGCTATCCGACGGTGGGCGATCTGGCAATCGTTAAAATTCTGGTCAGAAAGAACGATGTCGATTCTGCTCTGGAAATTATCCGGGATATCAATAGCCGTACGCAAAATTCGGAGGAAGCGGGGAATGAAGAGTAATCTTACAAAACGAGTAATCGTTGCTCTGTTCGGAATACCCGTAATTTTATTTCTTGCAATCGCCGGCAAAGGTCCGTTTCTGTTCTTTGCTTTGTTCATAGGAATAACGTCCTTTGCGGAATTCGCCGGTATGCTTAAAAGAAGAAAATATTATCCGAATGTTATTCTAGGCTCAATCACTATAATAGCGTTGATATTTAACGCATACTTTTATTTTGTGGAATTTGAAATTCTGGCTTTTTTAATTGTCGCCGTCGCTTTGATGTGGGAAATGTTTCGTAACAAAGAATCGGCGGTTGCCAACATCGGAGCTACGTTAACGGGTATATTTTATATCGGGATGTTTTCTTCTGCGCTTGTCGCAATACGCGAATTTTACAGCGATTCGTTCTTTCTTTATGATAACGGCGGATATTTGATAATTGGAATTTTGGCTTCTATCTGGGTTTGCGATTCCGCCGCTTATTTTATTGGAACAGCATTAGGCAAGCATAAAATTTTTCCGAGAATAAGTCCCAATAAAAGTTGGGAAGGCTCGATCGCCGGATTGGTTTTTGCGGTTGCTACAATGGTTGTTTTTAAATTTTTATTGCTCGATGTTCTTACGCTCAAAGACGGCGTTATTATAGGATTGATTATAGGAGTGTTTGGCCAAATTGGCGATTTTGCCGAAAGTATGTTGAAGAGAGATTCCGGCGTGAAGGATTCCTCTTCGGTAATACCGGGTCACGGCGGAATTTTCGACCGTTTCGATTCCCTGATTTACAGCGCTCCGCTGGTCTATATTTACCTCTATTACTGGACGACTTTTTAGTTAGAGAATTTTTGTAGCGGTAAAGACATCAGAAATAGTATAAGTATTTTATTTTGAAAACGCTGACGGTTTCGATTGAAGCCATGGCGCGCCTGTCGTTCCGTTCGCGTAAATCGTTGATTGCCAGATAAATCCAGCTCTTCGGAAGAAATTGATACGAGAAGAGCGCGCCGACGAATATTCTTTCCATTTGATCCGAAGATCTGAGAAAAAGATTGTCGATATAGATATAGAAATTCAAATCGTTCAGAGGAGTCACGGAAATCCACGGCCGCGTATTGAATGTTATTTCTTCAATCTTATTGTCGGGATTGCCTTCGATCCAGAGGTTTGTAGAAGCGCCGAGGCTAATGAAATTCGTAATATTCCAGCCGAAGCTCGCGCCCGCCCAGCTGTAAAATGCGAGGTATTCTCGGGAAAAATTGTAGGTCTTCGAATACCCGCCCCAGACGTTTCCCCACCACGAAGGATCGGGATTAATCCAGGAGCTGAAATTGATTGAGTAATAATCGTATTTGACCGTGTCGTCTTTTGCTTTTCCGAAATCGGTGTTTATTTCATATCCCCAATGGCTTCTGAACTGCATGTTGAAACCGAATACCCATGCTCTGTCGGTATAAGCGTCCACTTTCTCATAATTGACTGCTGGTCCTGTATAAATTAATATCTGGGATACTGCGCCTTTGTCCATAAACCAAACCGGTCCTGCAAGTCCTACGGCTTCGAAAGTACCGCGCCAGGGAACATAACCCACCTGGTCGATATTGAAATCGTTGCCTACGTAACGGGAGCGAAACATAACAATCCAGTCGTTTGTCATGTTCGTATATCCCATCGAAGCGGCATAATCTCCTTTGGAATTTTGAATCGAACGGGCTAATTGATAAGCAAGTTGCCAATTGGAATTTCTGAAAGCCCCGTCGATATCGAGAACGCCGTCGGCTCCGCCTGCGGTTTGTTTCCCGACGAATAATACGCCGATTTCGGAATTTTCCATAATCTGACGCTTCAGTCTGCCGGATACGAAGAGCGCCGAGGGTTCGATTCTAGTCGAATCGTCTTCTGTATATTCGACTTCCGGAGTTCTTGCAATAAAGCCGCCGTATTGCCACACGCCGATTCTACCGAATGCTTTTGCGCCGAAATTAATCGGCGTTTCTTTGCCGCCCGGCAGCAATTTCCCGATTCTTCTCGAATAGAACAGTTCCATCGGTCTGTAGAATCCCCAATTGCGTTGTTTGCCCGCGGGCATAAAAATTTCATTGCCTTGAATAAAAAACGGTCTCTTTTCGGAGAAGTAGGTTTCGTATCTGGTAATATTGAAATTGTACGGGTCGGCTTCGATTTGTGCAAAATCCGGATTAGCGGTCGCCTGGAATGTCAATTGCGGAGACGGGTTATAAAAAATATCGAGACCGAAATTGGGTTTGAGTTTATTGTCAAGACTGCTGTATTTGCCGTAAGTAGTGGGATAAATTTCAAGATTCAATCCTTTTACCGATGGTTTGAATTGATCGAAGACAAGCTTGCCGAATTTTGAAATGCGCTGTCCTTCGTTTTGTTCGTAAACGCACCAGTATAAATCTTCTTTCAGCTTAGGTATCCAGCGGTCGAAATCCAATCCCCAGAATTGAAGATTTTCGTCGTATTGAAGCGATTTATACGGAATTTCAATTTCGACGACAAAGCCCCAGTTATAGATTTTTGCCGCCGAGAACCAGATACCGTCCCAATTGTAATCCCGATTACGCGCGTCGTCGAGCAGCCGGCAGTCGGCTCTTACGTTGGAGGCTGAAACGGCAAATTTATATGCGGTCTTTCTGTCGCCGAATGTGTCGAGCATTATCGATACGACATCCCCGCTTGCGTCGTCGAGTTTACCGGTATAACGTTGTATGTTTTTCGGATCGTCATAAGAAATAATTAAACAGAATAAAGAGTTCTCCGTGCTCAAAATTTTGGCGACGGTTCTTCTGCTCGGCGCTTGCGAATAATAAGGCGACAATTGAAAAAAATCGTCCGTCGAATCGGCAACGCTCCAAATTTCGTCAATTATCCCGTCGACTTTAATATCCGTATCGATTTTCTTTAACTTCATTACCTTCTCTTCATTGGCGGCATAAATTATCAAAGGCAGCAATAATAACAATACTGATTTTTTCATAATATCTCCGGATGACGTTTATTCCAAATTTATTTAAGTTTATTTGCTCGGTCTTTTAGACGTGGCTTATCGAAAAATGGTTGCATCGGGAAAATTCATATTGCAAATCGCAGCGCTTGTTCTGCTGAATGCGGCAATTTCTTTGTCTCAACAGACAGACAGCAGTGCCTATTACATCAATCTGGCTAGACAATATCTTTTCTCGCGCGATACCCTCACGGCGGAAAAATTGCTCGAAAAATCGGTCGAAAAATTCGAAGAGCCGGAAATATATTATTTGCTTGGAAAACTGAAATCCGTTAAGAAAGATTTCGGCGAAAGAAACAGAGCTTACCGCTTCCTCAGGAAAGCAGCCCTTTTGGAGCCCGGAAATTTAAAATACAGACTTGCATACGCATCGATATTAAAAGACTTTGCGCGCGTTTCGGCTTATTGGGAATACAAAGAAATTCTTAAACTCGATTCCACTTCGATAGAAGCTTATTTGAACCTTGCGGAACTAAAAGACGAGGATTTTACTAATTACAATAATTCTTATCGAAAACTGAGCGACGAGTTTTATGCAAGTTTACAGGAATACGCCAACGAAGATTTTGAGGAAGCTGAGAAATATTATCGCGAGGCACTGTCGATTGATTCCGTAAATTATGAAGCCAATTATAAACTTGCCCTGCTGTATATGAAAGCGGGCGACTATGAAAAAGCTGCCGGCTTATTGCAACGTCTTTATTCATCCGAAAAGAAAGACGCCAAAATAAATTTAGCTCTCGGCCTTTGTTATTATAAATTGCGTAATTTTATGGAAAGCCGCAGGTTTTATACGCGCGCTTTCCGATACATGGCTCCCGAAGAAAGAGAAGAATACGACTACGAATCTGCGGTTAAAATGTTACAGCCCGTGTTTGATGAAGCGATGGGCGACAACGAATATAAAAAAAAGCGCTTTATAAAATTTTATTGGGAAGTAAACGACCCGTTATATTTAACCGAGTACAATGAAAGGCTCCTCGAGCATTATTCAAGGTTAACTTTTGCAAATCTTTTTTTGAATAACGACGAAAAGAAAGGATGGCAAACGGACAGAGGCGAAATAATTTTACGTTACGGCGAACCTTTGAATATTATGAGGATCAGACCTTCGATGGGAGAGGCAGGCTACGAAATGAAAACAGACGTATGGAATTATGACGAATTCAGTTTCGGATTTACGGACATGGCGTTAAACGATAATTTTATTTTCAGCGCGCCGCCCGCCGATAAAGAAAAAGTGATTTCCCAATACGCGTTTAATTCTCACGAATTTATTCAATACCTGAGAAAATCGTATTATTCACGCTACGCGCCGGTTTATGAAGGCAATGAATTCACGATTCCTAAGAAAACATTTTATTTCAGGTCCCTTTCTTATCCTTCCAAAACCGAGATGCACATTGTATTTCGAATACCCGATAGTTTGAAAAAGAAAACCGGCAGTTTGAAAATGGAAACCGGTTTTTTCTTTTTCGATGAATATCACAATCAGCTTGCAAAAATTGTAGAAAATAAAAATTTCGAAACAGCGAAAGCTTTCAATGAATTCGTAGCCGTACTCGAACCGGACAGCGGATATTATTCATTTGAACTGATTGAAAATACGAGCAGAAGCACATGCGTAACAAGAGGCGCGTTGAACGTCCCCGACTTTGGAAAATCGTTATCTATCAGCTCGCTCGTTCTTACCGATTCGGTTTATTTTAACGGCGAAGGTATATTGAAACGCAGACCTTACTCGGTAAATCCGCATACGGAAGACACAGTCGAAGGAAAAATCTTCTTGTATTATGAAATATATAATCTTCTGAAAAAGAAAGACGGCATTGCCGAATTCAGACAAAATATTAAGATCACACGCAGCGAGGACGGAGCGGGATTTATTTCGGCCATAAAAAATCTTTTTTCCAACAGGAATTCGATTACATTAACAAACAAATACAAAACGGACAGGAGCGATATACATCTTTTTATCAGGTTGGATATGAGGGCTTTGGAATCCGGAAAATATGATGTGGTTGTCGAAATTGAGGATTTAAATGCGAAAAAGAGCGTCAATACGAAATTGCAACTCTATTTACTTCAGCGGGCTTCAAATCAATAAAATTTCTTTCCGAAAAATCAAGGGAGTGAAAAAGTTGAAATGTTGTTATATTCGTAATTAAAATTTCCAAAGAGAATGGATATGAAAGAACCCGAAGTAAATTTAGAATTGGCTCTCGAACACGGATTGACCGAAGAAGAATATAAAACAATTTGCGAACGACTCGGCAGGACTCCCACATTTACGGAACTCGGAATATTCAGCGTAATGTGGAGCGAGCATTGCAGTTACAAAAATTCGATTGCGCTCTTAAAAACGCTGCCGCGTTCAGGCGGCAGATTGCTTGTGGGGGCGGGCGAAGAAAATGCCGGCTTGGTAGATATAGGCGACGGAATGGCAGTAGCATTTAAAATCGAAAGCCACAATCATCCCTCCGCCGTCGAGCCGTATCAAGGCGCGGCTACGGGCGTTGGAGGAATTTTGAGGGATATCTTTACGATGGGCGCGCGTCCTATAGCTTGTTTGAATTCCCTCCGCTTCGGCGCTCTCGACGATCCGAGAACACGTTATCTTTTTGAAGGAGTTGTAAAGGGAATTGCCGATTACGGAAACTGTTTCGGAGTTCCTACCGTCGGCGGGGAAGTTTATTTCGACGAGTCGTATAAATACAATCCGCTCGTGAATGCTATGGCGATCGGAATCGTTAATACAAACCGTACCGCTTCGGCAGTAGCCAAAGGGGAAGGCAATCCGGTTATGATTGTCGGTTCTTCGACGGGAAGGGACGGAATTCACGGAGCCACGTTCGCTTCGGAAGAAATCTCCGAAAAGTCCGAATCCAAAAGACCTTCGGTGCAAGTGGGCGACCCGTTTACGGAGAAGCTTCTGCTCGAAGCGACGCTCGAAATTATTAAGGAAGACCTGATTGTGGGCATACAGGATATGGGCGCCGCGGGAATATCGTGCTCTACCTCCGAAATGAGCGCTAAGGGCAAATCGGGAATGGATATTAATCTCGACATGGTTCCTCTGCGCGAAGAGAATATGACGGCATACGAAATTATGCTTTCGGAAAGCCAGGAACGTATGCTGGTGGTCGTGAAAAAAGGAAAAGAAGAGCGAGTAAAAGAAATTTTCGACAAATGGGATTTGAACTGCGAAATTATCGGATACGTTACGGACGAGCCCCTGCTTAAAATTAAACATCACAATGAATTGAAAGCCAGCATTCCTCCGTACGATCTTGTGCTTGGCGGAGGAGCTCCGGTTTATTACCGTGAAGTTAAAGAGCCCGAATATCTGAAAGAAATTACAAAACTCGATTATAATGAAATACCCGAGCCCGAATGTATTTCGGAAGTGTTCGAAAAGATTTTTTCGTCGCCGAACATTGCTTCGAAAAACTGGGTTTACGAACAATATGATTCAATGGTAAGAACAAATACCGTAGTCGGTCCGGGTTCCGATGCGGCGGTTATAAGAATCAAAGACACACAAAAAGCGATTGCCGCCACTACCGATTGCAACGGAAGATATGTCTATTTGAATCCTAAGGAAGGAACGAAAATAGCGGTGGCCGAAGCGGCAAGGAATGTTGTCTGTTCCGGGGCGGTACCTCTGGCTATTACAAATTGCCTGAATTTCGGAAATCCTTATAAACCGGAAATGTACTGGACATTCAAAAAAGCTATTGAAGGCATGGGAGAAGCCTGCCGATTTTTCAATACTCCCGTCACGGGCGGCAACGTAAGCTTTTACAATGAAAGCCCGGACAGAGCCGTCTATCCCACTCCGGTAATCGGAATGGTGGGAATTATCGAAAATATCGACAATGTAACAACGGCGGAATTCAAGGATACCGGCGATTTGATTTACCTGCTCGGCGAAGATTATGAAGAAATAGGCGGAAGCGAATACCTGAAAATCCAGCATAACACGGTTAAAGGCAACATTCCCAGAATCGACCTCCAGACAGAAAAGGACCTTCACAACCTAATACTTGAATTAATCGAAAAGAAAGTCATTAAATCCGCTCACGACATTTCCGAAGGCGGCGTTATGGTAGCGCTCGCCGAATGTTGTATTATTAACAAGGAAAAGCCGGTCGGAGCAAAAGTTCATATCCCCGTTAAATCCAGGGAAGATTTTTCGTTCTTCTCGGAAAGCCAGTCGAGAGTGATTGTCTCAGTGAGTCCGGAAAATAAAGAAGCTTTCGAGCAAATAGCTTCCAAGAGTTTTACTCCTTATACTTTTCTGGGTGAAACGACAGACAAAATCTTTTCTGTAAACGATCAATACCAATTTAAGTTGGAGCATTTGATCAAGCTCTATTATTCTTCAATTTCAGAAAAAATAAATATCGGTTGACCGTAAATAATGAACAAACTTTTTCAAAGAGCTAATAACGTTCTGAAAGTACTGAAATATTACTTGTCGGGATTATACCACAGAATCGAAGAGCACAACCTGTTTCTTTCGGGCGCGGGTATTGCATATTCATTGTTGCTGAGTATGATCCCGCTTATATTGTTAATTTTTTCTCTGCTCGGCAATGTATTCGACACAGCGCGTCTCGAAAGAATAATTAATCAGATTATCCAATTGCTGCTTCCTTACAAGCAATATGCGGATTATGCTAAAGATGTTATCAGCAGAAGGCTGCCGCAGGTAATAGAATACAAAACGCTTGCAGGATATCTGGGCTTGATCGGTTTAATTGTTACGTCAACGTGGATATTCAGCAGTTTAAGGACAATTCTTAATCAAATTTTTCATACGAAAATTGAAAAGCACGCACTAATCGGATTCTTGCGCGATATCGGGATGGTAATTCTCGTCGTTGTGTTTATATCGCTCTCGACGCTTGTATTTCCGATATTAAATATAATTGTGGAAAACGCGCAAAACTCAAATGTAATATCGTATGTGGAAATCGCTAAAGTATGGAATATAGCAGTCTGGATAATATCACTCATAGTTATGTTATTCCTTTTTTTTCTGCTCTATTATCTGATTCCTTATGAACAATTACCGAAAAGAGTTGCGCTCGCGAGCGCTCTTTCCACCACTGTGTTGTGGGAACTTGCCCGGAGTTTGTTCGGTTATTACATTCGTAATTTTCTCAATACAAATCCTTTTTATGGCGCTTTTGTTCTGTTTGTTGTTATATTGCTCTGGATTTTTTATTCGTCGTGCATATTTATTGCCGGAGCGGAAATCGGACAATTGTACAGGGAGAGGTTGAATGAAAAGACATCCTAGTTTGGTAGAACTATCCAAAGAGCACCACGACGGGTTAATACTTGCGCAGATTTTGAAAAAGGACGCTCCCGCTTATCGCGATTTGCCGTCGGATCGGGAAGGGAAAAGAAAATACGCCTTGCAATTTTATCGGGAAGATCTGGTAAAACATTTTTATAAAGAAGAAAAAATTCTTTTGCCGTTCTGTTCGGGTATATCGCCCGAGCTCGACAAACTGTTTCAAAGAATGCTTGAAGAACATAAGCGATTGGAAAAACTGTTTGATAAACTGAAAAATGAAAGCGACTACGAAAACGCGATGCACGAAATAGGAAAGCTCTTGGACGACCATATCAGAATGGAAGAAAGGGAATTATTCGAATCTGTCCAAAAACACCTGGACGAAGAAAAATTATCCTTACTGTCTCAAAAGTTAAAAGGATGAACAAATGAAAAAATTTATGAAAGCGTTGATGATGATGGTTTTTATTCTTGTGCCGCTGATCACAATGTCTTTGATTGTTCAGTGCGGCAATACTCATGAGAATAAAACAGCTGAAATAAAAGATGTAAATGAGAAAAAAGACGCGAAACCGGAAGAGAGAAAAGAGATAAAAGATCAGCCTGCAAAGGAACTTGAAAAAGCCGCGCAGCTAAAAGTGAAAGTGCGCAGGAAAAAAGCGGGTTTTTTCTTGCGAAACGGTCAAAGACCCTCCAAATTAACTCTTATTGAAGAACTCTATTTCAATGAAAAAGGACAAAGAACTAAACTGATAAGATATACAGCCACGGGCGGCACCGATCTGGTTTATCAGTTCGCTTATGACAATAGCGGCAAATTGATTTCTACGGAAGTTTACGACAATTTCGGAAATCTTACAACTCGCAGAGAATTGGAATATGACGACGGCGGAAATGAAATAAACAGGAGAATACTCACCAGCCGGAGCGTCAACGAACAGAAAATTGTCTTCCTGTACGATTCACTAAATCATGTGGTTAACGAACGTGAATACATAGGAGAAAATTTAAATACCGAAAAAAAATATTTTTATGACGGCAACATGCTGGCAAAGGTAATGGGATATAACGCCAAAGGCAATTTGGTAGCGGAAATCGATTATGTTTATAACGAGGAAGGATATCTGATTAAAGAAATTCAAAAAGCGGGTAGCGCGGTTAATGAAGTGGTCTATAACTATGACGAACGGGGTAATTTGATTACGGTCAGAAACAAACAAACCGTTCGTCAAATGAATTACGACAAAAACAACAACCTGATCGAGGACAAACTTTTCCTCTCGGACGGATCGCGTCAATACAGGGTAACGTTTTCATATTATAAAAACGGATTGCAGCACGAAGAAATTCGTTATGCAAACGACGAACGTCCCGCTTATCTGGCGGTTTATGAATACGAATTTTATTGATGATTAAATTCCTCTCGATAGGAGGCGCTCGGGAAGTAGGCGCCAATTCTTATTACCTTCAGATTGACGGAACGGGAATACTGCTCGACTGCGGAATTCACCCGCGCAAGAAAGGACTCGATTCGCTGCCTCTGTTCGACTTGTTGGAAAATTATCCGCTTGATTTTGTGATTATATCACACGCCCATCAGGATCATATCGGCGCTTTGCCGTTTTTGATAAAGAAATTTCCGCACGTAATTATTTACACGACTCCTTATACGAAGGAATTGGTGTCCGTTACCCTTCACAATGCGGTGAATATTCTTAAGAAGGAAACAAACGGAGAAGAAAACATTTCTTTTTTCACTCACGAAGAAATAGATCTTCTCGTAAGAAGCATACGCGATTACGATTATAATGAAGAATTTGAACTGCGGGGTTTGAATTCCTCCGCTCAATTAAAAGGATGTTTCTTCGACGCAGGTCATATACTCGGATCGGCAATGGTGATGATAAAAACGGACGACAAAAAAATTTTGTATACGGGCGACATGAATTTGTCCGATCAATCGATTGAAATTGGAGCGGACCTCGAAGCATTGAACGATGTGGATTTTTTGATAATGGAATCGACTTACGGCGATACCGACACGAAATTGACGGGTAATTGGGAATCGGAACGCAATCGATTCATAAACGAATTGAACAAAATTATTTCAAAAGGCGGGTCTGTTTTGATTCCCGTTTTTGCGCTAGGGAAAATGCAGGAAATGTTAATGCTGATTTATGAAGCCATAAGAAGCGGCAAACTGACAGATGCGGAAGTTTATACCGGAGGAATCGGCAGGGAAATATCAAGCATTTATGACCGGTACCGATACGTGGTCAGAAGAAAAAATCGCGATACGGAGCTCAAACAAATTCCCCAATCGAATTTGTATGAAATTAACGATTATAACCATTACAAAAAAAATCCTGGGTATCTGCTGGCATCCAGCGGAATGATGCTCGAAGGCACTATGTCGTTTCAACTGGCGGAATTCTGGCTCAAACAAAAAGACTTCGCTGTTTTCGGAGTCGGATATATGGACCCCGCAACTCCGGGATATAAAATTATAAATGCAAAAAATAATGACGCGCTGAAATTAAGAGGCGATAGGGAAATTAACGTAGAGTGCGAAATTAATCGTTTCTATTTTTCGGCGCATGCAAACAGGGACGGTCTGATAAATTTCGCAAAGAGTTTGAAACCCGAAACGGTTATTCTGGTTCACGGAGAAGAATCCGCGCAGAACTGGTTGGGTTTTCATTTGCTTGAATCCGATCCCGGCATTAAACTCTTCTCGGCGGAATTGGGAAAAGAAATCATCCTGAGGGACTAACTTTTTCATTTCAATTTTATCCGAATTAATATAACTTATGGTAGAAATTGAAGAATTGAGATGAGAAAGATTTTTTATCTATTATCGCTTGTTTCGATTATTTGCTCGTGCAGAGAGGAGCTTCCCGTCGAAGAAGAGCCGTTTTATCCGTCGTTATTCGTCAAACCCGAAATTTTCTCTCCCGCTGAAGGCGATCTATATTATACGGGAAGTAAAATGGAGATAAAGTGGGAAATGCCAGGCAGCGTCGAAAAGGTTTATATTCGTCTGCTCAGAAAAACTGTGGTCAAAGAGATAATTTCCGCTGAGACCGAAAACGACGGTGAATTCGAATGGAATATCGACGTAAACATTAAACCTTCAATTCACTACAGAATTGAAATAGCGAATCACGACTCGCATTATCCCGTTGTTACGAGCGATTACTTTATAATAAAATCCGGTCTGGCGCCATAACAATCCAATTGTAAAATTGAACAAAAACCCCTAAGTTCAAATTCACAAAAAAATTTCTTCATGTACATACTTGGAGTTTCGGCATATTACCACGACAGCGCAGCCGCATTAATAAAAGACGGCGAAATTGCCGCCGCCGCTCAGGAAGAAAGATTTACGCGCAGGAAGCATGACTTCAGGTTTCCGATTAATGCGGTTAATTTCTGTCTCGACTATGCGGGAATAAAAATTTCCGACGTCTACCTGGTTGTCTATTACGACAAGCCGTTTTTGAAATTCGAGCGCCTCCTGGAAACATATCTTGCTTATGCCCCAAAAGGGATCTCTTCTTTTTTGAAAGCAATGCCGGTATGGATTAAAGAAAAATTATGGATAAAAGAACAAATAAAAGAGAAACTCAATTACGACGGAAACATTCTTTTTCCCGAGCATCATCAATCTCACGCAGCGTCGGCATTTTTCCCGTCGCCGTTTAAGGAAGCCGCCTTCCTTACTATCGACGGCGTCGGCGAATGGACAACCACCAGTTACGGGATTGGTAAAGAAAATAAAATTAAAATACTCGCCGACATTAAATTTCCTCATTCAATCGGTATGCTCTATTCGGCGTTTACTTATTATACGGGATTCAAAGTAAATTCCGGCGAGTATAAAGTAATGGGGCTCGCTCCTTACGGCGTTCCCAAATATGCCGGTCTGATTTATGAGAATCTTATCGATTTGAAAGACGACGGTTCATTCAAGTTAAATATGGAATATTTTAATTACTGCACCGGTCTTACGATGACAAACTCCAGATTCGATAAATTATTCGGAGGTAAACCGAGAAAGCCGGAATCAAAATTAACTCAAAGGGAAATGGACCTTGCCGCTTCGGTTCAGGCAGTTGTTGAAGATGTAATTTTAAGAATGGCTAGGCACATTAGAAATGAAACCGGTATGAAAAAATTATGCCTTGCAGGAGGAGTGGCGTTGAATTGCGTGGCAAACGGAAAATTATTGAGAGAAAATATTTTCGAAGATATATGGATTCAGCCTGCCGCAGGCGATGCGGGAGGGGCTCTCGGCGCGGCTCTCTTCGGATGGCATCAATATCTGAACAATGACAGAACAGCCGATGATAGTGACGATTTCCAAAAAGGCTCGCTGCTCGGTCCCCGTTTCGATAATGATTATATAGAAGAGTTTCTAATAAAAAATAATATCCCGTACGAGAAATTAAACGACGACGAAATTATTAGGAGAACCGCCGGATTGATTGCCGAAGGAAATGTAATCGGCTGGTTCAGAGGGAGAATGGAATACGGACCCAGGGCTCTCGGCGCCAGGTCGATTCTGGGCGACGCCCGCAATCCGTCGATGCAAAAAAATATGAATCTTAAAATTAAGTTCAGGGAAAGCTTCAGACCTTTTGCGCCTTCCGTGCTGGAAGAAAAAGCAGCCGAGTATTTTAATATCGACCGTGAAAGTCCTTATATGTTGCTCGTTGCCGACGTTAGGGAAGAAAAAAGATTGAATCACGCCGCGGATGAAAATCTCTTTGGCATCGATAAATTAAATGTGGTTCGTTCGGTCATTCCCGCGGTTACGCACGTCGATTATTCAGCGCGAATTCAAACGGTGGACGAAAAACGAAATTCTGATTATTATCGTTTGATTTCCAGATTTTATGAATTGACCGGGTGCCCGGTTATTGTAAACACTTCTTTTAATGTAAGAGGCGAACCGATAGTGCGGACTCCGGAAGAGGCTTACAGATGTTTTATGCGTACCAATATCGACTATCTTGTGCTGGAAAATTTTCTCCTCGACAAGAAAAATCAACCGGAATTTCAAGAGCAAAACGACTGGAGAAAAGAATTTGAGCTTGATTAAAAATATAACCGAAGAGGTCAATAACCTGAAGCCGGACAATAAAGCAACCAGGAAATTTCCTCTGCTCTTCGGGATAATATTTTTGTCTATATTTCTTTATTTTCAATTCGCTGCAGGCCGTTCATACACTTTGTTGTTGTTTTTGGCAATGCTTTCCGGGTTGGCCGGTTTCTTACCGGTCAAAACGATATACCCCGTTTATAAAATATGGATGACAATTGCGGTTTTCCTGAGCTACTTTATGTCGAGGTTCATACTTATTGTTTTATTCTATTTTATTATTACTCCTATAGGTTTATTTCTTAGATTATTCGGAAAAGAATTTCTTGAGTTAAGATTTGATAAAGAAAAAAAATCATATTGGAATAAAAGAGAAGAGGGATATGTAAGCGATCCCGAAAAACAATATTAGGAGTCATTATGAGTAAAATATCGATAATGAAAGAATTATGGCAATTCATGAAAGAGCGTAAAAAATGGTGGCTGATGCCGATTGTGGTGATTTTGGTTCTGCTTGGAGCTCTTCTTATTGTAACTCAAGGTTCCGCACTGGCGCCGTTTATTTATGCTCTGTTTTAGCGACGTTCCCGGGATTGAGCGGGAAATTAACGACGGGTCGATTATTTTCTCTTAATGTGTTACCTTTGTAATATATTTAACCGGGCTGTTGCATATTTTTATTTCGGCGAATCAAATAACAGGACAATAAAGAGGGGTAATATGAAATTTATTTTATCCGCCTTATCCTCATTTATTTTTTTATTAGCCGCATTTACTTCGGCGCAAACCGAGAGTAATAATTCATTCCAAATGAAAACCGGTAGCGGCGCCGATACAAAACTTTTAAAAGTCGAATTCATCAATGATTACATTGTGCACGTGGTCGCTTCTCCCGCCGAGCAATTTTCCTTCAGGAAAAGTCTGATTATCGACGAAAACGTGAAACCTTACGGCAATTTCAAGACGGAAGACAAGGGCGATTATATTTTATTGTCCTCATCGGCGCTAAAAGTGATAATCGATAAATCGACCGAGAGGATTTCTTTTTATGACCGGGACGGAAATATTATTTTGCAGGAGCCTGAAAACGTTTGCAGAACTTTCGACGACTCCTATATTATGGGCGAAAATGTCTACAAAATCCGCCAGGTTTTCAAAGCATCTCCCGACGAAGCTTTCTACGGTTTCGGCGCTCACCAAAATGGCATTATGAACTACAGAGACGAAGACGTCGATTTATGGCAGTATAATATCGTCGATATTATACCGTTTATGGTTTCCTCCAAGAACTACGGCATTTTATGGGATAACTATTCCCGAACAAAATTCGGAGATTACAGGGATTATTTATCCGTAAATAAAGTGTTTAAACTGATTGCCAAAGACGACAAATCGAACGGTTTTTCGGCGGAATATTTTGAAGATGAAAAATTTGAAAAATCAGCCGTAAAAAGAATCGAAGAAAGAATCGAGCACGAGTATATCGACAAAAACGACCCTTTCCCGGACGGCTTCGATAAGGTTAAATCCGTCAGATGGGAAGGCTTTATTGAAAGCAATCGAGAAGGACTTCACAAACTGCGGCTCTATTGCTCGGGGTATACTAAATTGTGGATCGACGACTCGCTTCTGGTCGATTCGTGGAGACAAAACTGGCTACCCTGGACTCACATTATAAAGTTGGATCTGAAGAAAGGCGAAAGAAAAAAAATTAAAATCGAGTGGATTCATTCGGGCGGATATATCGGGCTGAAAGCCCTGCCCCCATCCGACGAAAATTTTGAAGGCATAATTTCACTCCAGTCGGAAGTCGCAGACCAAATCGACTATTACTTTGTCTACGGCAAAAACCTCGACGATGTTATTAAAGGCTACCGGTATTTAACCGGAAAAGCCCCGGTAATGCCCAAATGGGCGATGGGGTTCTGGCAGTGCAGGGAAAGATATAAAACGCAAAAAGAACTTCTCGACGTTGTAAGAGAGTACCGCAGAAGAAAAATTCCGATTGATAATATAGTCCAGGATTGGTTCTACTGGAAAGAAGACGACTGGGGAAGTCACGATTTCGACCCGTTGCGATTTCCCGATCCGGATGCTATGGTCGAAGAATTACACGACAGCCTCAATACGCATATAATGATTTCCGTATGGCCAAAATTTTATGTCGGCGCTGCGCATTATGAAGCGTTCAAAGAGAACGGCTGGCTTTATATGAGGAACGTTGAAGTCGGGGAAAAAGACTGGGTGGGACCCGGATACGTATCAACTTTTTATGACCCTTACAGCGAGGGCGCGCGAAAATTGTACTGGAAGCAAATTGAAAATAAATTGTTCTCAAAAGGAATCGACGCATGGTGGCTCGACGCAACCGAACCGGACATCCATTCGAACCTTTCGCCCGAAGAAACTCTCAGAAGAATGGGGCCGACGGCGCTCGGAACCTCGGCTCGTTACAGAAACACTTATTCCCTTATGAATTCGAAAGCCGTTTACGAAGGGCAGAGATTATCGAATCCCAATAAGAGAGTATTTATACTTACTAGGTCTGCATTCGCAGGTCAACAGAAATATAGCGCGGCTACATGGAGCGGAGACGTTGCAGCCAGGTGGTACGACTTAAAGGTTCAAATTCCCGCAGGTCTCAATTTCAGTTTATCGGGCATTCCGTATTGGACTACCGATATCGGCGGTTTTGCAGTCGAACCGAGATACGAAAATCCTTCCGAAAAAGATTTGGATGAATGGCGTGAATTAAATACGCGCTGGTTCCAGTTCGGCGCTTTCTGCCCTCTCTTTCGTTCTCACGGGCAATTCCCGTACAGGGAAATATTTAATATCTCCCCTGAAGGTCATCCCGCATATGAATCGATGGTTTATTACGATAAATTGCGTTATAGACTGATGCCTTATATTTATTCTCTTGCGGGGATGGTTACTTTCGAAGATTATACGATTATGCGCGCTTTGATACTCGACTTCCCGAATGATAATAAGGTCTACGATATTTCCGACCAGTATATGTTCGGTCCCGCCTTTTTAGTTAATCCCGTTACCGACTACAAAGCGCGTTCGAGAAAAGTTTATCTTCCCGAAGGAGCCGAATGGTACGATTTCTATACGGGTAAAAAATATCCGGGTGGAAAAACAATTTCGGCAGAGGCCCCTTACGAACGTATTCCGTTATTCGTAAAAGCGGGCTCCATTGTGCCTTTTGGACCCGGCATTCAATATACCGGACAAAAACAAGCCGACACTCTTACGCTGTTTGTTTATTCGGGCAAAGACGGTTCTTTTGTGCTTTATGAAGACGAAGGAACAAATTATAATTATGAAGAAGGACTTTATTCGACCATCGAATTCAAATACAAAGACTCCGACCGAGAACTGGTTATAGGCGAAAGAAAAGGCGAATTTCCCGGAATGCTTTCCGAAAGAATAATCAATGTAGTTTTTATAAGCCCCGATTCGCCGAGACCGTTTGATTTTAATATCAAGCCTGACCGCGCTGTAAATTATAACGGCAAAGAAGTTAAAATAAAATTGTAAGAGGGTCATGATGAAATTAGGAATCGTCAAATTTTTTATCGTTTTGAGCTTTATGGCGGGAGCGATTTCCGCTCAATCTTTGGAAATTAGACAAGTCGAAAATTTTTGCGAAGACTGGAAATTTCATTTGGGCGACATAACCAACGGCAACGATCCCGCTCTTAACGATTCTAAATGGCGGACGTTAAACTTGCCTCACGATTGGAGCATCGAAGGCAAATTCGACGAAAATAATCCGGCAACCGTCGGAGGCGGAGCTTTGCCCGGAGGCGTCGGCTGGTACAGAAAAAAATTTAGCGTGCCTTCTTCTTATTCGGGCAAACGCGTCTTCGTCGAATTCGACGGAATTTATATGAACAGTCAAGTCTGGATTAACGGAGTTTATCTGGGCAACAGACCGAACGGATATATTTCTTTCAGGTATGAATTAACCGGTTATCTTAAATACGGAGAAAAAAACCTTCTTGCTGTAAAAGTCGACAATTCGAAACAACCTAATTCGAGATGGTACAGCGGATCCGGCATATATCGCAACGCGAGGTTAATTGTTACTAATCCCGTTTATGTCGACCAATGGGGAACATACATAACAACGCCTCTTGTATCCGATTCCGTTTCGGAAATTAATCTTGAAATTTCTCTTCGTAACTCCAATGAAAAAGATGCTTTGGTCAATGTTAAAACCGTAATTTACGACCCCGACATGAAACAAGTTGCAGCCTTGGAATCGAAAACCGAAATTCTTGCCGGCGGAAATAAAAAAGTTGTACAGAAATTAAAAGTAGAAAAACCAATGCTATGGTCGATAGATAATCCGTATTTGTATAAAGCATATACTGCGATATATGAAAACGGAACGGCTCTTGACGATTACATAACTCCGTTCGGAATAAGAACGATTAATTTTGACGCGGAGAAAGGATTCTTTCTCAACGGAGAATATATCAAAATAAAGGGCGTATGTAATCATCACGATTTGGGAGCGCTCGGCGCCGCAGTGAACAAAAGAGCTATCGAAAGACAGCTCGAAATCCTCAAGAGAATGGGAGTAAATGCAATAAGAACATCTCACAACCCGCCGGCTCCCGAACTGCTCGATTTGTGCGACAAAATGGGGTTCCTCGTCATGGACGAAGCCTTCGATATATGGAAAAAAAAGAAAAGCGAATATGACTATGCGCTCTACTGGGACGCATGGCATAAGAAAGACCTTGAAGATATGATATTGAGGGACAGAAATCACCCGAGTATCATTTTGTGGAGCATTGGCAACGAAGTGCTCGAACAGTGGGACCAGGAAGATTCGCTGGGTATCAAAATTACGCAGGAACTCGCATCGATAGTAAAAAAACTCGATACAACGCGTCCGATAACGGCTGCGTGTAACGGTACGTCTCCCGACAACCCGTTATTCCGGAGCGGCGCGCTCGATATTATCGGATTTAATTATCATCACGATGAATATCCGGACTTTCCGAAAAAGTTTCCCGGACAAAAATTCATTGCAACCGAAACTAATTCGGCTTTGGCTACACGCGGTCATTACGATATGCCGTCAGACAGCGTCAGGATATGGCCGGAAAGGTGGGATAAACCCTTTCGCGAAGGCAATCCGGATAATACCTGTTCGGCGTACGACAATTGCAGAACGCCGTGGGGTTCGACTCATCTCGACACGTGGAAAATTGTTAAAAAGTATGATTTCGTATCCGGAATGTTTATCTGGACGGGTTTCGATTATCTCGGGGAACCGACGCCCTACGGCTGGCCTTCAAGGAGCTCGTATTTTGGCGTAATCGACTTAGCGGGATTCCCTAAAGATGCGTACTACTTTTATCAAAGCGAATGGACGGATGATAAAATGTTGCACCTGTTTCCGCACTGGAATTGGAATGAAGGCAAACCCGTGGATGTTTGGTCGTTTACAAATTTATCGGAAGTCGAACTCTTTTTGAACGGCAAGTCGATGGGGAAAAAAATAAAATCCGACGACGGTATGAGATTAATCTGGCCATTGAAATTTGAAAAAGGGGCATTGAAGGCGATAGGTATGTCGCCCGGCGCTGCGCTTGTGAAAAAAAATTACACTGCCGGCGAACCTTATAAACTGAGATTGGAAGCCGACCGAAATGTAATAAGGGCTGACGGTAACGACCTATCTTTTGTAACCGTGAAAGTACTGGATAAAAAAGGAAATTTGATTCCGGATGCGGATTACACAGTTAAATTCGAAATCGAAGGACCGGGGAAAATAGTAGGAGTCGACAACGGCTTGCAAACAAGTCACGAACCGTTCAAGGCTAATTACAGAAAAACATTTAACGGCATGTGTCTGGTTATCGTTCAGTCAGATAAAAATTACGGAAAAATTGAATTGAAAGCTGTTGCGGAAAATTTAATCCCGTCCGAAATGATTATTTATACAAAATAATGGCGAGGGTATGAAAAAACTTTCGGTAATTGCAATATTGTTAACGGCGGTTGTTACTTCAGTAATTGCGCAATCGGATACTAATTGTTTCCTGATCGATTTCGAACCTAAAAAAGCAGTCGTTCCCGAATATATTGATGCGGTCAAACCGGATAAACCCGCTGATGTGGCGGTTACAATTGCAATGACGGACACAATCGGGAAAATATCCAAATATATTTTCGGCAATGCGCTGGCAGTCTGGATTGGCAACGATCCGATTTACGATAATGTTTTCGTTAATCAGGTAAAGAAATTGGCTCCTACTTTGATTCGTTATCCCGGGGGGAGCTGGTCTGATATCTTTTTCTGGAACGGGATTGCCAAGAATGTTCCTCCGACGGTATGGGACGGAACACAAAATAAATGGGTGGAATTTACACCGCAATTGGGGAAAAATAGCTGGCCCACCACAATCGATAATTATTATCGATTAAGGGAAGAAGTTTCTACTCAGGGTTTGATTACAATAAACTACGGTTATGCGCGTTACGGAACGGGAGACGACCCGGTGGCGGAAGCGGCTCATCTTGCAGCCGATTGGGTGCGCTATGATGCAGGGCGCACAAAATTCTGGGAAATCGGAAATGAAAACGGCGGTCCCTGGGAAGCCGGATGGAAAATCGATACAGCTCTGAATAAAGACGGTCAGCCGGAAATCATTTCGGGCGAATTGTACGGAAAACATTTTAAGATTTTTGTCGATTCGATGAAAGCCGCTGCCGCAGAAATAGGTACCGAAATTTATATCGGGGGACAGATTCTTCATTTCGACGGCACAAACAGCTGGAATCCCGTCGACAGAACCTGGAACGCGGGATTTTTCAAAGAAGGCGCCGAAGCGGCGGATTTTTACGTAATCCATAATTATTTCGGACAAACGAAAAATGCAAAATCTTTGCTCGATGTGGCTTCCAGCGAGGTAAAGAAAAATATTGAATTTATATTGAAAGATATACCGGCAAAAAATGCGCCATTTAAACCGGTCGCTTTAACGGAATATAATATGAACAGCGCGGGAGGCGAGCCGGATTTGCCGAAAACATCGATCATTAACGGCATGCAATCGGTAATACTTTTTAATGAGCTGATTAAATATAATTTCGGCATGTCGGCTCGATGGTTGCTTGCAAATTGGGAAAGCGACGGTATGTTCTATCGCGGCAATAATAAAAGTATTCAGGCGTGGAATCCGCGTCCCGATTTTTATTACATCTATTTCTTGAAAAAATTCGTTGGAGACCATTCGATTAAAAACGAAGTAAAAGGGAATTCGCAGGTTTTGGCATATTCCTCTTCATTCGGTTCCGGGCATATAGGCGTTGTTATAGTGAACAAATCCACGGCGGCGCAAACAGTTAAAATATATCCCGCCGAGTACGGAGTAGGCAATAAATATTACGTCTATTCCTTGACAGGCGGAACGGACAACGGCGAATTTTCGCAATATGTCTATGTCAATGGTGAATACGGACCGACGGACAAAGCGCAGGGTCCTCTTGCCGTACTTGATGATATTCCGGCTATGGCTTATGAAGTGGAAGATGAAATAAAAGTGGAATCGCCCGCGCGTTCGGTTCAATTTATTTTGATCGAGCCGGGTAACAAAATCGTTTCGGTCGATGACCCGGCTCCGCTCAATCATGAATTTCAACTTTATCAGAACTTCCCGAATCCGTTTAATCCCACGACAACTATCTCGTTCAGTTTGCCGGGCAATGAAACCGTATCGTTAAAAGTGTACGATATTTTGGGAAGGGAAATTGCCTCGATATTAAATAATGAAAATTTAGCTGCGGGATATCACGAGTACAGCTTCGACGGCGAAAATTTATCTTCCGGCGTATATATCTATAGCCTTCATACCGGAGAAAAAATCCTGAACGGGAAGATGACCCTGATTAAGTAACGAAGTCGTCAATAAATAACAAAGAAAATATGCACTAGAATGAAATAATAAAGAGCTCTAAAAAGTCTAATATTAATAAATTGTTAAATTTATGATTTACAGAAAGAAAAAATATACGTCGTTGGCTGCCGTATTAATTACCGCAACGGTCATATTATTGATATTGAATTTAGCATTACCTTTTGACCTGCGATTGCAAACGATTGCGAAAATAGCGCCTTATAAATCCCTGGATGTAATAAGATACGACAACGGCGAAATTGAAGCCAGGTATTATTATTTCGGCAAAAACTACGGTCTGTTTTCTTTCGTCCCTGAAAGAGGCGACAACTTCGAATTCAAAACCTCTGCTCTCAATTCGAAAAAAATCGGATCAGGCGATACAATCCTTTCGATTTTTTCCGACCGTCTTCAACATGAGATCATAAAACTGGAGGCTGAACTGGCAAATGCTATGTCCGAACTGATAATATCCGAAACGGGAGAAAAACCTCAATTAATTGAGGCGGCGCGTTATAAAGTGCGCCTTGCGGAAAAAATAATTGAACGGCAACTTTTGCAATTTAACAGAGCAGATTCGCTTTACAAGAAAAAATTAATATCATCAGACGAATATGAAACATATAAATATTCGCTCGAACAGAGCAAAATTCAGAAAACTATTTATGAATACGAACTACGGAATCTAATGACCGGCTCTAAAAAAGAACAAATCGATTTCTTGAAATCGAAAATACGCGGACTAAAGAATGAATTGGAAAACTTAAAAAAAAGGAATGATAAACATCGGCTGATCGCTCCATTTGAAGGCGTTGCCTTTCAGAGAGTTAACTCGGATACTCTCTTTTCAGTATTGAATACAGACACACTTATTCTTCGGATTCCCGTAAAAGAAAAAGACAAAGGTTATCTTCAAACCGGAGAGAAATATAATATTAAGCTTGATGACGGTAATGTTATTGCCGGGAAATTGGTTGGCGCCGAGAGCGAAATCAAATACATAGAAAATACAAATGTGATCTTTTGCTCTTTTTCCTTCGAAAATACAAATCACAAATACAATCCCGGAGCATTCTATCCGGTTGAACTGATTCTGGGGAAGACTAACTTGAAAGAATATTTATGGAGGCTGTTCGAATAAATGTCGCGCATTGAAAATAAATATTGGGTCGCCGTGGAAAATTTGGATGAAATGAGAGAACTCGTCTTGAATTATATGAATCACGATTATTATTCCGAAATTATGAAAAATAAATTTTATACGGTAAGAAGCATCTATCTCGACAACGATCAATTCGACGCTTATTATGAAAAAACGGCCGGACTCGAAAAAAGAAGTAAGTACAGGATAAGAGCTTACAATCAGATGAATGCCGGTAAAACTGTCTATTGCGAAATTAAGAGTAAAATTAAAGAATATATTAGCAAAGAAAGATTTCCGATTGCTTTCAACGAAGTTGCGGACTTTCTCGTCTATCCGGATATGTTGAAAATCAAAAATCACTCGGCGGATTATAAATTACGATTGTTTGCCGCGAATAATTTTATATACAGCGTCAAGAAAAAAAATATGAAGCCGGTGGTTAATGTGGTTTACGAAAGGGAGGCTTTCGAGTGCAAATACGGATCGGGACTCAGAATAACTTTCGATATGAACTTGAGGGGCGCCGAAACAAACTCGGTTACTAATCTATTTGACGAGGATTCATTGAGAGAAGTAAAGAGAGGATATTTTATACTCGAAATAAAATACGGTCGTATGTTGCCGTCGTGGGTAATGTCTTTAGTGAATCGTTTTGGCTTGAGAAAAGAAGCGATATCCAAATATGTTTTATGTCTTGAAGAGAGCAAAAGTAATATACCTAAAATAAATCGGATATAAAATGATTGAAAATTTCCAGTCGCTCAATCTTTTTTCGCCGGGCATTGACGAAATAATCGTCAATCTGATAGTGGGACTTATTTGCAGTTTTATGGTATCTATGGTCTATCGTTTTACTTACAAGGGACCGGGCTATTCGGAAAATTTTGTCAATTCGCTTGTGTTTCTTTCGGTGATTACAGCGCTGGTGATTATGGTTATCGGAAATAATCTGGCCAGAGCTTTCGGACTGGTCGGGGCTCTTTCGATTATCAGGTTCCGGACAGCAATAAAAGATACTATCGATATCGTATATATTTTCTTGTCGCTTGCCATCGGAATGGCCGCCGGCGTCGGTTACCATAAAGTTGCCGTAATCGGCACTATTTTTATATCGGGTATTTTAATCCTTTTTATGAAGACCAACGTCGTCAATTTCAGAAGCAATCAATATATACTGACGTTTTCTCTTAAAACGGAAAATTATTCTGCCGAAGATTTTGAGAAGATAGACGCAAAAATAAAATCCGCTATTATCAATTTTTGTAAAAGTATGGAAATGATAAATATGAGGACAAACGAAGCCGGCAAAACAATCGATTATACATTCTATATTATTATCAGTAAAAATAAAAACAGCGGCGAACTTGTCGCAAACCTAAAAAATCTCGAAGGAGTGGTAAACATAAATCTGTTCTTCGACAAACAAAATATTTAGAAAGGAAACTCGGCGCCCGTATCAATTTCCTGATGCTTGTCTTCCGATTCGGGATTGATTTTGGCTGTTTTGTGTACGGCATTGCCTTCCACGTAAATTGCTTTGTAAGGCTTAACCGGGCATGCGTGTTCGCATGCGCCGCATCCGATGCAATAATCTTCCCGTACTTCCGGTATAAACAAATTGTTTTTGTAGGGAATCATGTGAACTGCTTTTGTGGGACAATGCTCGGCGCAGGCTCCGCAATCGGTATTTTGCGTTTTTACAACGCAGTTGTCTTCTATGAACTTTGCTACGCCCAGTTGTGTGAGTTTTTTCTCTTCGACGGTTAGAGGCATAATTGCGCCGGTCGGACATACTTCCCCGCAGGTAACGCAATCGAAATTGCAAAATCCGGCATTGTTGTCTAGACGCGGTTGCAGCATTCCATTTAATCCGTATTCCAGAAACGACGGCTGCAATACTTGAGTCGGGCAGGCGCTTATGCAAAGATGGCAGGCTGTACACGAATTATTGAAACGCTCCAGGCTTTTTGAGCCGGGAGGAGACACGGCGTATTTCCTGAAAACCGGAACCGTGCTCGGTTTGGCGACGACGATCTTCTTTTGTAGCTTTTGCCCGAGGAATGTAAGCGACGAGAAATAAACCGCGCTTTTAATTATAAAATTCCGTTTGCCTTCGTCTGTTTCTGTTTTATTGCTTTTAGATGAATACCCCGTTGAATAAACTATCCCTTTTGTGGGACACGCCGAAATGCAGTTGAAACACATCACGCAGTTTTCATGCTCGACTTTTTTATTTTCGCTGTCGATGCAGTTCCCTTTGCAATCCCTTTCGCACAGACCGCAGCTGAGGCAATCTTCGTTTTTGATTCTTATCTTAAAGAACGAATAACGCGACATCAATCCCAAAAGCGTGCCTACCGGACAGATTAAGTTGCAGTAATGCCTCCCTTTGGTAAATGCCAAATATGCAATAAATACCAGATATAAGAAAGCAACTAAAAAAGGAATGGCATTAAACGCTTTTATCTCGGCAGGATATACAGAATAGACGTCGAAGTAAGATAAAAGGGAAGAGACAAGATTATTGATAAAAATCGCTGCGGGACGCAGGAAATTTCCTGCAATTCTTCCGTAAATGCTGTACGGATCCAAAACGAGAAATCCGGTGGCCGCGCCGGCAATAACGAGCAGGAAAGGAATTGCCGTTAATGTAATTTTAACGATCTTGTTCGGCTTTATAAAACTTAGTTTTCTTTTACGTTTTTTTTTTTTCGCTATATAATTAATAATATCCTGAAGAATTCCGAGCGGGCAAATAGTCGAACAGTATATTCTTCCGAAGAGGACGGTTAAGAGAATAATTATAATAAATCCCGCTGACGTAAATGAAAACAAGAGTATGCTTTTGAGTAAAGAAGGAACAAACTGAAAAAACAGAATCGTATTGAATAAGTGTGAAGAAACGCTGTTTGTGAAATCGATCAGGATATAAGTGACGGGAATAAAAAATAGGATCGCAAGAACAATGCGTATTTTTTTCAAGAGTCCCGCGCCCATACTACATTACGATTCTTTCAATATTGAGCGACTTCAGGTCTTTTACGCCTAAACCCATCGAATCCGCTATAGTTATATAAGGTACGTCTTCGGGTTTAATGCCGAAAAGCAGCGCCGCAGCGGAATCCGCCGCCACCGGATCAGTAGAAATTATCTGGGATTTCATTACCGCTACGTCCGACTTTGATACTCCGCGCGGACCGTTCTTCTTCATTACGTAATAGGCGTCTACGATATTCAAGTCGGGTTTACGGAATGTCCCGAAATCGGCTATGCATTGATGCAGACCCGTTCTGTGCCAGTATCCCCTGTCCCATACAACGCCCATTAAATTTTTGAGGCAAACCGTAATGCGCGCCGAGCCGTGATGTTTTAGAATCGGAATATTAATAAATACGTCCGATTCCAGAATCAACTCATGAACTTTTGCTTGTTTTAATAATTTCCCATTTTTAACGTTAACCTCGTGATAGTAACTTTCGCTGTTGCCCGGCACAATGGTTCCGCCTGCGTCTTTGACGGCTTTTTCAATTCCGCTGTTTGAATAAGCTCTGCGCCAATCGTCGCAAGTATGGTCGAAAACGTAGACTTCTTTAGCGCCCGCTTCGAAACAGCGCTTGACAACGCGGGAGACGAGTTCCGGATTTGTATTTGCCGCTCTTTCCGGCGTAGTATCCCATCCGATGTTCGGCTTTATTACAACTTTCGAATTCGGTTTTACAAATTTCTTGATTCCGCCCATGGAGGCGATTCCTTTGTCGAACATATCGCCGGGAGCGCCGCCTTTAACGGCTACCAGATCGTAATTGCCGCTTCCTGCCGCAAATATTTGTCTTCCTAATCCCGGTATTGACGCGCCTGCGGTAAGTAAGATGCCGCCCTGTAAACTTTTTATTATAAAGTCTCTCCGTTTCATATAGAGCCTCATTTCGTTTATATATAAATATATAAAAAGATGTTAATATATTAAAATATAACCGGAACATTATTCGATTATAGAGCAGATGCTGTCGGGCGTATCTCTGTAATAAATATACGTGGGATAATCGACTTTCAGGATTTTGTATTTTCCTGCGGCTCTTTCATAGAAGTCGGAATCGTCGCTGTATTTAAGATTTCTGAACCCATTGAGCTCGAGAAAGACCTTTTTTTTACCTACGAATGTGCACCCCACAACGCATTCCGCTATATGTATAAGTCTGTTGAGGTCGTTTTTGTCTTTTACAAAAGGAGCCCCGATTACTTCGACTCCGCCGTGGATTAAATCGATATCGGGATTGTCCGAGAGTAATTTCATGCGCAGTTCCAGATGCGCCGGTTTGTATTCGTCGTCGCTTCCGATAAATGTTAGATATTTCCCCGCGGCGGCTAAAATTCCTGCGTTCAATGTGAGAGGGGGTCTCCTGTTGGAGTGTCTCATATAACGAATATTGTCATATCGGGTTAAATACGGATCGATAATCTCGAATGTATTGTCCGTGCTGCCGTCGTCTACAATTATCAGCTCCCATTTATCGTACGTCTGGTTTATTACGGAATTTATTGCTCTCGACAACAGATTTTTTCTGTTGTATGTAGGTAGAATTATTGAAACCTCGGGCGAGTAGTCCTTGTAAACTTGCATAAGAACCTGCGCTTTTTGTCCAAATATAGTTTTTTATTATATGAATTTTTAATTAATTTGGCATATTATTTTCAGATAATCACTTTATAAAGATGAGCTATAGGGAACAGAAAAAATATTTCGAAATATTAAAAAGATACGAGCGGAAATTCGATCCCCGGGAAAGAGAAGACTACAAAATGCTCCTCAAACGACATAAAGACGATGAAGATCTCGACAAACTTTCCTTTGAACGGCTCGAAACTCTTTACATAAAATATCACGTTAACAGAGAAAAAGTAAATCTTGACCATCTTTTTAAGAAACCGGAAGATAAATCGGACGAATAATCAAGAAAAAATTAATATCGGTGGAATGATGAATTATAAACTACTCAACAGAATATTTGCAGGAATTGTATTTACAGTCAGTTTAATTGTTTTTCTAATTACGGTACAGCCGTCGGTTTCGTTCTGGGATTGCGGCGAATTTATTGCCTCGTCTTACGCATTGCAGGTGCCGCATCCTCCGGGAACGCCTTTCTTCTTAATTGTAGGCAGACTCTTTTCGATGATCCCTTTCGCCGAAAATATCGGTTTAAGAGTAAATTTGATATCGGTCTTCTCGAGCGCTTTTACGGTAATGTTCCTCTATTTAATTGCCGTAATGCTTATTAAAAGTTACAGAAAAAAAGAACCGGAAAATCTGTTCGACGCTTTAACGGTTTATATTCCGGCGGCTATAGGAGCCCTTTCGTTGAGTTTCAGCGATACTTTCTGGTTTAATGCCGTAGAAGCCGAAGTATACGCATCTTCAACTTTCTTTATAGCTTTCGTAGTTTGGTTGATGATGAAATGGAACGAAAAAGCCGACCAGCCCGACAACGAAAAATATCTTCTTCTTATTGCCTATTTGATCGGTTTGTCTACGGGCGTGCATCTCATGGCAGTCCTTGCCATTGTGCCGATTGTTATGGTCGTAGTCTTCAGAAAATATATTGACGACGAAGAAACTCTCAAAAAGACTGCTATCATTTTCGTTATACATGCGGCAGTTGTGCTTGTCGTAGCCGCATTGATGTGGGCTGCTCAAACTTCTTCTACTCCGCCGACTCCGGATGAATACAAAGATATCGACAAACGTTTTATCGTCGTACTGGGAGCCATTTCCGTTTTGATAATGGCGGCTTTATATAAAAAAATCTTTACGAAAAATTCCTTCTATATCCCGATGATTCTCGGCGGCATAACTCTGGTTGTAGTTTATCCCGGATTGGTAAAATATGTGCCCAAGTTGATCTCTATTACTGCGGGCAACGATTACGTTATGGACATAATTGTTTCGATATTGCTTTTTGCCGCTGTCGGTTATGCCGTTCATTGGACCGCAAAGAATAATAAGCCGACTCTCAATTTAGTATCGAAAGCGTTCTTACTGGGGCTGGTTGGAATCACGACATACGCAATGATAATTATACGCGCCAACGAAGAACCGCCGATTAACATGAATTCCCCGAAGACGTTTACGGAGCTCGAATCGTATTTGAATCGCGAGCAGTACGGCGATTTCCCGACTTTTAAGAGAAGATTTTCGAACGAACCGCATCAGATGGGAATCTATACGAATTATTCGAGCGACCTCGATTTTCTATGGCGCTATCAAATGGATCACATGTTCAACAGATACTTGTTCTGGAATTACATAGGTCGCGTTTCCACTTACCAGGACAGCGGAGTCGACTGGTCGGATATGTACGGAATTCCTTTCTTCATCGGTTTGTTCGGACTCTTCTATCATTTCAGGCGCGATTGGAAAATGGCTTCGGTGTTTTTGGTTATGTTTATATTTCTCGGATATCTGACCGCTTTTTATCAAAACCAACAACAGCCTCAGCCGCGCGAACGCGATTATTTCTATGTGGGAGCCTTTTTCGTCTACTCGATATGGATTGCGCTCGGTATGAGAGGCATTATAGAGTTGATGGTTGAAAAGTTCGATAAAATTAAAAATCTTAAACCGGCGCTGGGACTTGTAATGGCAGCTGGCATTATTGTCGTCCCCGTCAATATGTTTCATGCAAATTATTTCGAACACGACCGTTCGCGCAATTACGTTCCGTGGGACTACGCTTATAATTTATTGCAGAGCGCTGCTCCAAACGCAATTTTATTTACCAACGGAGATAACGATACGTTCCCGCTGTGGTATCTGCAGGATGTGGAAGGCGTAAGAAGAGACGTGAGAATAGCAAATTTGAGCCTTCTTAATACTCCGTGGTATATCAAACAGTTGAAAAACACTTCGCCGTACGGAGCCGAAAAAGTCGCCATGAGCCTTTCCGACAGAGACATCGACAATCTTACCGTCCAGAGATGGGAACCCGTGGAGATGTCGATTCCCGTTCCGCCGGATGTGATTAAAGAATTCGGCGTTAAAGACAGCGCTATTATTAAGACCGGTAAACTTACTTGGTTAATGAAAAATCCTGTGCAATACGGCAACGTTAAAGCGATTCGTACTCAGGATCTGGTAGTCCTCGACATTATTATGCAAAGCAAATGGAAAAGACCAGTTTACTTTGCCGTAACTTGCTCGGACGACAGTAAATTGGGACTCGACGAGTACTTGCGTATGGAAGGCATGGCTCTTCGCCTTGTGCCCGATAAATCGGACGCAGGTTCAATTGAATATATTAACGAACCGGTTATGCGTAAACAATTGTTCGACGAGCCCGAAGGTTTCTCGAGAGATTACCGTCCCGGATTTAAGTTCCGGGGTCTGAACGACTCGACAATCTTTTTCGACGAAAACCACGAACGGTTGATTCAGAATTATCGCAATACGTTTATGAGACTCGCAGTTCATTATCTCTACAGCCTGAAAGACAGCGCGCGTACCGTAGAAACCCTCGACCTGATGGAACGGAAAATACCGCGCAATATCGTAAGAGTGGACAACAGAATTCTTCACGACATCGCTCGTCTTTACTATGCCGCAGGCGCATACGACAAGTATGAAGAAATTGCCAAAGAGGTAATCGAAACCGCTAAATTGAAATTGAAAAACAATCCGCGGGATTATTCGAGCTGGAATAATCCGTATGATATATTATTGACGCATTACGAAAATCTCAAAATGTATAAAGAAGCCGTCGAAGTTCTTAATCAATTATCAATGTACCTGCCGTACGACGAATCCGTCAAACAATTGCTCAACAGGTACAGACGGCTCGCCGGCGTCGACACACTCGAAGTTAAATAAATTCTTTGGACGATTTGAATTTGCCATATAAGAGTCCGCTTTAATGCGGACTCTTCGTATTAATGACGACTTTAACAATATGAAAAAAATATTAGTAATAGCTTTGTCCGGAATAGGCGATGCATTGATGTTTACTCCCGCGCTTTCGGCTCTGAAGAAAGTCTGTCCCGATTCCGAAATCGACTGCCTTGTTATGTACAAAGGAGTGTCGGATATTTATCAAAACCTGGATGAAATTTCCGAGGTTAAATATTGGGACTTTCTCAACAGATCGAAAATCGAGTCGCTTTCTTTTGTTTTGGGATTGAGAAGGAAATACGATATATCGATTAACGTTTATCCGTCCAACAGAAAAGAATATAATCTGATTAATTTTTTAATCGGAGCCCCGAAAAGAGCGGCCGTAAAATATCTCCGTAAGGATTTTGTTAATCTCGGCTTTTTGAACAACGTGAGGATAGAAGAAAACGACTCGCTTCATAACGTGGAAGAAAATGTTAAATTGATTGAAATGGTAAGCGGCGGTAGCATTGGGAATGTCTCCGGATTGATTTTAAATCTCACTCCGGAAAACGAGAATTATGCGCGTAATTTTTTAATTGAACATAACATAGGCGAAGATGAAACCGTGATTGGTTTTCACCCCGGCTGCTCCACATTGAAAAACCATGCAAACAGAAGATGGAGCGCGAAAAATTTTGCCGAATTAGCCGGCTTGTTTATAAAAAATAGGAACGCTCGCGTTTTGATTTTCGGCGGGCCCGAAGAACGCGAATTAAAAGAAGAAATAATCAAACATTCGGGGAACGAAAATATAATTGCAGTTGAAACCGATTCGTTAATACACACGGCTGCTGTAATGAAAAGATGCAATCTGTTTGTTACCAACGACTCGAGCCTGATGCACGTGGCTTCGGCTCTCCAATTGAAAGTAGTCGCGCTGATCGGTCCCACAAATCCGAATTATATTCGTCCCTGGAAAACTGAACATCGAATTGCTTCGCTCAATTTGGAATGCTCGCCCTGTTTTTATTACTCGCCCAAACCGCTTTCTTGCGGCAGGAATGACGTCAAGTTCAAGTGTATCAAAGAATTACCGGTCGAACTGGTTTATAAACTTTCGGAAGAATTACTCCGTTCCGGAAAGTGAATTTATTATATAACCGGCGCACTTTTCGATATCGGAAAAGCATTTTATCAATCCGGTTTCCCTCTTCTCCTTTTTAATCTGAGATTCCATAAAATTAACAATCTCAGTCCACATTTGTCCGTGGCATGCAACCGGTTTCTTGGGCATCATTTTTTTATTCATAAATTCCCATACAATGGCTAATTCCACCAAGGTCCCGGTTCCGCCCTGTAATATTACATAAGCTTCTCCGATATTAATTAGATTCTCGAGCCTATCGAACAGAGTATGGCATTTTATTTCTTTAGTCAGATATTTGCTCGGAACGGAATTATAAATGTCGAGGGTAACTCCCACGGCTTCGGCGCCGGCTTCGCTCGCTCCTTTCGAAACGGCATCCATAATTCCCTTATATCCGCCCGTGCAAACATTCAAGCCGGATTGTGCAAGCAGCGTTCCGAGCAGGTAAGCGGTTTCGTATTCTTCTTCTCCGGGTTTGGGAACCGAACTTCCGAAAACGGTTACAAATTTATTTTTCATAACGAACTCAAATCAGGTTTTCCGGCTTTGATCCATGCGGTATAAATCATATTTGCCAGCATTGAAGAGGCTTGATTTATTTTTTCGACGGTTAAATGACGTGTTCTGAACCAGAGGAGTTCGTAATACTTATCCTCGTCGTTTTGGCTGAATTTTGTCGCATTTATGCCGGCGCTTAATATAATGTCAACTTCGAAATTCGATTCCGAAATATAGTCGAAAATTATATCCGTAAGAGGAGTTTTTAATTCATGTACTTTTTCAATATTCAGTCCGGCTTCAATTTCATCGAGATAACGGTTGAACATCTCGATTTCATACCTGAAGTGAATTCCCTTCTGGTTTGTTAGTTGTCCGTTATAGTTCAACGTGGCATGAAGTGGTTGATGACCGTCCCCCACATAATGAGCCAGGTCGGAGGCATATAATAATATTTTATCCCGGTCTTTCGCCTTGAATGCCTCCGAAAGCTTGTCGAACGTTTCGGAAGTAGCCCATGGAAGCAGTCCCATTTTGGTAACAATGCTGTCGCCGTAGATTGCAATTAATGTTTCTTTCGACTTTATCATATTTCCGTTCAAGAATTCGCCGTAGAAGTCGATGTCGATAAAATGTCTGACAGGCTCGTCAGGGTAGTCTTTTTTTCTGTAGTCCGGATCCACGGAATGCTCGATAATGTAATTCACTGCGTATTTCGATAGACCGATTTCCGGAGCGATAAGATTCATAGCGTGCGCGGCTATTAATTTGTGTCCTTCATTTCCCCAGGCAAAATTTAGAAGAAACGGTAGGAAAAAGAGAGTCAGTAGAAACTTTGGTTTTATCATTTTATTGTCCTATAAATTGTGTGATTATGTTTCTCCGGCGCGGTCTGTTATCGAAGTCGATTAGTACGATTTGTTGCCAGGTTCCAAGCAATAATTTCGAATTCGTAAAAGGGACGGTTATTGAATTACCCTGCAAAGAGGCTCTCACGTGAGCGTGTCCGTTGGCGTCGTGCCAAGTGTCGTCGTGGTGATAACGCTTGCCGGAAGGAGCAATCTTTTCGAAAAATTCAGGGTAGTCTTTCAATAAACCGGGTTCGAATTCAATCGTCGTGATTCCCGCAGTTGATCCGGGAGCAAAAACCAGTACGTTGCCTTCTTTGAAACCCGTTTCGATCAATTTGTCGTTTACTTCGCCGGTTATGTCGATTATATCGTTGTTTCCCCTTGTGTTTACCGTAAAACTCAATGTTTTAATATCCATTCCTTTACCTCAATCTCAAATTAATAGACAAAAATTAAGAATTTTTGGTGAAATCATCATTCGGAAGTGAAAAACAATTTTAATAATTTAGAGCTACAAATAAAAATAAAAGAGGAATTTCTATGACAACAAAAGAATTTATTGAATTGGAAGAAAGGTACGGGGCGCATAATTACCATCCGCTCGACGTGGTTATCGAAAGAGCGGAGGGTTGTTGGGTGTATGACGTTGAGGGGAATAAATATCTCGATTGTCTTGCCGCATACTCCGCCGTTAACCAGGGTCATTGTCATCCCAGAATAGTAAACGCCCTCAAAAACCAGGCGGAAAAAGTTACATTGACTTCGCGCGCATTCCGTAACGATCAACTCCCGCTGCTTTATAAAGAGCTGAGCGAGCTGACCGGATACGAAATATCGTTGCCGATGAATTCCGGAGCCGAAGCGGTCGAAACGGCGTTGAAAGCGGCAAGAAAATGGGGCTATAAAGTTAAAGGCGTGCCGGAAAATAAAGCGGAAATTATTGCGTGCAAAAATAATTTTGCCGGCAGAACCATTACAATCATCAGCTTTTCGACCGAAGAACAATACCGCGACGGTTTCGGTCCGTTTACTCCGGGATTTAAAATCGTCGAGTACGGCAATGCCGAAGAATTGGAAAAAGCCATTACCGAAAATACGGTAGCCTTTATTGTCGAACCTGTCCAGGGAGAAGGCGGCATTATTGTTCCGCCGGAAGGCTATCTGAAGAAAGCTTATGATATTTGTAAAAAGAATAATGTTCTATTCATAACCGACGAAATCCAGTCGGGACTGGGAAGAACGGGCAAATTATTTGCATTCGAACATGAAGGCGTTCGACCCGACGTGGTTATTATTGGGAAAGCCTTATCGGGCGGATGCTATCCCGTTTCTGCCGTCCTGTCGGATAGGGAGGTTCTCGGCGTTTTCAAACCGGGCGACCACGGTTCGACTTTCGGCGGGAATCCGCTCGGAGCCGCAGTCGCAAGGGAATCGCTCAAAGTGTTGATTGAAGAAAAATTGATAGAAAATTCGGCTGAACTCGGAAAATACTTTATCGACAAATTAAGAGCCATCGAATCGCCTCATGTTAAAGAAGTACGAGGTAAGGGTCTGTTTATCGGCGTCGAGCTAAAACCGGAAGCGGGAGGCGCTCGAAGGTTCTGCGAAGCTCTGATGAAAAGGGGAATACTCTGTAAAGAAACTCACGAAAATGTTATTCGTTTTGCCCCTCCTTTGGTAATAAAGAAAGAGGAAATTGACTGGGCGTTAACTCATATCGAAGAAACTCTCAAGATGGCATAAAAAAATCTGAAGGCTGCGCAGGACGGGCGCAGCCTTCAATTAATCTAAAGGTCTGTTTAACCACTGGTCGATTGTAAGTTTTAAGAATTGAATGTTGATCGGTTTGGCGATATAATCGTTCATTCCGGCTGCCAAACATTTTTCCCTGTCTTTCATGCTCGAATGCGCAGTGACTGCTATGATTGGGATTTTACCCATATCGCCGGGTATGTTTCTGATTTGTTTCGTAGCTGCAATGCCGTCCATATCCGACATCTCAATATCCATCAGTATCAGACTGTATCTGCCTGTTTTTACTGCGTCTATAGCGTCGCTGCCGCTCGACACGGCGTCCACCAGGTATCCTACTTCCCTTAGAATTTTTAATTCGAGGTCCTGACTGATAGGATTGTCTTCGACAAGAAGTAAACGCTTTGCGGATTTCTGTTCTTCAACGACCGTTTTTTCTTCCTCTTCTTGAACTTCGGCTTCCGTCTGCTTGTATAGAGTCGCGGCGCCTGTTACTGCTTCATCGCTTTCCGAAGGCGTAAGTTTGAATTTCACCGTAAAGTAGAATTTACTTCCTGCTCCCGGCTTGCTTTCCACGCTTATGTCGCCGCCCATCAGTTTGACGAATTCTTTGGCAATAACCAGTCCGAGTCCCGTTCCTTCCTTTTGGCTTTTTTTGTCTTTTACCTGAACGTACGGTTCGAAAAGCAGAGGAATTTTGTCGTTCGGTATGCCCGATCCGGTATCTTCAACAGACGTAAGTATCTCAATTGAACTTGTTGTTCTGTTTTTAATTTCAACCGAAATAGTTACGCTGCCTTCGTCGGTATATTTTACGGCGTTGCTGACCAAATTAAGAACCACTTGTCGATAGCGCGTGGCGTCTCCGTAGATTTTATCGGGCAAGTCCGGATCGATTTGCTCTTTTATGTCAATTCCTTTCTGTCGGGCTGTTTGACCGATTATGGAGGATACTTTATGAATTTCGTCGCTTAGATCGAATTCGTTTTCTTCGAGTTCCATTTTGCCCGCTTCGATTTTGGAAATATCGAGTATGTTGTTGATTATATCGAGCAGCGATTCGGCTGCAAGTCGGGCGTCCCGCGCGAATTTTTTCAATTCTTCTTCGCTTTCGAACAGGTCGTTTTCGATCAATGTCAGAAAGCCCATAACGGAATTCATTGGCGTGCGGACTTCGTGACTCATATTTGCAAGGAACTTTGTTTTATAGCTGCTTTCCTGCCGCGCTTTTTGAGCCGCAACGTCGGATTTAATTTTTTCCTGACGCAGAGCTTCAAGAGCTTTCTGCCGCTCGTGTTCGGCAAGAACCTGCTGCGTTATGTCCTGAAGGCTGCCGTCGAAGAATGTGGCGTCTTCTTCTTCGTCGTAGCTCAAGCGAACGTTCATTTTGACGGCGATTTCGCTGCCGTCTTTTTTAAGAAATTGGACTCTGTAATTTTTTACCTTGCCTTGTTTCTCGAGCAATTTATTCAACAAATCCGCGTCAGATTTTCTTTTGAACAGATCGTTGAAGAAATTCAATCTGTTTATTTCTTCTTCCGTAGAATATCCCAGCATTCTTATAAATGCGGGATTTACCGCAGTGAACTTGCCGGCTGGTGTAATCTGAAATACGCCCTCTACAGAATTTTCAAAAATATTTCTGAATTTTTTCTCGGAAAGCGCTACTTCGTAACTTTTTAACAAAGCTTCCCGTCGCAATCTGTAATTTATATAGCTGGCTACTACTGCCATTACGCTTATAATCATAACCAAAACTATCGATTCGAGCAGATGGGGGATATTCTGAGTTTGCGAGCTGTTCGCAATGGCTGACGCTACAAATACAAGATTATAATAAACAGCAACCAAAACCTGATGGCGCACTTCCCAGCTTAGAAACAAAGCCGCTGTAAATATTATAAGACTTATTATATGCGAGTTGAATACGAGAGTTTGGGGTTCCAGATAAATCATCACACCAAAGGAAGCGACTATCGACATTAACAGGATATGTACGAGTAAAACCGGGCGCTCTTTTCCGTACCTTGAATTAGAAATTACTAACAATACGAACGCCACCAGTACGGAAAACAATCGGGACACATAAAGTTCGACACTATGCTCGCTGAAATAGAGCACCTCGAAAATAAGCGCAATACCGCCCGATGCGGCTGAAAAAATGGCTAATGACCGGAACGGCGAAAGGAGTTCTTTTTGCGTCTCCTGTTTAATATATTCATTTACTTTATGTTCCAGCGTCCTGGAAAATTTTTTTGCCGTATTTACTGCTAATCCCACTTGTTATCCGTTAAATTCGATTATGGAAAAATAATTAACTGCCTGTAAGTTGCCATCCATAGGAGTAGACTAATTATTATTTCTACTAAATTAATAAATAAATAATTAATATATTATCGGCATTATTAAAAATTCTTTAGGATGTGATTTGGATTTTTTGTTGAATATCGACATTTCCGTCTTCTATTTTATCAACCACACACTGTCAAATCCGCTCTTCGATAAGTTTTTTCCGTTTATTACCGACCCTAAAAATTGGTTCATAGCTTATACTATTCTTTACTTGGCGCTGATTATTAAAGGCGGCAAAAGAGGACGGATTGCAGCCGTTGTATTGATATTACTTGTTGCCGCTTCGGATCAACTAAGCAGCAATTTGTTGAAGAATTTATTCGAGAGGATAAGACCGTGTAACGCTTTGCCCGACGTGAGGATTCTGGTCGGCTGTACCGGTTCGTATTCTTTTCCTTCATCTCATGCGGTTAATAATTTCTCGGTCGCAGTATTTTTCTCGAGGCTTTATCCGAAGTATAAAATTACATTTATTATAGCGGCTTCTTTGGTGGCGTTATCCAGGCCGTATGTAGGCGTTCACTATCCGTCGGATATATTGGGCGGAGCTTTGATCGGTTCTGCCGTGGGGTACCTCTTCTCGCGGATAGCTCTTGGAATTGAAGAAAAAATAAATAAACGTTTTGTTCGAATCAAATAGGAATTTTTATGGCAAAGAAAAAAGAACTCAAGACGAAACTCGAAATTGCAAAAAACTGGCTGCCCAGATATACGGGCACAAAAATAGACGAATTCGGCGACTATCTTCTGCTAACGAATTTTTATAATTATGTAACTCGGTTTGCGGATCGATTTAATTGCGACGTTAAAGGAATCGGAAAACCGATGCAAACGGCCACCAACAGCAAGGGATTGTCAATAATCAACTTCGGTATCGGTTCGGCCAATGCAGCTACGATTATGGATTTGTTAATAGCCAGGAATCCCAAAGGGGTCCTTTTCCTGGGCAAATGCGGCGGTCTAAAACGTTCGACTGAAATCGGTCATTTCATTCTTCCGATTGCGGCTATCAGAGGCGAAGGCACCAGCAACGACTATTTCCCGCCCGAAGTGCCGGCTTTGCCCTCATTTAAACTCCATAAATTCGTTTCCGATAAAATCGTAGAACGCAAAATGGAATACAGAACGGGCGTCGTTTATACTACCAACAGAAGGCTCTGGGAATGGGACGAAACCTTCAAAGCTTACTTAAAAAAACTCGGCGTAATTGCCATCGATATGGAAACGGCGACTTTGTTTATCGTAGGGCACTCAAATCAAATTGCCCGGGGAGCGCTTTTACTGGTTTCGGATTTGCCGATGTTTCCCGAAGGGATTAAAACTGAAAAGTCCGATAAATACGTAACGAAAAAATATACCGATACGCATCTGGATATCGGAATCGAAGCTATGACCGAGATCGACGCCAAGGGCGAGCCGATCAAACATTTTACTTTTTGACGAAGGAACACTATCTTATTACGGATGTTTAAATTTTGTTTTTAGTTTTGGAGGGGTAATATGAAATCGATCTATAATATTTTACTGACCGTTTTGCTGCTGATTTTGATGTCTGTCTTCGTAATACCGCAAAAAAACAGCGTTCCTCCTCAGGAAGAAAATCAAATACATAATGCAGTAGAGGAACTATTTAAGCTGAGCAAACAAAAAAATTACGAAAAAGCGGCCGCCCTGATTGTTTATAACGGTGAAGATTCGAACAGAAAACTCAAAGCCGTTTTAAATCCGCAAAACGAGGACGAGTTAAACGCAGCCAAAAGAATATGTAAAAAAATTGCCGCTCTTCTGAACGTAAGCGAAAAATATTCGATTAAAGAAATAGTTAACGAAAATAATCAGGAACGCAAAATAACCAAAGTTGAGGTAACGTTTCTGAATGCGGGGCAGGAGCTCTTGATTACTCTCAAATTTGTAAAATTGCCTTCCGGCTATGCATTGTTGGAAATAAATTAATAAATCTCTTGCATTAAATTACCGTATTTGATAATTTAATGACTGACCGCTTAGTCAATAATAAATGAAAATTATGAAGCTATTAAAAATATTTCTTTTGCTTTTGGTATCGACTTCGGTTTATCCGCAAACAGCGTCGGAAATCATTCGAAAATCCGAAGACCTGATTAAAGGAAAGACTGCCCACGGTACTTTCGAAATGATTATTGCTACTCCCGATTACACGCGCACATTGAAGATGGAAAGCTGGTGGGTCGGCAATGAGAAAGCTCTTATCGTGATTAAATATCCCAACAGGGAAGCAGGCAACAAAACTCTCAAAATCGGCAATGAAATGTGGAATTACCTGAAGAACACCGAGACAACAATTAAAATTCCCCCTTCGATGATGCTCCAATCGTGGAACGGTTCCGATTTTACTAACGACGATCTGGTAAGGGAGTCGAATCTTGCCAAAGACTACTATCAAAAGTTAATCGGAGAAGACGAACTTAACGGAGTTAAATGCTGGAAGATCGAATTGATTCCCAAACCGGACGCTCCGGTGGTTTGGGGTAAACTCTATTACTGGGTACGGAAAGACGACTATTTGCCGGCAAAAGTGGAGTATTACGACGAAAAAGGCAAGCTCGTCAGATATATAGAGTATAAAGAGATAAAAAAATTCGGAAAACGCAATATCCCTTCTGTTTGGGTAATGCATAATGTGGCTAAAAAAGGGCATTCCACTACGATTAAAATTATCGATATGGAATTTGATATCAACATAAATAACAGAATATTTACATTCAGGGAACTCGAACGGGGCGATTAAATGCGCTTGTTGTTCAAAATGGCATGGCGTAATATCTGGAGAAATAAGAGGCGTTCAATTCTAACTCTCTTAGCCGTCGGATTTGCAACGCTGGCTTCGATTGCCATGAGAGGAGTGCAGCTCGGCACCTATGAAATAAATATCGTAAACGCCGTCGAAATGCTTACGGGCTATATTCAGATTCAAAGACCTGACTATAAGGAAGACAGATCTGTGAATCAGGCTTTTTACCCGGATGAAAATCTCATTACGCGGCTCTCCGAAATCCCTCATATCGTATCGTTTTCCAGAAGAATCTACGCCGACGGTTTAATAAGCAAAGGCGACAATTCTTTAGGCGCGGCAATAATAGGCGTGGATAAAAATGAAGAACAAAAAGTTTCCAGAATTTTAACGCGCGTTACCGCAGGTAAAGTTTTTGATAATCCTTATGAAATTGTAATCGGTTACAAACTGCTCGATAATTTGAAATCGAAGATCGGAGACGAGGTTGTGGTTCTTGCTCAGGGTGCAGACGGCTCAATGGGAAATCTGAAATTTAAAGTCGTAGGCGCACTAAGAACAGGCTCTCCTCAAATCGACGAAATGGGCGTGATGATGAACCTTGAAACAGCCGACGAGCTCCTCGCTATGTACGGACGAATTCATGCCATTGCTATTAAAGTGGACGAATTGACAAACATACAGGAAGTTAAGGAAAATATCCTCCCGCTATTGAACCGTAAACTCGGGGTTTATGATTGGGGAGAATTGATGCCAGATTTCAAGGAAACGATCGAATTCGATAATATCAGCGGTATTTTTTATCTGCTTATTTTAATTTCCATTGTCGCATTCGGAATATTGAATACCGTACTCATGTCGGTAACCGAAAGGTTCAACGAATTCGGAGTAACGCTCGCCATCGGAATGCCTCAGCTAAAGTTGGTTTTGCTCGTTTTAATCGAAACCATGATGCTCGCGCTTACCGGAATATTAATCGGCAATCTTCTCGGCTGGGGTGTGAATTATTATCTGTTTGTCAATCCGGTGGAGTTCGGCGGAGAAATAAAAGACCTCTATGAGCTCTACGGATTTATGCCGGTTATTAAATCTTCGCTTGAATTTTCGATTTTCTTGAATACTACTCTTACCGTAATGATAATATCGGCGATAGCGGTAATTTATCCTTTATATAAAGTCTATAATCTGGAACCTTTGAAAGGCATCAGGTACACTTGAGCGCCGGGGTATAATATGATATTAAAAATTGCTTGGCGAAATCTTTGGAGAAATAAAAGAAGGTCGATTATTATTCAATCTTCCGTGGTTGTGGGAGTGGCAGCTATAATTTTGCTCGACAGTCTTTCCAACGGAATGCTTGTTCAAATGCTGAACAATCAGATTAACACGAGCGTCGCTCACATTCAAATACACAAGAACGGATTCAAAGACAATAAACTGGTAAAAAATTTTATCGGCGAGCCCGAAAAGGTAAAGAGCGTAATCGACAGGAATTCGCATGTCAAAGCGTATTCGGAAAGAGTGATTTCTTTCGGTTTGATCAGCAGCGCCTCAAATTCATCGGGAGTGTATATTAACGGAATAGACCCGGACCGGGAATCGAAAGTTTCCATTATGAACGCTTTTATCAAAAAGGGAAATTATATAACCAGTAAAGGTAACGACGACAAGATGCTTCGTGAGATAGTAATCGGCGAAAAATTAGCCGATAAACTGAATGTTGATATAGGCGACAAAGTGGTGCTCCTTTCCAATACGCCCGACGGTAGCATCGGTTCCGACCTCTTCAGAGTTAGCGGCATTTTCAAAACATTCAGCTCGGAAATTGACAATTCATTGGTTTATATTCCTCTCAAAAGCGCTCAAGGTCTTCTTGATATCGGAGATAATATTCACGAAATAGCGCTCATTCTCGACGATTACAAACTTGCAGATAATGTTAAAGATGACATCCGAAAAAATCTCAACGACGATTACGAAGTTCTGTCGTATTCCGATAATTTACCTCTTCTGGTTATACAGCTCGATTTCTACAAACAGTCTGCATATATAATTACCGTGATTGTAAGTATTGCGCTAATATTCGGAATTATTAACACTATGCTGATGGCAGTTATGGAGCGGATACGAGAATTCGGAGTGTTGAAATCGATCGGTATGAAAAATTCGAAATTGTTTTTTATGATTCTTACAGAGGCTTTTATACTGGGAGTCTCCGGCACAATTATAGGCGCTCTTCTTGCCGTATTAACTTATTTGCCGTTGTCTCATACGGGTATCGACTTCAGTATTTTTGCCGCCAGTCTGGAATCCTTCGGCGTCGGCGCAATAATTTATCCGGTGCTTTTGTTGGAAAATGTTATCAATACGCTGCTTACAATTCCTTTGGTAGCGGCGCTGGGCGCAATCTATCCTGCCTATCGCGCGATTAAACTGGAGCCTGTCTATGCGCTCAGATATATTTAGTAATAAATGGGTAAAACTATGGAAATAATAAGAACCAAAAATCTGAGTAAAACTTATCAGGACAACGGAGTGCCGGTGGAAGCTCTGAAAGATATAAATCTCTCGATCGACAAAGGAGAGTACGTAGTGATTGCAGGGCCTTCCGGTTCTGGAAAAACAACGCTTTTGAATCTTATCGGAGCGCTCGACGCTCCGACGACGGGAAAAGTCTTTTTTATGGGAGAAAACCTGTCCGACAAATCGAAAAAAGAACTATCCGAATTTCGTCTCAATAATCTCGGATTTATTTTCCAGGCTTATAATTTAATACCGGTTTTGACCGCCCTCGAAAATATCGAATTCAGTATGATGTTGAAAGGAATTCCCGAAAAAGAGCGGAGAGAAAAAGCCCTCGAATTGATGAACGAACTCGGCATCGGCGAGCTTGCAAATAAACGCCCTAACGAAATGAGCGGCGGACAACAACAGCGAGTTGCCGTAGCGCGCGCAATTGTCAATAATCCCGGTCTGGTGCTTGCCGACGAGCCGACCGCAAATCTCGATTCGAACACGGCAAATAATCTGCTCGATTTAATGGAAAAAATGAATCGCGAAAAAAATATTACTTTTATTTTCTCGTCTCATGACCAGAAAGTTATCGACAGAGCCAAACGACTGATCATTCTGAAGGACGGCAGAATTGAAGAGGATTCCGGGAAATGATCTTCAGAATATTAGTCCTGACGCTTCTCTTAAGCGGTACAGCCGTATTCGCACAGTTCGATTTTAATTTCAGAGGTTATGTAACAGACATACCGATTTATCAAAGTATGGACGGCCAATTCGGTTCATTTTACGACGCCCCGAAAAATTCCTTTGTGAATTTAACCCGTCTCCGATTGAAACCAGAATTTTTTATCGGAAACAATCTGAGATTCAATCTGGAATATGAAATATCGGCATATTACGCGGGGAATGTTTCCTCCTCGTTGAACGAACCGGCAAAGACAAACAGACAATTAGTTGACTTAATCTGGAAGCCTGTTTCTGAAGACCATTATAACGTAATTCATTTTATCGACAGGCTCTATTTCAGATACGGTTTCGAATTCGGCAACATAATAGTCGGAAGGCAGAGAATTTCCTGGGGCGCCGGAAGAATCTGGAATCCTGTCGATTTGTTCAATCCCTTGAATCCGATTACTTTTTATAAATTGGAGAAAGACGGCGCGGACGCAATTTCGGCTTTGTTTTATATGGGCGATTTTACTGACCTGAATCTTGTTTTCAATCCTTCGGAAAAAATCGGCGAGAGTAATTTCGGATTCCGTTTCAGAACCAATTACGGCGAATATGATTTTTCTTTGATAGGCGGGCGTTTCGACAATCGAAAAGTTATTGGAGCCGACTTTGCCGGAAATTTGTTCGATGCGGGCGTAAGAGGGGAAGGAATTTATTCTTATCGCGATTCCGGCTATTTGAAATTTATTCTCGGCGCCGATTATCAATTCTCTCCGAAATTATACGGACTCGTCGAATATCATTACAACGGCGAGGGTAAAACCGACAAAGAAAATTATGACTTATTCAGATTGCTCAAAGGAGAAATAATCAATTTGAGCAGGCATTACCTGGCTGTAATGACTTCTTACCAGATTCATCCCCTTACAACAATTTCTTTGACAACAATCCGGAATTTTAACGACAACAGCGGATATATCATGACAAACGGAGTTTACTCCGCGTCGGATAATATGAGTATTTCATTAGGAGCTCTGATAACATATGGAGACTTTCTAAGCGAATTCGGATATTATCCGAAAGCCTTATTTTTGCAAGCGGATTATTATTTCTGATTTTTATTCGCTTGGGGGTGAATTTATTCCATAAATATTTATATTTGCAAACTGAATACTATTTTTCAATCAAAAAACGGGAGAGGTTTATTGAACCCGTTAGGAACCCAGCATATTGCGGAATTTATTGACTGCGATAAAACCTATCTGAATAACGAAAGAAAATTAAAATCATTCCTGAAAAAAGGTATTGAAGATTCGGGACTCCATTCCGTAGGTATAGTAAGCCACAAATTCGATCCTCTCGGCGTTACGGTAATTGCAATTATTAGCGAATCTCACATCGGGATGCATACTTATCCCGAAGCGGGTCATGTCTCCCTCGATGTGTTTACGTGTTCCGACCCGCATAAACACATGAAGTTGATTAATTATCTGCGAAAAGCTCTCAAGCCGAAAAAAGTTCGACTCGGATATTTGAAACGAGGGAATCTGATCGAATTTCACGAACCCGACTGGATCCCGTCGGTTTCAGGCTACGGCTTCGAGGTAAGCTACCATGCCGAAAAAGTGCTCTATTCTAAAAAGTCCAAGTATCAGATGATTGAAATTATTGAGAACGAACATTTCGGCAGAATGCTTTTTCTCGATAACGAGCTGCAGATTTCAGAATACGACGCCGATATCTACAACGCCGCATTGGTCGATCCGATTAGAAAATCGAATCTTAAAATTAAAAATGCGGTAATTTTGGGCGGCGGCGACGGCGGCGTTCTGCATGAATTGCTGAAGATCAAACCGCGCAAAGTTACGCTGGTAGATATCGATCCGAAAGTAATCGAAGCGAGTACGAAATATCTCGGCAAAATTTCTCAGGAATCGTTTGTCGATAAACACGTGGAAATAGTCTACCAGGACGCGTTGCATTATATTAAAAACAACGGCGGGTTCGACGCGGTTATTTACGACCTGACGATGCACCCCGAAGCTTTTTCGAAAGTTCCGCGCGAGGAATTTCTGGATAACTTTTTCGGCGATATCTATAAGAGCATGAATCCCGGCGGAGTAATTACTCTTCAATGCTGCTCGCAGTTCGACGCCGAAACGCGCGAACTTGTGGATTCGATTCTGAAGAAATATTACAAAAAAATTAAGTACTATTCGGTTCTCGTCCCCTCTTTCTGCGAAGAATGGATTTTCGCTTCGGCGCGTAAATAAAATCTGATACGACAGTCGTTTTATTTTCCAGTTATGAACAGAGGGGGATAGCTATGTCTCTTAAAATGTACTTCAATTTCGAACAACTCCGCACGAATTATCGTAATGAAATAATCGGAGGAATTACCACCTTTGTAACGATGGCGTACATTGTCATCGTAAATCCCAAAATTCTCGAAGCCGCCGGCATACCGTTCGGTCCTTCAATGGTTGCTACGGTATTGACTGCGTTTTTCGGCACTTTTATTATGGGAGTTTATGCCAAACGCCCATTTGCTATTGCGCCCTATATGGGCGAAAACGCTTTCATTGCTTATACTGTTGTAAAAGTGCTCGGTTACAGTTGGCAGACCGCATTGGGAGCAATTTTTATTAGCGGCGTTTTATTTACAATTCTGACATTAACCAAAATCAGAAGCTGGCTGGCAAACGAGATCCCCGAGGCGCTTAAAATTTCCTTTGCCGTCGGCATCGGTCTGTTTTTGACGTTTATCGGTCTTAACGATACGGGCATAGTTAGTCTGGGCGCGCCGGGCGCTCCGGTAAAAGTGGGAAATTTATCGGACGTTTCTATTCTGCTGGCTGTGCTGGGTTTTATTATCATCGCCGCTTTGATGATTAAAAAAGTACACGGAGCAATTATTATCGGAATTCTGAGCGTCGCCATAATGGGGTTTATATTAGGCGAGGCTCCGTTGCCTCAAAAAATAATTGATATGCCTCCTTCTATTGAGCCGATATTTATGAAAATCGATTGGATAGGCGCGTTGACATGGGGATTTATAGCTGTTATACTCGTAATATTTATTACGGATTTAATCGATACGCTCGGCACATTGCTCGGACTGGCATATAAAGCCGATATGCTGGATGAAAACGGGAATTTGCCCGATATCGAAAAGCCGATGCTGTGCGACGCCCTGTCGACTGTCGTAGCTTCTCTGCTCGGAACCACAACGGCGGGAGTTTATATCGAATCGGCGGCGGGAATCGAAGCGGGAGGGCGTTCCGGCTTTTCTGCGGTAGTTACCGCGCTCCTTTTCTTGCTGACGCTTTTTCTTTCACCGTTTTTTACTTCCGTTCCTCCGTTTGCATACGGCGCCTCCTTAATAATTGTAGGCTTTCTGATGATGTCGCCGGTTAAGAATATCGATTTCGGTAATCTGCCTGAGGCAATACCGGCTTTCGTTACGATTGTGATGATGTGCTTTACTTATAATCTCGGCGTGGGAATGACCGCCGGTTTTGCGGTCTATCCGATTACTATGACTCTCGGCGGTAAATTCAGGCAAATCTCGACAGGCATGTGGGTATTGTTTGCGTTCTCTCTTTTGTTTTATGTTTTTTATCCGTATTAAATGATGTTTTGATTATTATCGGAAGGAGACAATATGTATCGTAAAGTGAGCGATTTCCTCGAAGATTGGAAATCGGAAACGGATTCTACGCTTAAAGTATTTTCCGGATTAACGGACGAATGCCTCAATAAAAAATTTCACGAGAACGTCAGATCGGCAGGCAGAATTGCATGGCATATGGTTTTGACGATAGTTGAAATGGCTCAATTAATGGGGCTCAAAATCAGCGCGCTCGAAAAGGAAGCTCCGATGCCCGCTACAGTGCGGGAGTTAATCGATAAATTCAATGAAACAGCGTCGGGACTCTATTCCGGGATTGAGAAAAACTGGACGGACGAGACGTTGCTTCGTGAAGACGACCTTTTCGGGGAACTCTGGAAACGCGGTAAAAGCCTTTCCGTTATCATGGCGCATCATATTCATCATCTCGGGCAATTGACTGTAGTTATGAGATTTGCGGGATTGAAAGTTCCTGGCGTATACGGACCCGCAAAAGAAGAATGGGCCGATTACGGAATGGACCCGCAGGAGTAATCAAATTATATTTGGGCGTCCGTTAAAAATTACTTCCAGGGCCAATTTACGCATGCGCCAATTTCCGGAAAAATGACGTAATCGGCTTTCCCTTTGAGCACAAGAGTGTCGGCTTGCGGCAAGTTTAAGTACGACTTGGCTGTTTGCAGGGTTTTGCCTGTTACGGAAACGTCGTCGACTATTAAAATCTTCTTGCCTTCGAGATTTTCATTAATCTCCGATAAAATTTTCGGAACTTCATAAATCGGCCGGTTGTCGTTGTTTCGGTAGTTGATTTTTAATGTAATCAGTTCCGCATTCAACTTATAGGCAATCAGGGATGCGGGAACAATACCTCCTTCGCGTATTCCGACGACAATATCGTAATTCGGGAGTTCGAATAATCTTATCCTTTCCGAGATTTCGCCGAAGCCGAGAGTTATCATCCGGTTTTCTTAATCTTGTTTTCTTCTAATCAGAATAAAATTCAACAAAGTTAAGATAAGAATTCCGGGAAGCGCCGTTGTAACGGAATTTATTAAATAACCGCTCTTTATTTGCAAGCCGATCACCCCGGTAGAAGTAAGAATATAAACGGCAAATATCGAAAGAAGATAACTAAGAGGGGCGACGGCATATTTTACGCGGTTCAAGCGTTTGAGCAGATATGCGGCGGCTACAAACAACGTCAGTTCGAGTGTGATGAGTTGAACGATCTCGAAAGCCGGATTGCCGGCGATAAGATAATTTGCGAGGGGAGCCAACAGGGAAGCGATAAGAGCAGTGTGAAATCTGAAAAATAAAACTGCAATGAAAGGCGCATAAAAAATAGGCAGCGCGTATTTCCCGAGCGGCGTACCGTTAATGTTCGGCAAAAGATGAAAAATAATCGGCAGAATAACTGCCGCGCCGAATACGGCAATTGTTTCTTTGATTTGTAATTTTTCCGCCAAGCCTGCTTTTGCTGTAAGTGTGTTCATAGTCCCCATGAGCGATTCCCCTTTTTTGAAATTGGTACAAATATACGTTATTAGATAAAATTAACAAAGATAAACCGGCGTATGCGGTAGACAAATATAATCATCAATAAAACACCACGGAGTAATCCGCTAGTTTTTTCTCTTTATAGATAAATTTTGCGCTGAAAAATTTTTCCTGAAACAGCCAGGGTATGAAAATCTTATCGCCTTCCCATAAATTTAAATTTCCGAATTCTTCATACGGAATCCATTCGAGACGACCTTCCGGCGAATTTATCAGATCCCCGTTAAACTTATTGGCGGTATAGACAAACACGTACCAATCTTTTATTCCGTCGAATAATGGGAATGTTATAAAACCTTTCAGTTTCGGGGCTGTAATAATCAATCCCGATTCTTCTTTAACTTCTCGTATGACGCAATCTTCCGGAGATTCGCCCGCTTCGAATTTACCTCCCAGTCCGTTCCATTTTCCTTCGTGCATATCGTTTTCTTTTTTGACGCGGTGTAACATTAATATTTTATTTTTGTCGATAACATAGCATAGGGTAGCCAACTGCATCTTTGAATCCCTTTCAATTATTTTTTTATCGAATCGGCCAATATCTTGGAAATATCGTCGAGTTCGTCGAGGAACCATTTTACTTTTTCGGGCTTGGCGCGTTTGCTGTCTCTTACGAGCGCCAACCACAATTTACATTCGTTGGCGTATTTAAGAGAGGCAATGGTGTGGATGTTTATTTCTTTTGTAGATGTCGCCGCGCTGGCTTCGATATAACTGCTTATAACGCTCGTGCCGCTTCCGAAGAGTTCGTCTCCTATTCGCTGGGAAACATTGTCTTTGGGCAACTGGTCGATAAATTCAATCAGTTTCAATGTAAAAAAGTAGAGGCGTTTTCTGAATTCGCCTCTCGAAGGATCTTTTGCCAATTTTTTCTCCGTTCGAATTATAAAGCGAGATATTCTTTTTTCATTAAATAATTTTGCACGTAGTCCTTTACTCCTTCTTCAACGTTCATAATTTCATTTTTGTAGCCGACGGAGCGTATCTTTTTCAGATTTGCCTGCGTAAAATATTGGTATTTGTCTCGTATATTTTCCGGCATATCAATAAATTCAATGTTAACGGGCTTGCCCAGGGCTTTGAATATCGCCGTTACAAGCTCGATCCAGGTTTCCGCTTTCCCCGTGCCTATATTATAAATTCCGTTTTTGTGGCGGTTCTCAAGAAAAAAGAGAGTCATGTCGACCGCGTCTTTGACATAAACAAAATCTCTCTTTTGTTCTCCGTCTTTATATTCGGGATGATACGATTTGAATAATTTTACCTTGCCTTCCGACATAATTTGCTGATACGCTTTATGAACGACGCTCCTCATGTCGCCTTTATGATATTCGTTCGGACCGTAGACATTGAAATATTTCAGACCTACTATTTTGTCGAGCAGTCCGTTTCTTTTGACCCAGAGATCGAACAGGTGTTTCGAGTAGCCGTACATGTTCAAAGGTCTTAATTCTTCCAGGCGGGATTCGTCGTCGTCGTAACCTTTCGATCCGTCGCCGTAAGTGGCGGCCGAGGAAGCGTAGATAAACCGGGCGTCGTTTTCGAGAGCGTATTTTGCCAATTCCTGAGAATAGTGAACGTTGTTGTCCATCAGGTAATCGGCGTCTTTTTCAGTCGTCGAAGAACAAGCGCCGAGGTGAATGATCGCTTCGGTTTCGAAAGGAACGCTGTCGCTGATTATATAATTTATGAAATCTTCTTTATGGTAGAAATCTTCGAACGAAAGACCGTTTAAATTTTTCCATTTGCTTTCGGAGCCGAGTTCGTCGACGATAATGATGTCGTTCCGTCCCGACAGATTTAATTTCCATACTACCGCGCTGCCTATAAAGCCCGCGCCTCCCGTTACAACTATCATAATCTTCCCATTTATTATTATATTTGAAATAAAATTAATTATTCTAAACAATAAATAAAATAAAAGTCGACTTCAAAACTAATAATTTTTCCGTTCATCTTAATACGGGCGTAATTTTATGAATAAATTCAATGTATTGAAAGATATATTAAATCGGCGCATAATGATACTCGACGGCGCAATGGGAACCATGATTCAGCGCCATAAATTGAGCGAAGAAGATTTCAGAGGAGATAAATTCCGTGACCATAAATCCCCGCTGAAAGGCAATAACGATATTCTGGTTATCACCCGGCCGGAAATTATAAAATCGATTCACCGGGAATACCTCGAAGCGGGAGCGGATATTATCGAAACCAACACATTTAATTCCACGTCGATTTCACAAGCCGATTACGGCGCTGAAGCCTACGTTTACGAATTGAATTATCGGGCGGCTCGGATTGCCAGAGAAGCCGCCGATGAGTTTACCGCCAAAACTCCTTCGAAACCGAGATTCGTTGCAGGCGCTTTGGGACCGACAAACAAAACGTTGTCCGTCTCTCCGGACGTAAACGATCCGGGATATCGGGCAATTACATTCGACGAAATGAAAGAGGCATACAAAGAACAGGCAAAAGGCTTGATTGAAGGAGGCGCCGATATTTTGCTTCTCGAGACCGTATTCGATACTCTTAATGCAAAAGCGGCATTGTTCGGAATAATGGAGCTATTCGATGAAATCGGGATCGAACTGCCGATAATGATTTCAGGCACGGTAATCGATATGAGCGGCAGAACATTATCCGGACAAACCACCGAAGCGTTCTGGATTTCGATTTCGCATACTAAAAATCTTTTGAGCGTCGGTTTAAACTGTTCCCTCGGACCGGCGCAAATGCGCCCGTTCATTTCGGAATTATCCGAAATAGCCGACGTATATGTGAGCATCTATCCGAATGCGGGTTTGCCCAACGAATTCGGTCAATACGACGAATCGCCGGAAGCTATGTTGAAAATTTTGGAGGAATACGCAGCGGAAGGATTTTTTAATATTGTCGGAGGATGCTGCGGAACAACGCCCGAGCATATTAAAGCGTTTGCTGAAATAGCCGATAAATATCCGCCCAGAAAAATACCGATTACGAAACCGTACCTCAGCCTGAGCGGACTGGAACCGCTTGTCTTTCGACCCGACACGAATTTTGTAAATATAGGCGAAAGAACAAACGTGGCGGGCTCCAGAAAATTTGCGCGATTAATTAGGGAAGGAAAATATGAAGAAGCTCTTTCGGTAGCCAGAGAACAGGTCGAAAACGGCGCCCAGATTATCGACGTTAATATGGACGAAGCGATGATCAATTCCGAAGAAGCAATGGCTAAATTTTTGAATTTAATTTCTTCGGAGCCTGATATCGCGCGCGTGCCGGTTATGATCGATTCTTCCAAATGGAGCGTCATCGAAGCGGGACTTAAATGCCTTCAGGGAAAAGGCATTGTCAATTCTATTTCTCTCAAAGAAGGCGAAGAGGCGTTCAAAGAACAGGCAAAAAAAATTTTGAAATACGGAGCGGCGGTAATCGTAATGGCTTTCGACGAAGAAGGCCAGGCGGATACTTTTGAAAGAAAAATTTCGATATGCAAAAGAGCTTACGAAATACTTACCAAAGAAGTCGGATTCCCGCCTCAGGATATAATTTTCGATCCGAATATATTTGCGGTTGCCACAGGAATCGAAGAACACAATCAATATGCGCTCGATTATATCGAAGCTGTAAGATGGATTAAAAATAATTTGCCTTTGGCTAAAGTAAGCGGAGGAGTAAGCAATGTTTCGTTTGCTTTTCGCGGGAACGATGCGGTAAGAGAAGCCATGCATTCGGCTTTTCTCTATCATGCCATCGAAGCGGGAATGGATATGGGCATAGTCAATGCGGGACAGCTCGCCGTCTATGAAGAAATCGAACCGCAATTGTTGACACTTGTCGAGGACGTTTTGCTGAACAGAAGACCCGACGCTACCGAGCGACTAATAGAATATGCCAACAGCGTAGATAAAACAAAGCGGAAAGAAGTAAAAGACGAACAGTGGCGAAAAGAATCTGTAGAAGAAAGACTGAAGCATGCTTTGATAAAGGGAATTGTCGAATTTATTGAAGAGGATATTAACGAAGCTCTGAAAATTTATAAACATCCGCTCTCGATTATCGAAGGTCCTTTGATGGAAGGTATGAATGTTGTGGGCGACCTTTTCGGCGCCGGAAAAATGTTTCTGCCTCAGGTGGTTAAAAGCGCAAGAGTGATGAAAAAAGCCGTGGCGCTCTTAATACCGTACATCGAAGCCGATCGGAAAAGCAACGCCCCGAGTAATGCAGGCACAATATTACTTGCTACCGTCAAAGGCGACGTTCACGACATCGGCAAGAATATTGTCGGAGTTGTGCTCGGCTGCAATAATTATAAGATTATTGATCTGGGAGTAATGGTTCCCGCAGATAAAATTATTCAAACGGCAATTGACGAGAAAGCCGATATTATCGGGTTGAGCGGATTGATTACGCCTTCGCTCGACGAAATGGTTCACGTGGCTAAAGAGATGGAAAGAAGAAAAATGAACCTTCCGCTTTTGATCGGGGGCGCCACTACTTCGAGAATTCATACTGCGGTTAAAATAGCTCCCGAATACAGCGGCTCGGTTATTCATGTACTCGACGCTTCGAAAAGCGTTAACGTGGCAAGCAGTCTTCTTTCCGACAAAAATTTCGGCGCCAAAATCAAAAAAGAATACGAAGAATTAAGAAAAAATCACATAAGAAAAATTTCCGAGAAAAACTTTGTTTCGCTACAGGAAGCGCGAAATAACAAATTCCATGCGGATTGGGATAATTACCGTCCCGTCAAACCGAACAAAACGGGAATTACGGTTTTTAATGACTATCCGCTCGAAGAAATTAGCCGTTATATGGACTGGACGCCGTTCTTCCAGGCTTGGGAAATGAAAGGAAAATATCCCGCTATTTTTAAGGATGATCTTTACGGTAAAGAAGCCCGGAAATTATATGAAGATGCATTGAAAATGTTGAAGGAAATAACCGGTAACAAATTGTTGAAGGCAAATGCGGTCGTCGGTTTGTTTCCCGCAAATTCTACGGGCGACGATATCGAACTCTATTGCGATGAATCCTGTTCCGGATTGCTGGCTGTGCTCCATACGCTGAGGCAGCAAATCAAAAAAGTCAAAGGTCAGCCCAATTATGCGCTTGCCGATTTTATTATGCCGAAAGAATTCGGTGAAAACGATTATGCAGGTCTTTTCGCCGTTACCGCCGGAATCGGTATCGAAGATGTGGTAAAGAACTACGAATCGAAAAACGACGACTATAACGCCATTATGGTTAAAGCTCTGGCGGACAGACTTGCCGAAGCTTTCGCCGAACTTTTGCACCAAAAAGTGAGAAAAGAATTGTGGGGCTACGCTTCGGATGAAAATTTTACGAATGAAGAATTAATCTCGGAAAAATACAGGGGAATCCGGCCGGCTCCCGGTTATCCCGCATTGCCCGATCATACCGAAAAAATTACTATCTGGAAAGTACTGAAACCCGATGAAAATGCGGGTATAACTTTGACCGAAAGCATGGCTATGATGCCTGCGGCGTCGGTATCGGGCTGGTATATTGCGCATCCGGACGCTAAATATTTCAACATAGGCAAAATCGGCGTCGACCAGCTGGAAGATTACAGAAAAAGAAAAGGAATGAGCAAATCGGAAGCCGAAAAATGGCTGCGCACTATTCTGAATTACGTTTAAGGATTTCTTATGAGTGCAGAAAAAATATTGAAAGACTTATATGGAAAAGAATTCAATGACAACCGCGTAGAAATTTCTCCGCTGCCCCCATCCGGTTCCGCGAGAAAATATTACAGGTTGAACGACGGTAATAAAACATTAATCGGCGTATATAACGAAGACGTTGCCGAGAATAATGCGTTTTTTTATTTGACCGGAAAATTCAAAAACCTCGGTTTGAACGTACCCGAAATTTATTCCGTCGACAAAAGAAAAAAATATTATTTGCTGGAAGACCTCGGCGATATAACCTTGTATTCTTTATTGAATAAAAAAAGAAAAGGTAAAATTATACCGTCGGATATTATCGATTTATATAAGAGAGCGGTAGAAGAGCTCTCGAAGTTTCAGGTTCTGTCAAAAGATAAAATTGATTTTAATAAATGTTATCCGCGCAAATCGTTCGATGAATTGTCGATGAAATGGGACCTGAACTATTTCAAATACTACTTCCTTAAACCGGTCGGCGTATTATTCGACGAAGATAAACTTGAAAAGGATTTCAATAATTTTGTAGCGTACCTTTCCAAAGCCGGCGGCGATTATTTTATGTACAGAGATTTTAATTCGCGTAATATTATGATAAAGAACGAAGACCTCTGTTTTATCGATTATCAGGGAGGACGGAAAGGCCCGTTGCAATACGATATCGCTTCTCTGCTGTATGATTCAAAAGCCGACTTGAACGATGATTTGAGAACGGAATTGTTAAACCATTATCTCAAATCCGTTAGGAAATTGGAGAATATTAGGCGCGCGGATTTTATGAAATATTATTACGAGTTCGTTCTTTTACGTCTCATCCAAATGTTCGGAGCTTACGGCAACCGCGGATTTTTCGAAGGTAAAGCCCATTTTTTGCAAAGCATTCCCTATGCCGCTAAAAATCTCGAATCGATTTTGAATAAAATTAAAATCTCTCGTAAAATCCCCGAACTGTTCAGGGTTCTCAATGAAATAACACGCGACAAGAAACTGCAAGAATATAAATGGAACGCGGGGCACAAAGACCTGATTGTCCGCGTTTACAGTTTTTCGTACAGATATAAAATGCCCTACGACATAAGCGGCAACGGCGGCGGATTTGTTTTCGACTGCAGAGCTATTCCGAATCCCGGCAAAATTGAAAAGTACAAACATCTTACGGGGCGCAATAAGAAAGTAGCCGACTTTCTGAAGTCGCAGCCGGCGGCAATTAAATTCTTAAACGAATCGATTAATATGGTCGAGCAGATCGTGGAGAATTATATTGAGCGCGGCTGGCGCGATTTGATGGTTTGCTACGGTTGTACGGGCGGTCAGCATCGATCTGTCTTTTGCGCCGAAAGCCTTGCCCGTCATCTGAAAAAAAAATATAAAGTAAAAGTTATTCTTAAACATACACGGTTGCCCTTGTAATGGAAGCGTTTATTTTGGCTGCGGGTCTCGGCACTAGATTGCGCCCGCTTACGGACACAAAACCTAAGGCGCTCGTTGAGATTAAAGGCGTTCCTCTGCTCGATATTGTAATCCGTAAATTGATCAATGCCGGTTTTACCCGAATTGTTATTAATGTACACCATTTTGCGGGACAAATTATCAGCTTCCTTAATTCCAGGAAGAATTACGGCGTTGATATCATAATTTCCGATGAATCGGACAAATTGCTCGACACAGGCGGCGGATTGAAAAAAGCCGCTATTTATTTCACAGGTAAAAATCCCGTGCTCGTCCACAATGTCGACATCCTTTCCGGCGTCGATCTTAAAGAGTTTTACCGGCTTCATATCGAAGAGAATAATTTAATAACGCTTGCGGTTCAAAAGCGAAAGTCGAGCAGGTATTTCCTCTTTGACGAAGAGAAAAATTTATACGGCTGGATGAATGAAAAGACAGGCGAAAAAAAGATTGTTCGTGAGCCTGAAGGCAAAACCGAACGTTTGGCTTTCAACGGTATTCATGTGGTTCATCCTGAAGTTTTTAACTATTTCCCCGAAAGGGAAATCTTCTCGCTTGTTGAATTCTATCTGGAACTCGCATCGCAAAAAAATTTACCCGAAAGAAATAAAATTAGCTATATTGAACATACCGATTCTCTTTTCATGGATCTGGGCAGAATTGAAAACCTGAAGAAAGCGGAGCGCTATTTATAAATCGGGATCATTCTATGAAGAGATTAGCTTTATTCTTATTGTTTATTCTTACCTGCGGCAGCTTTATTTCAGCTCAAGGCAAAGAGTGGATTAAAGAACACTACACAAAAAAAGAATATCGAATACCGATGCGGGACGGTATTAAACTATTTACGGCGGTTTATACTCCGCGGGATACTACCAAAGAGTATCCGATTCTAATGGTGCGGACGCCTTACAGAGCAGCGCCTTACGGAGAGGAAAATTATCCGAATGCGCTCGGTCCCAATAAAGCTTTTGCAGAAGAAGGATATATTTTCGTTTTTCAGGATGTGCGCGGTAAATTTATGAGCGAGGGCGAATTCGTAAATATGCGTCCGTATATACCGGATAAAAAAAGCAAAAACGACGTCGACGAAACAACAGACACTTACGACACGATCGATTGGCTTGTCAAAAATCTAAAGCATAATAACGGCAGAGTAGGAATCTGGGGAATTTCTTACCCGGGATTTTATGCGGCGATGAGTCTCATCGATTCGCATCCGGCTTTGAAAGCCGTGTCGCCTCAGGCTCCGATTGCGGATTGGTTCATAGGAGACGATATGCACCACAACGGCGCCTTTTCGCTTTCGATGTCGTTCAATTTCTTTAAGACTTTCGACCAGCCGAGAGATTCTCTTACCACTACATGGAAAACAATCGAGCCGTACGATTCGCCCGATATGTATACGTTTTTCCTCAATTTGGGACCGCTGAAAAATATTAACGAAAAATTTTTTCACGGCTCTTTGCCTTTCTGGAATCAAATTATGGAACACGGCGCATATGACGAATTCTGGAAAACGCGCAATATTTTGCCTCATTTTAAGAATACAAAACCGGCGGTTTTGATTGTGGGAGGTTGGTACGATTCGGAAGACCTATACGGTCCTTTGAATATTTATAGGTCTATCGAAGAAAAAAATCCTTCCAACGATTGCCGCCTGATTATGGGTCCCTGGAGCCACGGCGGGTGGGCTCGTTCGGACGGAAATTCATTCGGCGATTTTCTGTTTCCCGACAGCACGAGCAAATTTTATAACGACTCGATTATCTTTCCGTTCTTTAATTATTATTTGAAAGATAAAGGTCGTTTGGAATTACCTGAAGTACTGACATACAGAACCGGCAGCGACAAATGGATCGGCTATAAAAAGTTTCCGCCTGACGAGTCCCGATTATCAAGTCTTTATCTTGGTAATAACGGAAGTCTCTTATGGGAAAAGCCGACGGAAGATGTTTTGCTCTACGATGAATTTGTAAGCGACCCTTTTAATCCGGTTCCTTATACTTCCAAATTTTACGATTCGCGCAGAATGTATAACAGAACTTATATGAGCGAGGACCAACGCTTCGCCGACGCGCGCCCCGACGTGCTGACTTATTCGACCGAGCCCCTTGACGAAGATTATACTATTTCCGGTCCGATCGACGTCGACATTTATGTATCAACAAGCGGCACGGACGCTGACTGGGTCGTAAAAATAATCGACGTATATCCGTACGACGAAGAAGACGGGCGTGATTCCGAAATCGAATACGGGGGTTACCAGCGGCTGATCCGTTATGAAATAATGAGAGGAAAATTCAGAAACAGTTACGAAAAGCCCGAACCGTTCGTCCCTAATAAAATAACAAACGTCGGATTTCGACTGAACGATATCGACCATACATTCCGAAAAGGTCACAGGATAATGATTCAAATTCAGAGCAGTTTCTTCCCCTTCTTCGACAGGAATCCGCAGAAATTCGTGGATATCTATAATGCAACCGAAGACGATTTTCAAAAAGCGGTTCACAGAGTTTATTTCGGCAAAAAATATCCGTCGCACATTAAATTTCACACAATAAAATAGCGGAGGCGCCATGCTTCGGAAATTGATCGCACTGTTTTTTGCAGTTGTTATGACGTCCGGAATTTATGCTCAGACCATTGCAATCGGTCCTCAACTCGGTTATCACAAGTCGGAAGACGCTGAAGGCTCGGTTATGCTGGGGGCTGCCGGCAGATTCTATCTTGCGCGTTCGCTGGCTCTCGAAGCTTCTATTAATTACCGTACCGAAGAATACGATGGCGGAGCGCTCAAAACCACCATGTATCCTGTAATGGTTAGCGGCATGCTCTATTTCTTCCCTCTTTTATACGGCACAGTCGGGGCAGGATGGTACAATACTAAAATCGATTATGCCGAGGAATTCAATTTACTGGGACTCCGGGACGAGACCAAGAGCGAGTTCGGTTATCATATCGGCTTAGGCGCCGAATTGGGAATTGGAAATTTGATACTTACTGGCGATGTCAGATACGTTTTTCTCGATTTGAAACTCGACCGGCTGCCCGGTATAAACGAATTTAAAAATAATTTTTATATTATTACTGCTGGAGTTCTTTTCGAACTCTGAGCCTGAAATACTAAAAGGGGAGAGATATGATACTCGATCAAATTAAACACGCAGAACTCTATTACCCGCTGGGAGAAAATTTTCGAAAAGCTTTTGAATTCTTAAAAAGCAGCGATCTTGAAAATATCGATGAAGGCAAATACGATATTGACGGCGAAAATGTGTTTGCAGTCGTGCAAAATTACGACACAAAACCCAGAACGGCAGGCAAATGGGAAGCGCATAAAAGATATGCGGACATACAGTATATTGTTTCCGGAAAAGAAAAAATCGGATTTTCTTTCCCTACAAAAATGATTGTGACGGAAGACTACAATCCTGATAAAGATTTGATGTTTCTGAAAGGCGAGGGCGAGTTCTTGGTTCTCGAAAACGGTCATTTTGCCGTCTTTTTTCCGACCGACATTCATATGCCGGGAATTGCGGTAAATCTTTCGACTCCGGTCAAAAAAGTTGTTGTGAAAGTTAAAGTGAGCGAATAAAAAAAGCCCCTTCTCGCTTACGGAAGGGGCTGCTAATTATTTTATTTAACAGATACGTTTTCTTTGAGGAACAATTTCTGCAATTCTTTCCTCTCTCTGTTTTTCCATACGCCCTTGTGATATGCGTACCCGGCGATAAGAGGCATTGCAAGCGTGGCTTCCGAATAAACCATCTGTTCGTAAGTGGTTTCCACTTTGCCCCAGGAACTTGCTTCTTTGAGAGTCGAACTGGATAGAGCTCCGTCTCTTACGTCGGCTACGGTAATTTGAATCGCGTATTTATGCATCGGGGCGTCTTCCCGAAGAATGTCCGCTGCTACGACGATATCCTGCGTAAAGTTTTTCGGCACTCCGCCGCCAATCATAAATATGCCGGTTTCCTTGCTTTTCAGTTTTATTTGAGTCAATTCGTAAAAGTCCTTTCCCGAATCGAAAGACACGTGATTTTCCGGATTGTTATGCTGATGCATAACAATTCCGAAGCCGGCAGAGCAATCCGAAAACGCCGGTACGAAAATCGGCACATTGTTTTTGTAAGCGGCATAGATAACGCTGTCGTCCACTTTTGGACCGCCGTTGTCTTCCAGATATTTTCCGAAATGCCACAACAACTCGCGGGAAGAATACGGTCGCGGTTCCAGACTGTCGAAAATTTTAGCGGTCGTATCGTCGCAAATTCTGAGTTCGTCTTCGTCGATGAATGTGTCGTATATTCTGTCGATATGAAGCTCGCGCAGTTCGTTGTCGTCTACATACGGAGAACCGATATAGTGTTTGAATCCGAGCGCTTCGAAAAAGTCCTGATCCACCATTATAGCTCCGGTCGACACGATTACGTCGACCATGTTATTTGCAATCAGATCGTGAACAACTTTTTTCAGACCGGCGCTGAACAGACTGCCGGCGAGTGTGAGGATGACGGTACAATCTTTATCGGTAAGCATTTTTTCGTAGATTTTCGCCGCGCGGTTGAGGTCTCTGGCGCTGAATGCCATCGACTCCATTGCTTCTACTAACGGTACGACATTATGTTGCTTAATGTCGATATGTTTGATTATTTCTTTCAAATAATCTTTTTTCTGTGCCATAATTTTCCTTTCCTGTTAAATTTGAACTGGAAATATAATAAATAATTTTCCCTTTTATTTACCAAATCGTCTCAAAAATTTTCGGCTGAATTATCGGGTAATTTCGAGCAAAACGGGCAAGATTTGGCATTTATTGCCCGATTTAGGCACAAGAACTGAAAATTTTAACTAATCTTTTCTTGACATTCTTGGAATATAGAAATATATTTGAAGCCTTTGAAAAATAGCATTTTATGTTCGGAGGATATTTTGAAGCAGGAGAAAATAACAAAATTTATTAAATCCGAGGATGCGGAGAAAAAGTGGTATATAGTCGACGCCAAAGACCAGGTGCTTGGCAGGTTGGCAGCCAAAGTTGCAAGCATTATCCGCGGTAAGCACAAACCGGTATTTACGCCGAATATGGATACCGGCGATTTTGTGATTGTTATTAACGCCGATAAGATTAAGGTGACCGGTAAAAGAGAACAACTCAAGACATATTTTCGCCACTCGTTGTATCCCGGCGGCGCCAAAATTACAAGCTTTTCCGATTTATTGGCAAAGAAACCGGAATATGTTATTGAGCATGCGGTCAAGGGAATGCTCCCAAAAAATCGCCTGGGAAGAAAGCTGGCTAAGAAATTAAAAGTCTATGCCGGCGAAGAGCATCCTCATAAAGCACAAAAACCAGAAGTAATTAGTTTATAATGGAGAGATTTGATGGCAGATAAAATTTTCGTAGGACGCAGAAAAAATTCAGTTGCCAGAGTATTTCTGAGAAGCGGCTCCGGAAAAGTAACGGTTAACGAGAGGGAATTCGAAAATTATTTCCCGCAAAAAGAACACAGAGACAATATCCTCCTTCCGTTTGTTGTGACCGAAACTCTCGGTAAATACGACGTTTTTGCCAATACTAACGGAGGCGGCATTTCAGGACAATCCGAAGCAATCCGTCTGGGAATTGCTCGCGCTCTGGAGGCGATTAATCCCGATTTCAGACCGTTGCTCAAAGCCGAAGGCCTTCTCAAAAGAGACCCCAGAATGGTCGAACGCAAGAAATACGGTCAGAAAAAAGCACGTAAAAGATTTCAATTTTCTAAGAGATAATTTATTAACATTCATACTCCCGTTTTGCTTCCTGTGTCCCGCGCGTCGGGATGAAGAGCAAACTTTCCACGCGAAAAGGAAAGAAGGGAGTAGAAGAAAAACAGGAGAATTACTATGTCTAAGATTGGTCTTACCGATTTAATCGAAGCTGGCGCCCATTTCGGGCACTTAACCCGTCGTTGGAATCCCAAAATGAAACCCTACATCTTCATGGAGAAGAATGGGATTCATATTATCGACCTTAAAAAAACTCAGGAAGCCATAGAACAAGCCAAGCAGGCAATGCTCGATTTGGTCTCCCAGGGTAAAAGAGTTCTTTTTGTGGGCACTAAAAAGCAAGCGAAAGGAATTATTGCCGAAGAAGCAAAAAGATGCGAAGCAAATTGGGTAAGCGAAAGATGGCTCGGCGGTATGCTCACAAACTTTGCCACTATTCGCAAAAGCGTTAAACGCCTTCAGAATATCGACAAAATGGAAAGCGACGGCACGTTCGAAAAAATCACTAAAAAAGAACGTCTTAAACTGTCGCGCGAAAGAGACAAGCTCCGCAAAGTATTGGACGGCGTCGAAACTATGACGCGGCTCCCCGGCGCTCTTTTCGTAGTCGACGTTAAAAAAGAAGACATTGCCGTTAAAGAAGCCAACAGACTCAACATTCCTGTCTTTGCGATAGTGGACACTAATTGCGATCCCGATCCGATCGATTATGTTATTCCGGCTAACGACGACGCATCACGCGCCATCGAAATAATAACAAAAGCAATTGCCGACGCGGTAATTGAAGGCAATGCAAAAGCGAAAGAACTGAAAGCTCAGGAAGCCGCCGAAAAAGAACGCGAAAAGAAAGTTACCGAAACCGAAGAAGAAAAAGACGAAAAACCGAAAAAACCGCGTATCAGAAAAGTAAAATTCGACAATAAAAACGAAAAGAAATCCGATACCGTACAAGCTTCCGATACTCAAAAAGAAGACGAAGCCAAAGAAGAAAAATCTGAAGAATCGTCAAACGAAGAAACCGAAAATTAATGTCCGACGTTTTTCGAGTCGGTCTTTTGTGTAAAATGTTAAATATGGAGGAATGTTTATAATGGCTATTAGCGCTGCACAAGTTAAAGAGTTAAGAGAAAAAACCGGCGCCGGTATGCTCGATTGCAAAAAAGCTCTCGAGGAGTCCAACGGCGATTTTGAAAAGGCTATCGAAATTTTGCGTAAAAAAGGAGCTGCCGTTGCTGCAAAAAGAGCGGAAAGAACAGCCAGCGAAGGTTTGATTCTTACAAAGGTATTCGATAACGGTAAATCCGCCGCTATTCTTGAAGTTAATTGTGAAACCGATTTTGTCGCAAAGAGCGACGATTTTGTAAAATTTGCGGAAAACGCGCTCGAACTTTTGCTCGAGCATAAACCCGAAAACGTAGATGCGTTATTGAATCTTTCGAAAGACGGCAAAACGCTCAAAGACGCGCTTAACGATATTACAGGAAAAATAGGCGAGAAAATCGAAATTTCAAGATTCGATATCGTTAACGTCGAAAACGGTTTGATTGTCGACTATATTCATCACGGCTCGAAATTGGGCGTTTTATTAGCCGCTGAAAATGTTCCTGAAGACAAGAAAGAAGATCTCGCTGTTATTATGAAAGATATTGCTATGCAAATTGCGGCAATGAAACCCTTGACAATTTACCGCGAAGAAGTTGACAAAGACGTAGTAGAAAAGGAACTCGAAATTTACAAAGAAGTGGCTCGTAAAGAAGGCAAACCCGAACAGGTGCTCGAAAAAATTGCAACCGGTAAATTGAATAAATTCTACGAAGAAAACTGCCTCGTAGAGCAGGTCTTTGTTAAAGACAACGCCAAGAAAGTCGGCGCTTTAATCGATGAATTCAACAAAGCCAACGGCTCTCAGGTAAAATTGAAGACTTTCAGAAGATATCACACGAGCGACGAAAAAAAATAATCCGATAAAAAAGGTCTTATTTTCAAATAAGACCTTTTTTTTTATATTGACTTACCCCTTTTAATTAATTCGAGTTTTTGATGGCGGAATTAAAATACAAAAGAATTCTACTCAAGCTCAGCGGCGAATCCCTCATGGGCGCTCATTCATACGGTATCGACCCCGAAATACTAAATTATTTTGCCGATGAAATTATAAAGGTGCATAATCTCGGCGTGCAAATCGGCTTGGTTATAGGCGGAGGCAATATTTACAGAGGTTTGAACGCGTCTTCTCAGGGTATCGACAGAGTTACGGGCGATCAGATGGGGATGCTTGCAACCATTATAAATTCGCTAGCGCTCCAGAATACGCTCGAAAAAAAGGGCGTTTATACGCGACTGATGAGCGCTATTAAAATGGAAGAAATTGCCGAGCCTTATATAAGACGCCGGGCAATTCGTCATCTCGAGAAGGGAAGAATCGTCATTTTCGGAGCCGGCACAGGGCATCCGTATTTCAGCACCGATACCGCCGCTACTCTTCGCGCTGTGGAAATCGAAGCCGACGCAATATTCAAAGGCACTCGTGTCGACGGCGTTTTCGATTCGGACCCCGAAAAAAATCCGAATGCGAATATGTTCGACAAAATATCTTATATGGATGTTCTGCAGAATAATCTGAGAGTAATGGATCTAACCGCCATCAGTTTGTGCAGAGAAAATAATTTGCCTATAATTGTGTTTAATATGGATAAAACCGATAATCTTTACAAGATTATTACCGGCGAACAAATAGGCACTTCTGTCGGAAATTATTAATTTTACAATAAAAACGGGGCTGTTATGAATACACATCCAGTAATTAAAGACGCCAAAAACAGAATGGATAAGAGCATAGAAGCGTTCAGAAGCGAGATAACCAAAATAAGAACGGGCAAAGCTACAACTGCGCTCCTCGACGGCATTAAGGTTGAATATTACGGCTCCATGTCTCCTCTAAACCAGGTGGCTAACGTAACGGTTTTGGACGCGCACACTCTTTCGATTACGCCCTGGGATAAGTCCGTTATCGGAGCCATCGAAAAAGCCATTATGACCGCAGACCTCGGTTTGAATCCCGTTAACGACGGCACCAATATCAAAGTTCCTATTCCTCCTTTAACCGAGGAAAGGAGAAAAGAATTGGTTAAACTCGTTAAAAAATTCGGCGAGGACGCCAAAATAGCTCTTCGAAACGTTAGACGAGACGCTAACGACCATCTGAAAAAAATGGAAAAGAACAAAGAAATTACTGAAGACCAATTAAAAGACCTCGAAAAAGAAGTACAAAAAGTCACCGATGAACATATCGCCAAGGTTGATGAAATGATCAAGCATAAAGAAAAAGAAATTATGCAGGTATAATCACCTCAAAGTCGCCCCGTATAAAATATACGGGGCAAAAATTTTTGCCTTTTCATGTGAATCTTTCCCCGAGTAAAATCGTCAAAATCTCCGAGCACTTTAAAACTATAATCCATATTTTAGTATACAAATAAATAAATCAAACAAGTTTTCGAGGCGTTTATGTCAACACTTAAAGAAGAAGCTCTTCGTTATCACAGCGAGGGCCGAAAAGGCAAAATAGAAGTTGTGCCTACCAAACCGTGCTATACCGCGCGCGAACTTTCGCTGGCTTATACGCCGGGCGTAGCCGAACCGTGCAGAGAAATAGCCAGAAACGACGACGACGTTTATAATTATACCGCCAAGGGTAATCTTGTGGCGGTTGTTTCGAACGGGACGGCTGTTCTGGGACTCGGAGATATCGGCCCGCACGCCGGTAAACCGGTCATGGAAGGTAAGGGAGTATTGTTCAAAAGGTTTGCCGACATCGACGTTTTCGATATCGAAATTAATACCAAAGACCCGAAAGAATTAATCAAAGCAGTACAGCTGCTCGAACCTACCTTCGGAGGCATTAATCTGGAAGATATTAAAGCTCCGGAATGTTTTGAGATCGAAGAAGAATTGATAAGGACAATGAATATTCCCGTCTTTCACGACGACCAGCACGGGACGGCAATAATATCCTGCGCCGCGTTAATCAATGCCGCCGAGATTGCCGGAAAAGAACTGAAGGACTTGAAAATAGTGGTCTCGGGCGCGGGAGCTTCTGCAATATCGTGCTGCAATATGTATATAGCGGCAGGCGCCTCGAGAGAAAATATTTCGATGTTCGATTCCAAAGGGCATATTAATAAGAAGAGAAACGACCTGAACAAGTACAAAGAACAGTTTGCGCAGGAAGTTGTTTATAACGATTTAGCCGATGCTATGAAAGGCGCCGATGTTTTTATCGGTCTGTCGAAAGGGAATGTGGTCAGCAAAGAGATGGTACAATCGATGGCGAAGAATCCTATTGTTTTTGCTATGGCTAATCCCGATCCAGAGATTACTTATGATGATGCAATTGAAGCAAGAAGCGACGTTATTATGGCTACGGGCAGAAGCGATTATCCGAATCAGGTAAATAACGTGCTGGGATTCCCGTTTATTTTCAGAGGCGCTCTCGATGTAAGAGCGCGCAAGATTAATCAGGAAATGAAAATGGCGGCAGTAAAAGCGCTGGCTAAACTGGCGAAGGAAAAAGTGCCCGAAGTCGTATTGCACGCATACGGAGGTAAGGAATTCTCTTTCGGTCCTGAATACATCATTCCAAAACCCTTCGACCCGCGCGTTTTATGGTATGTGGCTCCCGCTGTAGCAAAAGCCGCAATGGATACAGGAGTGGCGCGAAAACCAATTGAAGATTTCGAAGCATATAAAGAACAGTTGCAGGAACGTCTCGGATTCTCGACTGAAATCGTAAGGGTAATGCTCCACAAGGCAAGAAAGAGCCCTAAGAAAATTGTTTATGCCGAAGGGGAAGAAGAAAAAATCATTAGAGCTGCGCATTCTGTCTACGAAGAAAATATCGGCTTGCCAGTTCTGCTCGGAAACGAATCTGTTATTAAAAGTAAAATAAAGGAGCTCGAATACGACGAAAAAATATTTGAAATTATCGATCCGGAAAACTCGAATAAACTCGAGAAATATGCCGAAGCTTTTTACAAAAAACGCCAGCGTAAAGGCGTTACTCCGAGAGACGCCAGACAAATGATGAAACAACCGAATTATTTCGGAGCTATGATGGTCGAAATGGGAGACGCAGACGCGCTGTTGAGCGGATTGACTTCTCACTATCCTCAGACAATTCGTCCCGCTCTTCAGTGTATCGGCGTTAAAGAGGGCTTTAAGATTGTTTCGGGAATGTATATTGTAATTATAAAACGAAAAATCTTTTTCTTTGCCGATACTACGGTAAACGTCGACCCGACTGCCGAGCAATTGGCAGAAATTGCAATAAGCGCCGCGGAAACCGTAAAGGTATTCGATCTGACGCCGAAGATTGCCATGCTCTCCTTCAGTAATTTCGGTAGCGCCCCAAGCCCTCAGTCGCGTAAAGTCGCCGAAGCGGTTCGCATAGTTAAAGAGAAAAGACCGGATTTGTTAATCGACGGAGAAATGCAAGCCGATACGGCCGTTGTTCCCGAACGCCTCGAATCCGAATTTCCCTTTTCGGATTTAAAAGGCGGCGCCAATGTGCTGATATTTCCCAATCTCGATGCGGGCAATATTTCGTATAAATTATTGCAACGTTTGACTGACGCCACCGTCATCGGTCCTATTCTGATGGGTATGAAAAAACCCGTTCACGTTCTTCAAAGAGGCGATACCGTAAGAGATATAATAAATATGACGGCTATAGCGGCTGTCGAAGCTGAAAACAAAAAGTAAGAGATAGGGGCGGTATGACGCCGCCCCTCTTTTTGACCTTAATAATTAACCGATGTTACGTAATATTATTTATATATCCGCAAGTATTGTAATTTTTTTTCTGGGACTTGTTCTCTATGGCGTGTTCCTTAATATGAATCAGGAAAGCCTTGCAGAGATAATGTCGCGTAAAGGATTGAAACAATTAAATAACGTTTCGATTTTAATCGACAGAAAAAATTATAAACTGGAATTATACTCGGAGAATAATTTAATAAAAACTTATAAAGTTGTCTTCGGACAAAACAACGGCAGCGTAAAAAAGTCCGCAAACGATCTTATTACGCCGGCGGGAAAATACTTCGTTTGCGAAATTGACTCGATGCACAAATATTATAAATTCATTCATATTAATTATCCTAATGCTTACGATGCGGCGGAAGCTCTTCGAAAAGGATATATAAACGAAGAGGATTGCGCAAGGATTATCGAAGCCGGCGAAAAAAAAAATTGCCCCCCTGAGGATACGCCCTTAGGTTCGGGAATCGGTATACACGGAATAGGCAAATACGATTATATTTTCAGAAATCTTCCATTTGCGTTTAATTGGACAAACGGTTCTGCCGCTGTCAGCAACAGAGACATCGACGAACTTTGTTCCGTAGTTAAAATCGGCACACCGGTAACCATTATTCATTGACGGAAAAAGTGAAAAGATTTTATATCATATTAAATCTGATTTTAATCGTTTCTTTTGCGTTCGCTCAGCAGGAGAAATACGAACTGACGAAAATCAATTTTGAAGGCAATAATTCTGTCTCCGACGGAGAACTACGCAGAATAATTGTTTCAAGGGAAACTCCGGGCTGGTTCTCGCAATTCTTAAATTCAATCTCGAATTTCGGTAAATCGCCGGTATATTTCGATTCACTGCTAATTTCTGCCGACCTGCAATCAATTAAAGATTATTATCATTCCAACGGCTTTTTTAAAGTAAGAGTTTCTTATGATTACACGTTGTCGGACGGAGAAGCGACGCTCAATTATTACATAAACGAATCCGACCCTGCCATTATTAAAGAACTCAATCTTAAGGGATTGGAATCGATACCCGAATCGTTCAGGGAATTATTGTACAACCGCGTCTCAAAGGATACGGGGCGGATATATCGAGACGATATAATTGAAAACAATAAAAATTACGTAATCGGATTTTTGAGAGACAACGGTTATATGCTGGCATCGAACGAACCGCCTGAAATTCTGGTCGATACGGTCAAAAACACAGTGGTTGCAAATATTACTTTTTCTCCGGGCGACAGATACCGTATAAGCGAAGTCCGCACATCGATTACCGGCGTTGGCAAGGAAAACATAACCGACGAACTTTTGAAACAAATCGTCGGAATTAAACCGGGCGACTATTACAGCAATTATCAGATACAAAGAGGACAGGTGCGCCTTTACAGAACCGAACTTTTTACGTCTGCGATTATTAACAGTGTGATTTCGGATACGGCTAATAATTACGTGCCGCTTGTAATAAGCGCCGACGTCGGTAAATTAAACGAGCTCTCCCCCGAACTGATTATGAATAACGAGGATAATACATTTAATATGGGTTTGGGACTCAGTTTTACGAAAAAGAATTTTCTAGGCGACGCCAGAAAATTTACCGTTTCTTCTTCTGCGGCAGCTCAGAATTTTACCGAATTTATTAAACATCCTTCGTTTGCCGACTCTTCAATCTTCGGTTATTTCGACACGCGTATTGTAATCGAACAGCCTTTTCTCTTCGGTAAACCGATCAATACCAAGTACGAAACTTATTTTACGACTCAAAAAAGGAAAGAGGAATATAATTCGTTTATCTACGGAGCCAAGCTAAGCTTCGATTTCGAATTGCCGCAATACACCTATTTCAATTCGTTGAGCGCATACTTGAACATCGAAAGAGCGGAGTATAAATACAAAGACTTGTATCTGATAAATTTACTCAGTCTTGACTATCAGCGTCTGAATTATCCGAAACAGGAAGCAGATTCGCTTTCCCGGTATTATATCTATAATGTTCTTGGCGGCGAATTGGTGCGCAGCGGAATCAACGCATTAATAGGAGTCTCTTTCGGAACAAATCAAACAAACGACATTTTTTTCCCTACAAGGGGCTACGCTTTGAATTTTCTTCTTGAGGAAGGCAATTCGATACCATATTTACTGAGTCGAGCCTTCGGCAACGGATTCGACAGACCTCTCTTCTTTAAGGCGTCTTTCACTTCCTCGTTCTTTATCCCGGTCTATAATTCGCCTGAAAACTCGCTCGGACTGAAATTAAAAGCCGGCAACATCTTTAATTATTACGGTGACAAAGCGGGTATTTCGATAAATCAACGTTTTTATTCCGGCGGCAGTAATTCGGTAAGAGGTTGGAGTACGAGACAGCTCGTGCCGCCACAGATTTTATTGCCTTTTGAAAAATTGAGTCAGTTGACGCTCGAAGATTTGGAAGCGATACTGGCAAAAGGAGCTCCCACGGGAGGATTTTTCCTGCTGGAAGGTTCGCTCGAAACAAGAAACCGAATAGTCGGGAATTTCGGCGGAGTAGCGTTTATTGATTTCGGAAATACATTGAACGGAGCGGCGGATTTCCGATTCGATCGAATTGCAGTCGCCGCGGGATTCGGGTTTCGCTATTATTCGGAATTCGCTCCTTTGAGAATCGATTTCGGCTTTAAGATTTACGACCCGAACGACAGGCGTAATTTCTTCCGCAAGCAATTGTGGAATGAATTATTGCAATTCCATGTTGGCATTGGCGAAGCTTTCTGATATTAATAAATTTTATTAAAATGATAACTGATCCGTCCGCTTTTTTGTCGGCGAGGCGCTTCTTTTTATTGAAAAATCTATTCTTTTTTATTTGGCATTTATTATGTTAATAATTAGAACAATTATTAAAGATATGAGGGAGAATATGAAAAACAAGTTATCGGTAATTTTGATGTTGTTTGCGCTATATAATTTAGCCTATTCTCAACAAAACAGGATTCGATACAATAATCAAAATTTGTTTTTAAATGGGGCTAATTTGGCATGGCTCAATTTTGCAAACGATATCGGACCGGGCGAAACGGATTTCGAAACATTCGGAAATGTTCTCCTTAAGCTTCACGATAACGGCGGCAATTCCCTAAGATGGTGGCTCCATACGAACGGAGCGAATACGCCGGAATTTGACCAAAACGGATTTGTGATAGGGCCCGGAGAAGGGACTATAGAAGACCTAAAGAAAGCTCTGGATATAGCGTGGGAACGTGAAATCGGAGTTATTCTATGCCTCTGGTCGTTCGACATGCTGCGAACGAGCAACGGCAATACTGTCATCGACAGAAATATGATGCTGCTAACCGATACGGTATACACAAAAGCATACATCGAAAAAGCATTGATTCCTATGGTCGATTCTTTGAAAGGTCATCCCGCTATAATTGCCTGGGAAATTTTTAATGAGCCGGAAGGCATGAGCGACGAGTTCGGTTGGGCGGATATTAAACACGTTCCGATGTCTGCAATCCAAAGATTCGTTAATTTGTGCGCCGGCGCAATTCATCGCGCCGATTCGACAGCGCAGGTGACAAACGGAACCTGGCATATAAAAGCTTTGACTGATGTGCCTACGGCAAAAATGGCAAAAATCGATTACCGACAATTACCCGCAAACCGATTGAAAGAAATTACCGAGGAATTCAATTCCGCTCATCATTTGTCTTTGACCGGCGATCAGATGGCGGACTATCTCAATCGGATTTCGAGTATCATGAATTATAATTATTATGCTGACGACAGATTAATTGAAGCCGGAGGGGATCCCGACGGCATTCTCGATTTTTACACCGTTCACTATTACGATCACGGGGAAGGAACTGCCGTATCGCCGTTTCATAATCCCGCATCCAAATGGGGACTGTCCAAACCCCTTGTAGTTGCGGAATTTCATATGAAAAATACACTTGGCATTGCAACGGAAAACCTCTATAAAACTCTTTTCCAAAACGGATATGCAGGCGCTCTGGCTTGGTCGTGGACCGACAATCAAGTGTCGAAAAAAGAGCAGATACTGGCCGGAATTAAATCGGTTTGGGATTCCTACAGGTCGGAAGTAGACGTTATCGGAATTAGCGGCGATTGGCCGATAGTATCGATAGTGGCTCCGGCAGATAAATCGGTTTTTGACGAAGGCACGGATGTAACCATCGAGGCGGATGCAAGCGATCCCGACGGCGAAGTGGTAAGCGTGGAATTTTTTGCAAACGATACGATGAAAATAGGCGAAGTAAATCAAGCGCCGTATCGAATCATATGGACGAATATCGAACCGGATCATTATAAATTAACGGCTGTTGCCACCGACGACAAAGGCTTAAAGAGAGAATCCGAACCGGTGTATATTACCGTCGGCGAGCCGCCTTTTATTCGCTTGGAAGCGGAAAGAGCTCAACGTTCGGGTACCGGAATGACGATTGTCAGCGACCCGACTGCCAGCGGTTTTGCATACGTCGATATTAAAACAAACGACCAGAATGCAAAGATTATCTGGACATTTCAAAACTATCTTCAAGAAGGCGACTACGAAATCCGCTTTGCCGCAAGATTGGCATACGACACTCCCAAAAGCCAGTTTATCTATGTGAACGACGAGCTGGTAACGGAATACGAATTTACAGGCGGGCAATCCGAATGGAAAGAGTTTCCTCTAACTGTGCCCCTAAAAGAAGGAGAAAATAAGGTCGAAATGAGGATGTCTTGGGGTTGGATGCAGGTCGATTATCTGGCTGTCCCTCGCGACATAGCAACCGATATCGATATGAGACAGGAATTACCGTCCGAGTTTGCGCTTTTGCAGAATTATCCTAATCCGTTTAATCCGACTACGACAATAAGTTACAATATATCGAAGACCGCCAAAGTGCGCATAAGCGTCTACGACGCGCTGGGCAGGGAAGTAAGAGAATTGGTTAACGAATTAAAAACGCCCGGCAGTTATAATGTTGAATTTGACGGGACGGGACTGGCGAGCGGAATCTATTTTTACAGGCTCGAAACCGAAGGTCGGAGCAAAGTAAAAAGTATGCTTTTGATGAAGTAACGGTTCGACTACAAAGGGTGAAAACGGTTCCTTCGGAAATACGGGAACCGTTTCTCTCGATGTCTTTATTCAAAAATTCCAGGGAAACAGTTTCCCGGATACTTATTTGGATAATTACGGTTATTTATTCGGTCGTGTTGTATAATCCCGGAACGAATCCTGCCATTGAGCCAAGTTCTTCATTTCTGATTAATTCCGTGTGCCGATATTACTAAGAAGCCTGAAAAAGAAGGATAAGATGTATTATTTTGTAAAGAGCCAATTTTTTTTCTAAATTTAAAGTCAATTTTTTTCGGAGATTTTAAATGCTCGTCAGTATGACCGGATACGGGAAAAATGAAACCCATTTCGGCAGCTATACAATCGAGACTGAGATAAAAAGTCTTAACAGCAGGTACCTCGATTTATCCGTGAGATTGCCCAAGGCGTTATCGAGTAAAGAACTCGAAATACGCGAGAAGATCAAAAAAAGCATTAAACGCGGAAAAGTTTATTTGAGCGTTTCTCTGAAAAAAGACGGGCTGGAGGATAAATACGGCGAACTCAATACCGAAGCCGTTAAAGACGCTTACAACGTTTTGAAAAAAATACGAAAATCCGCCGGTCTGCGGGATAAAATCAAATTGACTGACTTATTCATTTTTCAGGATGCATTTTTCGACGGCAGCGACGACCGGATTGAAGAAGAAATGAAGTATGTTTTGGCTTCGATCGAAGCCGCCATCAAAGAAATGAACAAGATGAAAAAGGCAGAAGGAAAAGAGCTCGAAAAAGACATTCTTTCCAGAATTAATAAAATAGACGAAGTTCTAACGAAAATTGAAGGAAGAAGAGAGAAGGACCTAAACGAGTATTTTGTAAAATTCAAAGAAAAGGCAACGCAATTGGTCGGCGAATTGATTGACGACCAGCAGAGATTAATTAATGAACTTGCGATATTATCCGAAAGATACAATATTACGGAAGAGTGCACCAGGCTCAGAAGTCATCTCAAATTATTCCTCGATACGATGAAAAATTCCGACGACGCGGGCAGAAAACTCAATTTTATACTTCAGGAAATGAATCGGGAAGCAAATACAATTAACAGCAAATCGGTTTCGGAGCATATATCGCATTTAGGTATCGAAATCAAAGAAGAAATCGAAAAGATTAGAGAACAAATCCAAAATATCGAGTGAGTTTAAAGTGACCAAGCCAAAGCTTTTTGTGTTTTCCGCTCCGAGCGGCGCAGGCAAAACTACTATTGTTAAGGAACTGTTGAAAACTTTTCCCGAACTTAAATATTCGGTTTCAGCCACGACGCGCAAAAAACGCCCCGGCGAAATCGACGGAGTCGATTATTATTTCCTTACAGAGGAAGAATTCAAAAAGAAAATTGAAAACGGCGAATTTGTAGAGTGGGAAAAATTCTACGATTACTATTACGGCACTCTGAAAAAATCTGTTGAAGATAACCTGGCAAATGGGTATAATACGGTTTTCGAGGTGGATGTTAAGGGCGCGTTAAACATTAAAAAGATTTTTCCGGATGCCGTCCTGATTTTTATTGTTCCGCCGGATATCGAAGCTTTGAAAAAAAGGTTGCTGAATCGCAGAACCGAAACTGAAGAGGACTTGAAAAAAAGAATCGAACGAGCCGAAATGGAACTCGGGTACAAAGACAAGTTTGATTATGTCGTGGAAAACAGCGATTTGCAACGCGCAATTGAAGAAGTAAAGAAAATAATAAATAAAGAAATATCGGAGGTAAATTATCATGACACTCAGACCGGTTGATTTAACGAAAATCAAGGCGAAAATTCCGAATCTCTACGAAGCCGTAGTCGTTGCCGCGCGCAGAGCCCGTCAGATTAACGACGAATATAAACTCGAATTCAACACTCTTCTAAATACAATCGTTACGAGCAACGACGAGGAATTCGAAGACAAAGAAAATCCAGAACAACTTAAACTTGCTCTCGAATTCGATAAAAGGGAAAAACCGCAAATTCGCGCTATCAACGAATTGCTAAACGAAGGCATCGAATACCGTTATAAAGAACAGTAAAAAAGATTTCTTTGCCGTTACCGTTTTAAGGCTGTCTTTTCGGCAGTCCGTATTATTTAATTCTCAAAGGTAGATTTATGTCGTCGCTGGAAAAGAATTTAACGGAAGCTTTAAAACTTCAAAAAGAGATTTTCGGCGACGACCTTTTTATTTTAAAAGAGGAAAAAGAAGAAAAAATTCCGGAGCCCGAAATAAAAACTACAGAAAAGATTGAGAAGGATTTGAACAAGAATCTGTTTGAAGAAGGTTTTCAAAAAGCCGAAACTCTCGAAGAACTCGACAGTCTTATTAATACGTGTACAAAGTGCGACTTGTCGAAATCGCGCACCAAATTTGTATTCGGCGTTGGGAATCCGCAGGCGCGCGCCATGTTGATCGGAGAAGCTCCCGGCGCGGACGAAGACAAACAAGGCGAACCTTTCGTCGGCAGAGCCGGTAAATTGTTGAACGATATTTTGAAAGCAATCGATTTGACAAGGGACGACGTCTTCATTGCGAATATTTTGAAATGCCGTCCGCCGGGCAACAGAGACCCTCTGCCCTCGGAAATGGAAACTTGTATGCCGTATCTCTATAAACAAATCGAGCTGATTAATCCGAAAATTGTACTCTGCCTCGGCAGAGTCGCGGCTAACGGTCTTTTGAATAAAAAACTTTCTCTTTCGGCTTTGAGAGGAAATGTCTACGAGTTAAACGGAATCAAAGTGGTCGTTACTTATCATCCGGCGGCTTTGCTCAGAAACCCCGGTTGGAAAAAAGGCTGCTGGGAAGACGTAAAAAAATTCAAAAAATTATACGACGAATTGAACTGAAAAAATGGCGAGAACAAGAAAAGATAATACAAGATTGGAAGACTCGGGTAAATTTTCAAGGGACGGCGCTTTGCGTCAGCCGCCGGCGGCAGTCGAAGTGGAGCGGGCGGTATTGGGAGCGATGTTATTGGACAATAATGCCGTTCCTAAAGCGGTCGAAGTGCTCAAGCCGGACGCTTTTTATGACCCGCGTAATAAAACTATTTTCGAGGTAATGCTCTCGCTTTACGAATCCGACGAGCCGATCGATCTCGTTACGCTTTATGAAGAACTGAAAAAATCGGGTAAATTCGAAAGAGCCGGCGGCGCGGCATATATCAGTCAATTGACTGAAGACACTACGTCAGCCGCCAATATCGATTATCATTCGCGTATTGTGCTCGAAAAATGGATACTGCGACAGTTGATTTCCACTTCCAGCGAAATAGCCGAAATGGCGTTCGAAGGCAAAGAAGACGTCTTCGACTTGCTCGATGAGGCGGAGTCGAAAATCTTCAGAATTTCAGAAGAAGGAATTAAAGAATCATTCACTTCGATGGACAGAGCCGTCAAGGAATCGCTCGAACTGATCGAAGCAATTCATTCCAAAAAGACTTCGTTCAACGCCGTTCCCTCGGGTTATTATGAACTCGACACAATGCTTGGAGGGTTTCAAAAGTCGGATTTAGTTATTATAGCCGCTCGCCCTTCGATGGGCAAAACCGCGTTTGCTATGTCGATTGCGCGTAATGCAGCGGTCGACCATCAGGTGCCGATAGCGGTCTTTTCGCTCGAAATGTCCACCATACAATTAGCCACGCGCTTGATATCAGCCGAGGCGAAAATTAACGCGCATAGTTTGAGAACAGGAAAATTCAAAGCCGAAGATTATGCGCGTATTAGCAGAACCGTGCATAAATTGAGCAAAGCGCCGATTTATATCGATGATACGCCCGGTATTACCGTATTGGAGCTTCGCGCAAAAGCAAGACGGCTTAAGAATGAAAAAAATATCGGAATGATCGTCGTAGATTATCTTCAATTGGTCAATCCGTCTACCATGCTCGAAAGCAGAGAAAGAGAAATATCGACTATTTCCCGGTCGCTGAAAGCTCTTGCAAAAGAATTGAATGTGCCAGTGATAGCTCTTTCGCAGTTAAATCGCGCCGTTGAACAAAGATCGGATAAAAAGCCGATGCTCTCCGACTTGCGCGAATCCGGTTCGATTGAACAGGACGCCGACGTTGTAATATTTTTGTATCGCCCGGAAGTTTACGGCATTACGACTTATACGAACGGAGAAGCCGGGGGCGAAAGCACCGACGGCATCGCGGAAGTTATTATCGGCAAACAGCGTAACGGTCCGATCGGCGAAATTAAATTGAAATTTGTCAAAGAATACGCCCGGTTCGAAAACCTTGAAAAATTCAGACAGGCTTTGCCGGAAGGCGACGTCGAAGCAATGGACGACCAGGAACCGTTCTGATTAACGGAATACCAATTATGAACAAACTAAATTTCCTTTTACTTTTCCTGCTTCTGATAATAATTACTTTTATTACAAACGCGCAGGTCTACAGCCCGGAAGACGTAGCCATATGCCGCAATAAATTAGAGCTGGCATATAAAAACAATCTAAGAAGTGAACCGATTAATAAGATAATCGAGCAGATCGGGTTGAGTTTTATCGGCGCCGATTATAAAGCTCATACTCTCGAGGAGACCGAAGACGAATCGCTGATAATTAATCTCAAAGGTCTCGATTGTTATACGTTTGTGGAAGCGACTGTGGCTTTGGCAAGATGTATAAAAAACAACGATACCTCCTTCAACGCTTTCCTTAAGGAAATTGAAAATCTAAGATATCGAAACGGCGATATGAAAGGCTACGCATCGCGTCTCCACTATTTTTCCGACTGGATTTATGAAATGCAAAAAAGGGGGATCGGAAAAGATATAACCGAAGAAATAGGAGGAATTCCGTACAATAAAAAAATTAATTTTATGTCGTCTCATACAAAAAGCTATAAACAGTTGGCGGACAATCGGAAATTGACGGATTCGATTGCCTTAATTGAAAATGAGATTTCGTCGAGAAAATACTACTACATTCCTCAGAAGATGATTCGACGAATCGAAAGCAAGCTACTCAGCGGCGACATAATCGGGATTACAACCAATATTCCGGGACTTGATATTTCTCATACGGGTATTGCGGTAAAAGGAAGAGACGGCAGGATACATTTACTTCATGCTCCTGATGTCGGTAAAAAAGTGGAAATAACAAAACTACCTTTGGCTGAATATATCGAATCGCATTCGAAACAGACGGGTATAATGGTTCTGCGTATTAATTAGGTTATTTTATTAAGCTCAGAAGCGTTTCGATATTTTTAAGGTCTTCTTTTTGATCTTTCCCTTTGGGAGTTTCCAGAATTTTCGGCACATGTTCAATTTTTTTGTCGTTCATAATATTTGAAAAGCCTTCGAGGCCGATGTATCCTTTGCCGATATGTTCGTGCCTGTCCACTTTGCTTCCCAATTCTTTCTTGCTGTCGTTCATGTGGATGCATTTCAGTAAATCGAGTCCGACAATCTCATCGAATTCCTTCATCACCTTTTTATATTCCTTCGGATCGCGAATATTATAGCCGGCGGCAAATATATGACATGTGTCGATACACACGGTCATTCTTTCCGGTTCGTCTACCATATCGATAATTTTACGCAGATGTTCGAACTTATAACCGAGCGCCGTTCCCTGTCCCGCCGTGGCTTCGAGCATGCTTTTTACTTTGAAACCTTTGGTCTTTTCGTGAGCGTAATTGAGCGATTCAGCGATTAATTTTAGTCCGTCTTCTTCTCCCTGTCCGCCGTGAGCTCCCGGATGAAAATTCAAATGGGGTATTCCGAGCTGTTCGCATCTTTCGAGTTCTTTTACAAAAGCCGCGCGCGACTTTTTTAATCCTTCGGGATTCTTCGAGCACAGATTTATTAAATAAGAGTCGTGCGAAACGACAAACTTGATTCCTGAATTTTTCAATTTTTCTTTGTAATCGTTAATTTCGTCTTCTCTCAAATCGCGTTCGAAATAACGATTGTTGTTTTTGGTGAAGATTTGAATGGCTGTGAATCCCAGCTTCTCGGCGGTTTCAATAGCCGAAGCCGGTCCGCCTTTGACGAATGTATGCGCGCCTATTAATTGTTTCATTTGTCTTCTGTTTAATTGAAAAATAATATTAAATTGTTTTCTAAGTTTAATAATAAATGATATAAAAGAAAATATGAAAATATTCATAACCGGCGGCAGCGGTTTGATCGGCCAATATCTCAATATCTATATTGCGGAAAAACACGATATCTTAACTCAATACTATAGAAATAAAGGCAACTGTAAAGAATACAATTCCGTGCAGCTTCAATTGAACGACTATGATAAACTCAAAGAAATATTTGAAAACTTCAGACCGGATGCGGTTGTTCACGCGGCGGCAATATCGAACAGCGCCAAAGCGGATTCTTTGTCGCGTAGTTACGTCTATGAAATTAACGTTAATGCTACGAAGAAACTTGCGGAATTATCCGAGCGATATAATTCTAAGATTATATATTTATCGACCGATCTTGTGTACGCCGGATACCGAGGTTCGTATCTCAACGAAAATGCAAAACTGATTCCCGTTTCGCTCTACGCCGAAACAAAATTGATGGGCGAACAGAAAATTAAAGAAGCGACGCAAAATTATATCATTCTTAGAGAAGCGCTTATTTACGGTTTCGGATTGAATCATACGACTAATTTCTTTCAGGAGACTTTGAAGAAAATAAAAAATAACGAGCGGGTAAAACTATTTACCGATCAATTCCGTTCGCCTCTTTCATTGAAGGTAGCCGCTCGAATGATCGCGAGGTTGATTGAAATAGAAGACCTTAAAAGCGAAACTCTTAACTTCGGAGGAAATGAAAGATTGTCGAGATACGATTTGATTGACTTTGCATGTAAAATTGCGGGACTAAGAAACGATTTGTTGATAAAGACGACAATGGACGAAGAAAATTATCCGTACAAAGTTTATGACGTCTCGCTGAATATAGACAAATTGAAATCTTATGGAATCGAACCGGATCCGTTGGAGGAATCGATTGCCGATATCTTCCGGCAATAATTCTCTACTTCAGGGTATTCAATTTATTCCGCAGGATTTCATTTACAATTTGCGGATTCGCTTTTCCCTTTGTCTCGCGCATTATTTGTCCCACGAGAAAGCCGAGCACTTTTTCTTTGCCGGAGAGAAATTCTTCCACCTGTTTTTGATTGGCGGACAAAACTTTTTCTACAATCGATTCGATAGCCGATGTATCGGTTATTTGAACGAGATTTTTTTCTTTAACTATCGTTTCCGGGTCTTTGTTGCTCCTCAGCATTTCGGGAAAAACGTCTTTTGCAATTTTGCCGCTTATAGTGTTGTTGTTAATTAATTCGATTAACTTACCGAGATTTTCCGGACTGACCGGAAATGCAGATATATCGATTTTTTCCTCGTTGACTACTTTCAGAACCTCCGTCATTACCCAGTTGCTGGCGGATTTATAATCTTTAGTGACGGTAAGAATTTTTTCGTAGTAGTCTGCAAGTTCGCGGGAAGATGTAAGGATTTCGGCGTCGTAAGCGGGCAATCCGAAATTTTCTATAAAACGGTTTTTCTTTTCGTCCGGCAGCTCAGGCATCCGGCTTTTGATTTCGTCGAGCATTTTATCTTCAATCACTACCGGCATAAGGTCCGGATCGGGGAAATAACGGTAATCGTGCGCTTCTTCTTTCGAACGCATCGGTTGAGCGACGTTGGCGTCGGCGTCCCATAAAAGCGTCTGCTGAACGACTTCCTTTCCGTCTTCGAGCAAGTCGATTTGTCTTTCGATTTCGAAAGCCAGCGCGCGCTCGACGTTGCGGAACGAGTTCATGTTTTTAACTTCTGTCTTTGTGCCGAATTTTGTTTCGCCTTTAAGACGAACCGAGATGTTAGCGTCGCACCTGAGCGAGCCTTCTTCCATATTGCCGTTGCAAATGCCGAGATAAGTTAGTATCTGTTTTAGTTTTGTAAGATACAAATAAGCTTCTTCAGGAGTTCGGATGTCGGGTTCGCTTACGATTTCCATCAAAGGCGTTCCGGTTCTGTTCAAATCGATCAACGTATCGAAATCCTGATCGTGAATCGATTTACCGGCGTCTTCTTCCATGTGGATTCTTGTAATGCCGATTTTTTTCTTCGTTCCGTCTTTAAATTCAATCGTTATATGACCGTGTTCGCATATCGGTTCTTCGTATTGCGAAATCTGATAATTCTTGGGCAGATCGGGATAAAAGTAATGCTTCCTTGCAAAGATCGATTTACGATTTATTCTGCAATTTGTGGCGAGTCCCATCAAAACCGTGTATTCGACAACTTTCTTGTTCAGTACGGGAAGTACGCCTGGTTGTCCCAAACAAACCGGACATACGTTTGTATTCGGGGCGGAACCGAATTTGGTCGAACATCCGCAGAAAATTTTTGTGTCGGTTAATAATTGTGCGTGGACTTCAAGTCCTATTACCGCTTCGTATTTGTCGTTCATAATCAGATTAGAAAAATTTGTTTTACGAATATAATTATTTTCTCGTTTAATGAACTATTTTGCTGTCACAAAAATTTTATACATATTAAACAACAAAATTAAAACGGATAATTATGGAGCTCGATATACTGATATTTGCCGCTCATCCCGACGACGCAGAATTATCAATGGGCGGCGCAATTGCTAAGTTAACAGCAGGAGGTTATAAAGTCGGTCTCGTGGATTTATCCCGCGGAGAACTCGGCACAAGAGGAACTCCGGAATTAAGATTGAAAGAAGCGGAAGAAGCATCCCGAATTTTGAACTTGACGCTCAGAGAAAACCTCGGATTCAATGACGGCAATCTTAAATACAATGAAGAGCATCTGCATGCTTTGATACGCAAGATAAGAGAATTTCGCCCTAAGATACTCTTTGCGCCTTACTTTAACGACCGTCACCCCGACCATATCGGCGTTGGCAATCTTGTTAAAGAAGCGTTCTTTTTTTCCGGACTCCCCAAAATTGTTACGGGGCAGGATGCTTATCGTCCCGGACGTCTTTTCTATTATATGCAAACATATGAATTCAAACCTTCTTTTATAGTTGATATAAGCGAAACGTTCGAAACGAAAATGAACGCAGTCCGCGCATATAAATCTCAATTCTATAATCCCGATAGCAACGAGCCCGAAACGTTTATCAGTCAGCCTAATTTCCTCAAATTTCTCGAAGCTCGGGCAAAAGTTTACGGCTTTAAAATCGGCAAAGATTACGGAGAGCCTTTCTTTTGCGAAGAAGAAATTGAATTTGATATAGTCCAACTAATTAAATAAGGGGTAATTTAATGAAGGTAGCTTTTATCGGTACCGGATTGATGGGAGAACCAATGGCTTTCAGATTGTTGAAAGCGGGATATAATTTATTCGTATTTAATAGAACAAAATCCAAAACGGAACGCCTGAAAAAACATCAGGCTAAAATTTTCGATTCCGCCGCCGATGCGGTTAAAGAAACGCCGGTAATAATTACAATGCTTACGGATTTTAATGCAATAAGCGAAACTTTGTTTTCTGAAAAAATTTCTTTCAAAGGAAAAACGTTGATTCAGATGAGCACCATATCGCCTAATGAAAGCCTTCTGTTGAAAAACCGAATAGAAGAGAACGAGGGAGAATATATTGAAGCTCCGGTTCTGGGAAGCATTCCGCAGGTCGAAGAAGGTCGGCTAGTTGTGATGGTTGGAGCTTCGAAAGAGAATTACAATAAATGGAAAAAGTTATTGAAGAATTTCGGAGACGGCGTCTATCACGTCGGCGATATCGGAAGCGCTTCGGCAATGAAGCTGGCGTTGAATCAGTTGATTGCCTCGCTCACTTCGGTCTTTTCGATGAGTCTCGGCTATATTCTGGCGAGCAATGTGGATGTAAATCAATTCATGGAAATTCTGAGGAAGAGCGCTCTTTACGCTCCTACGTTCGACAAAAAGCTGAACGGAATGCTCAAGAGAGATTTCGACAAAGCGAACTTCCCTTTGAAACACTTATTGAAAGACGTCAATCTTATTCAAGAAGAATTTGCAGGTAAAAAGATTAATACGGAGATAATAGAAAAAGTAAGAAATATATTGCAAAAGGGAATGGAAATGAATATGGCGGATAAAGATTATTCGGCCCTGTTCAATGTGATTTATCCAAAACAAGAATAGTATACATGAAAAAAGCTTTTCCGGGAAAACAAGTTACAATAATCTTGAGCATAGTTTTTTCGGTAGTTGTTTATTTGTTCCTGGATTTAGGCGCCGGGAACGAAAAAGCCGAAATTGTCGCCGCTGCCGCCTTGCTCATGGCGTTGTTATGGATTACTGAATCAATTCCGTTAGCCGCCACTTCGCTTTTGCCGCTTGTTGTTTTCCCATTGACCGGCGCGGTATCGGCCAAATCAATCTCCCAGGCTTACGTTAATTCGACGATCTTTTTGTTTGTCGGCGGTTTCATTATTGCGGTCGCAATGGAAAAGTGGAAACTGCACAAGAGAATTGCGGTTAACATAATCTATTTGCTGGGAAATTCGCCCGGAAAAATTATTTTGGGTTTTATGATAGCTTCGGCGTTTATTTCGATGTGGATTTCGAATACAGCCACGGCGGTAATGCTGCTTCCGATCGGATTGTCTGTAATAAAAAAAGTTGAAGAAGAGAACCAAAATAAAAACGTAAAAAATTTTTCGATAACGTTAATGCTTGCCATTGCGTACTCGTGTTCTATCGGGGGATTGGCCACTCCGATCGGAACCCCGCCGAATCTGGTTTTTCAACGAGTGTTTAAGATTAATTTCCCAAACTACGAACAGATTACTTTTGCCGGATGGATGGCGCTGGTGCTGCCCATTACAATTATACTGCTTGCTTTTGTGTGGTTCCTGCTCAACAAAATAATTTACAGAACTCCATCCGAAATCAATATTGACCGTCAAATAATAAAAAAAGAGAAATTGGAACTCGGCAAATTAAAAAGCGGAGAAAAGTCCGTTCTCTTTGTGTTTATCGCAACTTCTCTGCTCTGGATATTTCGCAGCGATATCAATACGGGCTTGTTTGTAATACCGGGATGGTCGAATCTTATGCCCGCAAGTGATTTTATTGACGACGGTACTGTTGCAATCACAACGGCTCTTTTGCTGTTTATGATTCCGGTTAAGAATTCGAACGGCGGAACCGGATTCGTACTCGAAAGCGACGCGATAAATAAAATACCGTGGGACATTGTGCTTCTCTTCGGAGGCGGATTTGCTCTGGCGTACGGATTCGTCGATTCGGGACTGTCTGAGTTAATCGGTAAACAATTTGTATCCTTAAAAGAACTAAACCCGTTTTATCTTATCTTGTCGATTTGTTTGATTGTTACATTCTTAACGGAGTTAACATCCAATACGGCGACGGCGCAAATTTTATTGCCTATACTTGCGTCTTTGTCGCTCGAATTGAATATTAATCCGATGTTGTTAATGGCGCCGGCTACGTTTTCGGCATCTTGCGCTTTTATGCTGCCCGTAGCCACGCCTCCGAACGCTATTGTGTTCGGCAGCCGTAAACTGAGAATAAAAAAAATGGCTTTACCGGGCGTTATAATTAATTTTACAGGAGCCGCCGTAATTACTATAATTGTAATGATGAATTTTTTATAAAAAACGAAAGGAGGGAAAATGGCTTATTTTAATTCGAAAGTTGTAAATTACTCTTTTGAGGACGCGGAAAATAAAATCAAAGAACTTTTGCAAAAAGAAGGTTTCGGCGTGTTGACTGAAATAAACGTTAAAGATACTTTAAAAAAAAAGCTCGATGTCGATTTTAGAAATTATAAGATATTCGGCGCCTGCAATCCACCTCTTGCTTATAAAGCCCTGCTGATGGAAGAGAATATCGGAGTGCTGCTTCCCTGTAACGTAATACTTCAGGAAAAACACGACGGCACGGTTCAGGTGAGCGCCGTCAATCCGATGGAGTCGATGCAGGCTGTAAAAAATTCCGCTCTGTCGGAAGTGGCGTCCGAAGTGTCAAAAAAGCTGGAAAGATTCCTTTCCTCTTTATAGTAGAATTATTTGCCGGTTTTTGTATACTTGTATTATTAATAATAACCGAATAACCATATGAACATACGTAAGTTGAGAGAAACCGCGGACTTTGTATTCGAACAAAAAAGATACGACGAGGCTTTTTATATCTACGACGCCATTTACAAAAATGTATGGACGGCTATCGGCACTACGCATTCCGCTCTGTCGGGGTTTTCACAGAATTATTTGAATTCCAGCTTCAAAGCCTCTTATGAATTCAAGAATATGTTCGTGCCTCAGGCGGTCGAAAGCGTTTGTAAAAAGTGGTTCGATATGGATACCGACCAAACTCTCAATGAATTAGCCTTTACCACTTACGGTCATCTTCAATGTATCAGCTATTCGCCGGAACTTTCGATAACAATTCCTTCCGACGAAGTTTACAACGAATTTCTTGTTCTTCATACTTTGGTATTGGAAATGGGCTCGGACAGTTGGATAAATTCGCTGTTGAAAATTGTTACGCCTGTTGTAGAAAACAATAAACTGATTAAACTGAGACCCAATTTGAAAATTGACAAAGTAAAGCAAAACATTATAGAAAATTCGGCAAGAATCAAAGACACCGACTGGTATAACGTCAACTTGTTTATGCTCGATTATCTTTTCAATATAGGCGATAACAGTTCGGAACTTTTCACTTCGGTAAATGATATTGTCGGTTTTTATTTCCGGCAAAGGACTCACAGAAAGTCTTCCAGGAAAGAGGAAAGAACTTATACGCAATACGAGAAATATGAAAAGTACGAGAAATACGAACGTTTCGAAAAATACGAAAGAAGGACTTCTTCCGATACTGATGATTTTGATGCTACAAAAGCGACCGACTTTGAAAAAGCCAAATATTACGGTAAATTATTGGGATTGTCGGGGAAAGTAACCAAATCGTATATACGTAAGCGTTATCTCGATTTGATTTCCAAATATCATCCCGACAGAGTGAGCGACCTTGGAGACGAGCTTAAAGCGTTGGCAGAGAAAAAAACGAAACAAATCAATGCAGCCTACGAATGGTTCAAACAAAAATATAAACTGTAACTAAAAAAGGGGGAATGAATGCAACGGGTTATTATCTTCTTCTTAATCCTTTTCGTAAGTCTTAACGCACAAAACAAAATTGTAATCAACGCCGATCTGGGCAAGTACAAAATCGATAAAAATATTTACGGACATTTTTCCGAACATCTGGGCAGATGCATATACGACGGATTTTATGTCGGCGACACAAACAAGATTATTCCCAATACCAGAGGTATAAGAAACGACATTGTGAAAGCTCTCAGAAAAATGAAGGTGCCCGTATTGAGATGGCCCGGCGGATGCTTTGCCGATACTTATCACTGGAAAGACGGTATCGGACCTAGATCCGAAAGACCGACAATTGTCAATACCTGGTGGGGCGGAGTAACGGAGGACAACAGTTTCGGCACGCACGAATTTATGGATCTTTGCGAGCAACTCGGAGCCGAACCGTATATTTCCGGCAATGTGGGAAGCGGTACTGTCCGTGAAATGGCGGAGTGGGTCCAATATACGAATTTCGACGGCAGAAGCCCCATGAGCGACCTCCGCAAGAAAAACGGCAGGGAAAAACCGTGGAACGTAAAATATTGGGGCATCGGTAACGAAACCTGGGGCTGCGGCGGGCATATGAGACCAGAATATTATGCCGATATCTACAGGGCTTTTGCTACATATTTGCCCGGCAATTCCAACGTTAAATTATTCAGAATTGCTTCCGGAGCCGCAGGCGACGATTATAACTGGACTGAAGTATTGCTTAAGAATATTCCTTTGAATCTCATCGAAGGTATCGGAGTTCATCACTATGCCGTGATCGATTGGAACGCTAAAGGCTCGGCTACCGATTTTACTGAAGAACAGTATTTCAAAACAATGCAGCAAGCGCTCAGAATGGAAAAAATTGTAAAAGGTCATATTAATATTATGGATAAATACGACCCGCAGAATCGCGTGGCGCTGGCTGTTGACGAATGGGGCGGCTGGTACGACGTAGAACCCGGCACAAATCCCGGCTTTTTATATCAACAGAATACAATGAGAGATGCATTGCTTGCAGGCGCTACATTAAACATTTTCAACAATTACTGCCGCCGCGTTAAGATGGCAAATCTGGCTCAAACGGTAAACGTCCTGCAGGCCGTTGTTTTGACAAAAGAAGAAAAAATAATTCTTACTCCGACCTATCATGTAATGGAAATGTATAATGTTCATCACGACGCAACTATGCTGCCCGTCGATGTAACTTCCGAAAAATATACGGTCGACGGAAAATCTCTCGATGCAATATCTTGTTCGGCTTCGAAAGATGAGAACGGCAAAATTCATATTTCGCTCGTAAATATCGACATTAACAAAAAACATAATATTGTAATCGACCTCAGGGGAACTGAAGTAAGCAAATGCACGGGTAGAATTCTGACGTCCGAAAAAGTGCAGGATCACAATACTTTCGAGAATCCGGAAAAAATTAAGCCCGCCGCTTTCAATGGATTCAAATTAAACGGGAATAAACTCCGGATTGAACTTCCTGCCACTTCGGTTGTCGTGCTTGAGCTGGAATGATGGAATTGATATTTCTAAATATGCTCACACCCGTCTTAAAACGGGTGTGAGCTTTTCTGAAACGGAATATTCGGTTTCGAATTCTTATAACGTTTTGTGAGTTTTGGCTTCTTCCATTAAAACTTTGTATGAGTATCCGTAACCGAAATCTTTGTCGAGGCTAATTCTGCCTTCGAATGTTACAACTTCGCCCGGATTTACATTCTCGTTTGTTGTTATCGTTAAATCGTAATTCCCGTCTTTGTTTGTGCCGTCCTGGATATGAATCCAGTTCTTACCCATTATTCCGGAATTAACTTTAATTACTTTGCCCCTTATTTTAACCGTTTTGTTTTTGAAAGCGTCGGGTTTGGAATAGAGTTCGGCAATCGTTATACCGCCGGGAACTGGCTCTATCTTAACGTCGAGTTTGTCTATTTTGGGTTTCTGAGGTTTTGTAAGAGTCCCCGCGCCGAGTTGCTTTTCAACATAATCGACGAAGAAGATAGTATCGAATACTTTATCGAGTTCGGAGCTTTTGAAATTATTCATTTCCATGTAATTGTTGAAATAAAGAATTTCTCCTTTATTGAATTCGGCTTTCGGAACCGCTATCCAATATTTATTGCCGTTTTCGTCAACGTTAAGATAAGTGTAACTGCTCACCTGTATTACGTCCTCTACTTTGACCGTATGAGCAAATTCTTTTGATTTGTTCGGCTTTTGTTCGGACTGCTCGTTTTTCCCGCATCCGATTGCAACGACTAACAAAAATGCGATTAATAATAATTTATACGATTTCATAATTTCCTTCCGTTTGTTGTTACGAATATATAAAATCTTACGATAAATTTTGCTTATCTTCACATGCGTAAAATTGTACTATTGTAATATAATTTAGAGAAATATGAACAGCGTAATACTCGGAAAGAACGAAGACAGAAGAATTAAAAAAGGCCATCTCTGGATATTCAGCAATGAAATAAAATCCGTGGAAGGATCTCCGGAAAACGGCGAACTTGTACGGATACTGGATGCAAAAAGGAATTATCTTGGTACTGGCTTTTATAACAAGAACTCGTTGATAAGCGTAAGATTTATATCCAAACAAAAAGAAGTCGATTTAACGCAGCTGTTCAAATCGAGAATCTTGAATGCTTTCGCCTACAGAAAAAAAGTATATCCGAACCGGGAGTCCTTCAGATTGATTTTCAGCGAAAGCGATTTGATTCCCGGATTGATAATCGATAAGTACAATAATTCTTACGCGTTGCAGGTCTATTCCGCGGGCATCGAAAAAAATATAAATGTTATTGTCGATATTTTAAAAAAAGAGCTCGGCGCTAAAAACATATTTACGAAAAACGAAGAATATTTCAGAAGACTGGAAGGTTTGCCGGTTGAAGACTATGTTTATGCGGGCGAAATGGAAAAGGAAATTATTGACGACGGTTCGATAAAATACGAAATCGATTTCTCCGACAGCCATAAAACGGGATTTTATTTTGACCAGTGCGACAACAGGCAATATGCGGGTAGGTTTTGCAACGGATTCGAAGCGCTCGATTGTTTCTGCAATTCGGGCGGATTCGGATTGCACGCGGCTTACAATAAATGTAAAAGCATTACGTTTGTAGATTCTTCCGCACGCGAAATCGAAAGAGCGGAACACAATTTCAAATTAAACTCTTTTGCTGCCGAATCGTCTTTTATAGTTGACGATGTGTTTGATTTCCTTAATAAAAAAATTGAAGAAGGCAAAAAGTACGACGTTGTAATAATCGACCCGCCGGCGTTTGCAAAAAATAAGAAAAATCTGCCCGCCGCAATTAAAGGCTACGAAAAGTTAAACGGACTGGCAATGAACGTATTGAAAGACGGCGGAGTTTTGTTTACTTCTTCGTGTTCTTATCACTTGAGGGATTATGAATTTATCAACGTAATTAACAATGCGGCAAATAAGAACGGGCGTTATGCCAGAATAATTTATTTCAATCATGCCTCGCTCGATCATCCTCGTCTCACTTCGATGGAAGAAACAGTTTATCTGAAATTTGCAGGCGTTATACTTGCTTGATTTTGATTAAAGAGATCGGTATCAATGCCATAAATGCAAGAAAAGCTCCGGCATAAAAAACGGCACGAAGACCGCCTAAGCTAAAAGCAATGCCCATCAATGCCGGTCCGATTGTTTGACCGGTTCTGAGAACCATGCCGTTAAAGGACATAAATGCCGCGCGATACTCGAATGGGGTTATACTGCTTAATAATGTCTGGATTGTAGGTAAATTCAATCCCTGACCTACGCCGTATATAATTACCGATATTATGAGAAGCCATAAAGTATAGCCGAGCGATAAAGCAAGAAGGGCAATTCCGTAAAAAATAAAAGAGAGCGTCATTATTTGTTTATATGATAAAGTAGTTGAGAGCTTTCCCAGCCGGGAAGAAACTATTGCCGTTGTAAAAGACATAACGGACATTACAATGCCGATATGAGCCGAGTTAAACTTATACGTTTTGTTTAATAGAAAAGGAAGGTACGTCAGATACGAACCGTATAAAAGTATAAATGTGACAAGACTTACGGAAAAGAGAATTATTGCATTCAAAGATTTAATGCTTTTTAATGCATTTGCGAGATAATCTTTCAGGGTTTGTGATTTTGAATGTTCAGGATTGTTAAGATATATTATTACAATCATCGCCACAGGGATTGCAAACGCAGGAAGAATAAAGACATAATGCCAGCTTATGCTTGCAAGTAAACCGCCAATGAACGGATACGCCGAAGTGGCAACGCTGAGCACGCTTGCATTGTAACCCATCGCCTCGGCTCTTCGACTTCCTTCAAATAAATATCCGATTAACGTAACATTTAAAGAACCTAACGAAGCCGCTCCGACTCCCTGAAAAAATCTTAATATCAACAGATATTCAAATCCGGCAAGGAAAACACAGGCAAATCCCGCTAAGCCGAATAAAAGCAAAGACGGAACGAGCACTTTATTTCTGCCGTAGCGGTCTGCAAGAATTCCGAGTATCGGAGTAAATATTACTCCGGGCAGCGTAAAGAATACGATAAGCAACCCAATTTCTTTGCCGCTCAAGTTGAAATGTCGGGCTATATCGGGGAAGGCGGGAGTAACGCTGGCGACTCCCATTACGGAAATAAGCGTAATGGCGTATATTATCCGCAGATTTTTATTAAGGAATAACTTCATCCGATAATCGGGTAAATTAAATAACAAACATAATAAAATTGAGGGATTATAGAGAGCCGCCCGTAAATGTCATTATACCAAAGTGAAAAAAGCTCCGAATCGTAAGTCGATAAATTCCCGTTGGAGTTCATACAGCGATTGCGCGTCTACTACTGACGTAATAGTAATGAGAATAAATATAAAACAACGGAGATGATTCATCAGTTCGCTACGAATAAAATTGTTTCCCTATGCGTTAATTCAATTGCATCATTAATGAAATTGCGGTTGAAAATATTAATAAAATAATAGGGTCGATACAAATAAATTCGGAGAAAAATAAAATCAAAAAAAAGAGAGCTATTTATCAAAATGATAAAAGCAATAAAGAAAATTATTTTTATTTTTTGCGGGAATAAATTATCAAACTTTCAGGGCATTAATAATAATCAGGGGATAAAAATGAAATACGGACATTTCGACGATCAAAAAAGAGAATATGTAATAACCCGTCCCGATACTCCTTTACCATGGATTAATTATCTGGGGACAGAGCATTACTTCGGTATAATATCGAATACGGCGGGCGGTTACAGTTTTTATCAGGATGCGCGCCTAAGAAGACTAACCAGATACCGCTACAATAATATTCCGATGGACAGCAACGGCAGGTATCTTTATATCAAGGACGGCGATACTGTTTGGAACCCGATGTGGAAGCCGATGAGAGTTCCGCTAGATAAATACGAATGCCGCCACGGACTCGGTTATACAAAAATTACAGGAGAGAAAAACGGGCTAGAAGTATCCGCGCTTTATTTTGTGCCAATAGGAGCGCGGAATGAAGTATGGCACGTAGAAGTTAAAAATAATTCGAATGATAAGAAAAATATAAGAATGTGGAGCTTTGTCGAATGGTGTCTGTGGGAAGCTTACGACGATATGACGAACTTTCAGAGGAATTATTCAACCGGTCAGGTGGAAATTGAAAACGGAACAATCTTTCATATTACCGAATACAGAGAAAGACGCAATCATTACGGATATTTTGCCTGCAGCGAGAAAGTCTCGGGGTATGATTCCAGCAGGGATGCTTTCGTAGGGCTCCATTACGGACTCGACGCGCCGCGAGCCGTTATTGAAGGAGAATGTAGGAACAGTACTGCATACGGTTGGCTTCCGATAGGCGTTCATCAAATCGATATCGAATTAAAACCCGGCGAGTCGAAAAAAATCAATTTCATCCTTGGCTATGCCGAAAATCCTCCTGAAGAAAAATATCTGCCCGACGGCAAAATTAGAAAAGACGAATTCTTTAATGTAAGAGAAAAATTCCTTTCGTCGGAAAATGTTGAAAAATCTTTCGAAGAACTGAAATCATACTGGGATAAACTTCTTTCGGTTTATCACGCCGAAACTGCAAACGAACACGTTAACAGAATGGTAAACGTCTGGAATCAATATCAATGTATGGTAACGTTTAATATGTCGAGGTCGGCGTCGCTTTACGAATCGGGAATCGGTAGAGGAATGGGATACCGCGACAGTAATCAGGACGTTCTGGGCTTTGTCCATATGATTCCCGAACGGGCGCGACAGAGAATACTCGATATAGCATCTACACAGCTTTCTGACGGAACTTGTTATCATCAATACCAGCCTTTGACTAAGAAAGGGAATGCGGATATCGGAGGAGGATTCAACGACGACCCGCTCTGGCTAATCCTGTCCACTTCCGCTTATATCAGAGAAACTGGCGATACGACAATCCTCGATGAAAAAATCGGATACGCAGATAAACCGGATTCGGATGCCACATTAATGGATCATCTCCATCTCTCTTTGAATTATACATTGAATAACAGAGGTCCTCACGGATTGCCACTGATTGGACACGCTGACTGGAACGATTGTCTCAACTTGAATTGTTTTTCGACCACGCCGGGAGAAAGTTTTCAATTGGCGGGACACATCGAAAACGATCGAATAGCCGAATCGGTTATGATTGCCGGTTTATTCTGCAGGGCATGCGAAGAGATGGCGGGCATTCTTAATTTTATTGGTAAGAAAAACGAAGCCGACGATTATAAAAAGAAAGCGGCGGAAATGAGAGATGTAATTTACAAACACGGATGGGACGGCGAATGGTTCCTGCGCGCTTACGATTCTTACGGAGAAAAAGTCGGTTCGAAAGAAAACAAGGAAGGCAAAATATTTATAGAAAGTCAGGGCTGGTCTATTTTAGGCGGTACAGGGCTGGAAAACGGACACGCCTTGAAAGCGCTCGACAGCGTAAAAGAATATCTCGCCACTCCCAACGGAATAATCCTTCAGCAGCCCGCATATTCAACATACTATCCGCATCTGGGAGAAATTAGTTCGTATCCTCCGGGCTATAAAGAGAACGCCGGAATTTTCACGCATAACAACACGTGGATTCAAATTGCGGAAACAATCGTAGGACGGGGCGACCGCGCATTTGAATATTATCTGAGCATTTGCCCTTCCAAAAAAGAAGAGCAGATCGACATTTATCGTTCCGAGCCTTATGTATACAGCCAGATGACAGCCGGAAAAGACGCCCCTACTTACGGAGAGGCAAAAAATTCGTGGTTAACCGGAACAGCCGCCTGGTCTTTCGTATCTGTTTCTCAATATATTCTGGGCATTCGTCCGGACTTCGACGGATTGGTAATAGACCCATGCATACCGTCTGAATGGAAAGAACTGAAAGTTCAAAGAAAATTTAGGAATGCCGTATATAACATTACGATTAAAAATCCTTCGGGGATCAATAAGGGCGTCAAGAAAATCACTCTGGACGGAAAGGAAATCCAGGGAAATAAATTGCCGGTTCTAAACGACGGAATCGAACACGAAGCGCTGGTCGTGCTGGAAAAGTGATTCGATTATTTCGGGGGAATGATTGCTTCATTCCCTCTTGGCATTTGTATCGGGGAATAAAAAAAGTCCGATTAGCTAGGGCGAACTAATCGGACTTGGTGTGTTTTGAGGGGTGTGTTGTGTTGTGAAAATTCTATACGTTAGACTCCCTTAAAACGAAATAAGTTTCATCGGGGATCAATTTTTCTCCATTATTCGGAACGCAGCTCTCTAAATATACCGGCAGCTTTCCGGAAATTGAACACAATGAACAAGAACATCAATGCTAATATGACTATGAATAAATTCATTTTATCGCCTTTTTTACATTTCAAAATATCACAATCTTACGATAGAATTTGTGTCGAAAATCAACAGAGTGATTTGGAACAACAATAAAATGAAACCATTTATTCGCTCTATTATCGTAAGATTCGTTTATTAGTTTAGATGTAATTTCTAAAATTCAGGAAGCCTTGGAGTTTAATGAGGGCAGGCGGAAATTACCGCATTTGTACATCTTAGACTCTTAACGGAATTCGCATCTATTAAGTTCCCGGATAATTTTATTCTGTGATACGAATTAAAGTTAAACTTAAATAATAACTTCCCCCGAATCCATATTCTTTCGAATCCGGGCGTAATTGAGGCTATTTTCAATAATTACCGAGGGATTAGCAAATCTGCTAAATTCGGTTTTAATGCAATTTTGAGCGTATAACATATCTATCAGTTGGCTAAAGCCAACTGCAACTGAAAAAAATTTTAAAAAGAAAAGCCTCAGCAATACTACTGAGGCTTATTTATTAGTAGCGGGGACAGTCCGTTAGCCAACGGATTGAACCTGCAACCTTCATAGAAAAAATTAAAAAAAAGCCTCAGCAATACTACTGAGGCTTATTTATTAGTAGCGGGGACAGTCCGTTAGCCAACGGATTGAACCTGCAACCTTCATAGAAAAAATTAAAAAGAAAAGCCTCAGCAATACTACTGAGGCTTATTTATTAGTAGCGGGGACAGGACTTGAACCTGCAACCTTCGGGTTATGAGCCCGACGAGCTACCAATTGCTCCACCCCGCGATGTAATCTTGGAGTCGTTTCAAATTTTGGACTCCAAATATAATAAACTCTCGATTAGTTGTCAATTTTAACGAAAAAAATCTCATTTTTGTTCTTTATTTGACTAAATACTTGATAGTTTTGTTTATTGTAATAATTTTAAATTTGATAATCGGGCAAATTATGCTGAAGAGTTTATACATAAAAGATTATGCGCTTATCGAAGAAATCGAAATTGAATTTCACGGCGGATTGAACATTATCACGGGCGAGACAGGCGCGGGAAAATCGATTTTGATCGACGCAATGGGGCTTTTGTTGGGCGACAGAGCTTCTTCCGAAGTGGTTCGAAAAGGAGCCGCTAAGTCGATAGTGGAGGGTATCTTCGATGTCAGTGGTCATCATAAAGTGCTTGACCTGCTTAATGAAAATGATATCGATACTTACGACGATTTGATTGTACGAAGGGAAATTTCCGTCAAAGGCACAAACAGATGTTTTTTGAACGATACGCCGGTTTCGCTTGCTCTGATTAAAGAAGTCGGAAATTTCCTCGTCGACTTGCACGGTCAGCATGAACACCAATCCCTGCTCAGGGTTTCAACTCATATTGAATTGATAGACGAATTTGCCGGCAACGAAGCTTTGCTTAATAATTATAAACAAAAATTAATCCTTCTCAAGCGTGAAATTTCAAGCTACGAAGAACTTGTTTCGAAAGAAGACGCGCTGAAAGAAAAATATGAACTCTACAGTTTTCAATTGAAGGAAATTAACGAAGTAGATCCCGCTCCGGATGAAGAAGAAACGCTGGAAAAAGAATTGAATCTGCTAGAAAACAGCGAACAATTGATTGAGCTCTCCGAAGAGATTTACCATCTGCTCTACGAAGACGAAAATTCGGTACACGACCGTATCAACTATATTAAGAACCGCATTGCCGAACTGACGAGAATCGATTCGTCCGTTAGCGATAAATTGAAAGAAATCGAATCGGCTTCCATTATAATCGGAGAAATTTCGGATTTCTTCAGAGGTTATAAAGATAAAATCGATATCGATCCGGAGAGGCTCGAAGAAGTAAGGCAAAGACTGAGCGCATTTAAATTACTGAAGAAAAAATACGGCGGCTCTATCCATACGGTTTTGGAATACCGGGATAAAATATCAACCGAAATTGAAACTACGGAGAATTTTTCCGCAAAGAAAGAAGAACTTTTGCGAAGAATCGAATCTCTCCGAAAAGATTGCGGCAAGCTGGCGCTCGATTTATCGGAAGCCCGTAAAAAAGTAATTCCCGGAATTAAAAAAGAAATTGAACGGTCGCTCAAATATCTCGGCATAACCAACAGCAATTTTCAGGTCAAACTCGAGAGGGAAAAACCGGAAGATAAAAATGATTATATTTTGATCGATCATGAGAAAGCGGGCTATAACGAAAGAGGTATCGATAAAATAGAATTCTATATATCCACCAATTTGGGCGAGGACCCCAAGCCATTGACTAAAGTCGCTTCCGGAGGCGAAATTTCCCGGATTATGCTGGCGCTTAAATCGATTCTTGCCAGATCGGAACGGCTTCCGATACTCATTTTCGATGAAATCGACACGGGCATCAGCGGTTCGGTTGCGCAAAAAGTAGGACTCGCTCTCAAAGAACTGGCGTCTTCGCACCAGATAATCGCCATAACGCACCTTCCACAAATCGCCGGACTTGCCGATTATCACTACTCCGTCGAAAAGAAAAAATCGGGTAACAGAATTGTAAGCACTATCAGAATTCTGAACGACGAAGAAAAAGTGAGAGAAGTGGCAAAATTAATCAGCGGCGAAGAAATTACCGAAGCGGCTCTCGACGGCGCCAGAGAACTGATGAAAATTAAAAATTGATTTGCCTCACATCGTTAAGAAAGAAATTTTGGTTAAATTGAAATATCAATTAAGAGGAGATAATCAGATGGGTACCCGCACAGGCAAAAATTTATCACTATTTGTTTTGGCGTTAATTATATTCTCAGTTCAAATAAAAGCTCAGTCTCTCAATGAAACTCTATCGAATTTATCTTCGACTGTGGGCGAAGCCTACGTGGCGCCAGTAACGTCGGCTTTCGGTTCGAATTTGAATTCCGGCTGGATTTCGGAGATTCCCGACGCTAAAATACTGGGATTCAACCTGACCTTAAAAGTGGTTGGAATGGGCTCTTTGTTTTCGGACGACGTTAAAAAGTTTTCAGCGACAGGAGACTTTTATTTTAATGACAAACAAGCGGGACAGATACTTGCAAATTCGGGAATCGATCCGACCAATCCGGACTACGAAAATTTAAAGCAGGAAATTAAAAGCAGAAAGTTCAATGTCCAATTCTCAGGCCCGACAATTGTAGGAAGTAAAAACGAATTTCTGAAAGTTAAATTCAACGGCGGCAGCTTTTACGAAGGCCGTTACGAACTTCAGCCGTATGAAATGGCAATCGAGGAAGTTAAGGGGTTTCTGGACGAACTTCCCGCGCTGCCTACAGCGGCGGTTCAATTGAATGTGGGGACAGTTCTCGGGACTAATTTGTCCGTGAGATATTTGCCCGCAGTCGACATCAAGGATTTGGGTAAGTTTACATTCTGGGGATTGGGCGCAATTCACAATCTGAATGTATTCCTGAATAATCCGCTGCCGCTCGATTTATCCGTCGGAGCATTTTATCAGCAATTGAAAGTGGGCGACGTTTTCGAAACTAAAGCCACTCAATTCGGCGTGTTTGCAAGCAAGCAGTTCGGCGTATTGGTCTCGATTACTCCGTATGCAGGCCTAACTTTCGAGTCGTCGAAGACAACGGTAAATTACGATTATCAATCGAACGAAACCGTCAACGGCGTGCCTGTGCCTCCAACGAGAATCTCATTCGACCTGGAAGGCGATAACTCGAGCGCATTTACGGTCGGCTTTAATCTGAACCTTATTATTTTTGACATAGTTGCCGACTATAAAATGGCAAAAACCAATACGGCTACACTGGGATTGGTAATCGGATTTTAAGAGATAATTAGTCGTGAATAAATTAGCGCTCTATGTTCATATCCCTTTTTGCGACCATAAATGTATTTATTGCGATTTTTATTCCATTACGAATTATAAAAACATAGAGGGCTACTTAGAAAGCTTAAAAAGAGAAATCGCACATTACGCAGGTTTTTATTCGAAGGAGTACGAAACAATCTCTGTTTATTTCGGAGGCGGCACTCCTTCTTTCATGACTCCGGAGTATATTTCTGCGATACTTGAAGAAATAAGAAATACATTCCAAATTGCTCGAGATGCAGAAATTACGCTCGAGACTAATCCCGGCACCGTCGATACTGAAAAACTCGATAAATTTCAAAAAGCGGGCATTAACCGATTGAGCGTCGGAATACAATCGTTCGACAAAGACGAACTGAATTTTTTAACCAGGATACACGACGCCGAAACGGCAAAAGAATGCGTGCTGAAAGCCTTTGAATCGGGCTTCGAAAATATTAGCGTCGATTTGATTTTCAATCTACCCGGTCAAAGCAAAGAAAAATGGATTAAAAATCTGAATGAAGCGGTTGAGTTGCCTGTTAAACACATTTCGGCTTACAGTCTTATTCTCGAAAAAGGAACAATCTTAAATAAAATGGTTCTCGACGGCAAAGTTACTCTCCAGGACGAAGATTACGACGCCGACCTTTACGAAATTACAATCGATTTTCTTGAATCGAAAGGATTCCTTCAATATGAAGTCTCCAACTTTGCCAAACCGGGTTACGAATCCGTTCACAACAGGGCGTACTGGCAATACGGCGATTATCTCGGCTTCGGAACCTCGGCTCATTCTTTCGTCAAAAACAGAAGATGGTGGAACTATTCGAGCCTCGAATTTTATAAGAGGGCAGTCGACGAAAGAGACCACGGAGTCGCAGGCAGCGAAATTCTGACTCCGGAAATGATGCTGGAAGAATATGTAATGCTGGCTCTCAGAAGCGGCGGTATCGATATCGAAAATCTAAAAAAACGTTTCGGCGACAAATGGCTTGCCGCTAATCGGTCGATTTTGGAGATATTGAAAACAGACGGTCTTCTGAAAATTGAAAACGGAATTATTCGTCTTACTAAAAAAGGATATCTGCTTTGCGACGAGATTTTGATTAACTTCAAATACTGAATCGAAATTTGCTTATTGCGCCAAATATTTATAGATTTGCATAGTCTTATTCGCCCCTTAGTGGGCGATTTTTATTTGTGTGATATGGAAAAAGAAATATTAAAACAAGAAATCGACAGTATAGTCTCTCAAGAAGGTTTTTTCCTTATAGAATTCATACTGAGAGGAGATAAGAAACAGAGGATTATCGAAGTTTATATCGACGGAAAAGAAGCCGTAACCAGTTCCGTCTGCGCAGAGTTAAGCAGGATAATCAAGGATAAGATCGAATCCGAGCAGTTGATCGATTCGAATTATCGGTTGGATGTTTCTTCTCCCGGAATTGAACGTCCGCTTAAATTTCTCGAACAGTATCATAAGCATATCAACAGAAATTTTGAAGTTCATTATAAGGCTGGGGACGAAAAACGCAAGATTGAAGGTAAGTTGATTCGGATTGACGGCGACAAACTTATTTTCGAGGTTAAGCCGAAATCAGCCAAAGTTCCCGACGAATATGAAATTAATTTTAAGGACATAAACAAAGCCAAAGTATTAATTAGCTTTTGATTTGGAGGAATAATATATGAACCCAGAAATAGTCGAATCGTTTGCCCAAATGGTGCGGGAAAAAAGTCTCGACAAAGACGTTCTCGCAGGCATTATTGAAGAAATATTCGGTCTTCTCGTAAAAAAGAAATTCGGTAACGATGCCAGATACGATGTTGTGGTCAATATGGACAAAGGCGATATCGAAATTTTTCTCGAGCGCACAATCGTCGAAAAAGTCGAAGACCCGTCGACCGAAATAAGTATCGACGAGGTCAATGCGCGCGGAAACGAAGAAGAACTCGAAGTTGGCGACGATTACGTCGAAAAAATCGAATTGTCGCAATTCGGAAGAAGACTTATTAATCTTGCCCGTCAGAATCTGAATCAGAAAATCAGAGAAATCGAAAAAGATATCGTTTATAACGAATACAAGGAAATGATCGGAGAGATCGTAGTCGGCGACATTTATCAGGTTAGAAGAAACGACGTGCTGGTAAATCATAACAAAAATGAATTGATTCTTCCGAGGATTGAGCAGATTCCCCGTGAAAAATATAAAAAAGGCGAAACAATCCGAGCCGTAGTTAAAGAAGTAAAAAAGAATCAGAACGGTCCGGTCATCATCATATCGCGCGCCGACAATATGTTCCTGCGCCGTTTGTTCGAAATTGAAATCCCCGAAATTTATGACGGCGTTATCGAAATTAAAGGAATTGCCAGGGAACCCGGCGAGCGAGCCAAAGTCGCCGTCGAATCCCAGGATTCGCGTATCGACGCCGTGGGCGCATGCGTCGGTATGAAAGGCGTTCGTATTCATGCAATCGTGCGCGAATTGAATAACGAAAACATCGACGTAATAAATTATTCGGACGACCCGGTTGTGTTCATACAAAGATGCCTGGCTCCCGCTAAATTGCGTCAGATCGAAATCGACGAGGAAAATAAAAAATGCACCGTGACGGCAGATACCGACCAGATCTCGTTGATTGTCGGCAGAAACGGCGTCAATATTCGCCTGGCTATGAAATTGACCGGCTACGATATTGAAGTCCTCCGTCAGGAAAAACAACTCGACGAATACGAAGAAGATATCGAACTGCCCGAACTCAGAGAAGAACTCGGCAGCGACATTGTCGATATTCTTATTAGTAATCGTTTCGAAACAGCGGTTGAAGTTCTGAAAGCAGGCGTCGATAAATTGAAAGAGATCGAAGGAATCGGCGAAGAAAAAGCCAAAGAGATAATACAAATTCTCGAAAACCAATTTGAAGAAGAAGAATAAAAAATTTAGGTACTCAAATGCCGGAAGTAAAAAAGAAAAAATTAAGAATTTACAAGTTCGCTTCTGAATATAATCTGCCAACTGAGCAGATAATTGAATTTCTTCAGAAGAAAGGATACGAAGTAAAAAATCATATGTCGATTCTGAGCGACGAAATGGAAAGCGACGTACGCGAACATTTCAAGAAAGATATCGAAAAAGCCGAACAGCATTATAAAAAGATATCCGAATTTCAGAAAAAAAGAAGCGGCGGCGAAGAACCCAAAAGGGAAGAAAAATCCGAAGCGGAAACAAAAGAAGAACCTCGGATTGTAGAGCTGCCGGAAAGTGAAGAAAAGCAGGACAAAACCGATACGGAAGAAGTTCTGGAAACTCAAACTGAAGAAGTGGCTGCCGCGGAAGAAAAGGCAGAACAAGCCGAAACGGTAGAAACCGCCCCAAAAGAAGAAATTCAAACCGAAAGCGATAAATTTAAGACTCCGGCAGAAAGAGAACTCGAAAAAAGGAAAAAAGGCTTAAAAATTGTCGGCAAAATAGAACTCGAAAAAGACAAGAAAAAAGAAAAAGAAGAAAAAGCCCAATCCGAAAAACAAACAGAGCCTCATGTAGTGCTCGAGGACAAAAAACCCAAAACTGCCGACGAGACAGCCGGCGAACCGGCTAAAAAGAAAAAGAAGAAAAAATTAAAAGCCAAGAGTAAAGGAAAAGAAGACAAAGTTGAAGAAGTTGTTTCGAAGAAAAAACGAAAGCTCAAAAAACTTCAGGTTGACAAAAAGGAAGTCGAAGAGGCGATTAAACGAACTATGATGAGTTTGGACGATTCGTCCGTATCGGAACGCGCTTCGCTCAGGAAAAAGAAAAAGAAAGAAAAGCAGGAACAACTCGAAAGAATTATCGAACAGAAAGAGCTCGAACAGAAAAAACTAAAAGTTGCCGAATATATTGCCGTCGGCGAACTGGCAAATTTAATGGGCGTTTCGGTTAACGAAGTGATTCAAAAATGCATCGGACTCGGTCTTATGGTCTCTATTAATCAGCGACTCGATTTCGAGACGATAGAACTGATCGCGTCGGATTTCGGATTCGAAGTGGAACTTGAAGAAGAGTATTTGAGCGATTTAATCGAAGAAGAGGACGATCCGGAAGAATCATTAAAACCGCGTCCGCCGGTCGTTACGATAATGGGACACGTGGATCACGGTAAAACATCGTTGCTCGATTTTATCAGAAGAACAAATGTAGTAGCCGGCGAGGCGGGCGGCATCACTCAGCATATCGGCGCTTACAAAGTAGCTCTGGAAGACGGTAAAGAAATTACATTTCTCGATACTCCCGGTCACGAAGCTTTTACAGCCATGCGCGCAAGAGGAGCTCAAATTACGGATATCGTAGTTTTGGTTGTGGCAGCCGACGATGCGGTTATGCCGCAGACTGTCGAAGCAATTAATCACGCCCTTGCAGCCAACGTTTCGATTATCGTGGCAATAAATAAAATTGACAAACCGAACGCAAATACGGAAAAAATTAAGCAGCAACTTGCCGAAAGAAACGTCCTTGTAGAAGATTGGGGCGGCAAATATCAGTGTGTGGAACTTTCGGCCAAAACGGGCAAAAACGTCGACCTTCTGCTCGAAAAAATATTGCTCGAAGCTGAAATGCTCGACTTGAAAGCAAATCCCGACAGACCTGCTCGAGGCGCGGTTATCGAATCGCAGCTCGATAAAGGAAGAGGAATTACCGCTACAATCCTTGTTCAAAAAGGCACGCTCAGAATTAGCGATCCGTTTGTGGCGGGCACTGCATACGGAAGGGTTCGCGCAATGTTCGACGAAAGAGGAAATAAAGTTAAAGAAGCTCCTCCCTCAACGCCGGTTCTTGTTCTCGGATTCGAATCGACGCCTCAGGCGGGCGATACTTTTGCAGTGGTCGAATCGGAAAGGGAAGCGCGAGAAATCAGCATTAAAAGAATGCAGATTAAGCGGGAGCAGGAGCACCGTCAAGTGCGCCACATGACGCTCGAAGAAATTGCAAATCAAATATCGTCTGGCGGCATAAAAGAATTACCGATTATTGTAAAAGGCGACGTAGACGGTTCGGTCGAAGCTCTTTCGGACGCTCTTATGAAACTTTCTAACGACGAAGTCTCGGTAAAAGTTATCCACAAAGGAGTCGGCGCAATCTCCGAAGGGGACGTGCTGCTGGCGGCGGCTTCGGGCGCCATCATTATCGGTTTCCACGTGCGTCCCAACAGCAATGCGCGTAAGCTGGCAGAAACAGAGAAAGTGGACATCAGGCTTTATAATATTATTTACGATGCTATTAATGCAGTCAAGTCGGCTCTCGAAGGACTCCTGTCGCCGGTGGTATCCGAAGAATTGGTCGGCGCTGCTGAAGTACGACAGGTATTCAAAGTGCCCAAAGTCGGAACGGTTGCCGGTTGTTACGTAACAGACGGTAAAATAACCCGAAACGGCAAAGTAAGACTTTACAGAGACGGTATAGCGATTTACGAAGGTCAACTCGAATCTCTCAAGCGTTTCAAAGACGACGTTAGAGAAGTCGAAAAAGGATTCGAATGCGGTCTAAATATTGCCAACTTTAATGATATTAAAGTGGGCGATGTTGTAGAAGTTTATAAAACTGTCGAAACTAAGAAAACGCTGAGCTGATATGAGTTCTTTCAGGATAGATAAAGTTGCAAGCATGATTAAAGAGGAACTGAGTCTTATCTTTTTGCACAAAATCCAGGACCCGAGTCTCAGTTTGATTACAATTACGAGCGTTAAGTTGAGTCCCGACTTAAAACTCTCGAAAGTATATTTGTCGGTGTATGAAAAAGAGAAAAGGGAAGAAGTACTAACTAAAGTCAATGAATTAAAAGGGTGGATTCGTACGCAATTAGCCGGCAGAATAAGGGTCCGTTTCGTTCCGGAGCTTGAATTCTTTATCGACGATACGCTCGATTACGTAGAGAAAATAGAGACGATATTTAAGAAGATTCATGAGAGTGATAACAAGGAAAATGATTAATGATATTGTGCCGGATTTTCCGAACGGCGAAGCGGTTTTGATAGACAAACCGATTCGCAGAACTTCATTCGATATGGTTCATAGGGTTCGTAAAGCAGTGAATGTTAAAAAGGTAGGTCATGCAGGCACTCTCGATCCGCTGGCTACGGGCTTGCTGATAATATGCACAGGACGCTTTACGAAAAGAATTTCGGAATTCTCGAATTTAAATAAAGTTTATACCGGAATTATATCGCTCGGCAAGACCACGCCGTCATACGACCTCGAAACGGAATTCGACTCGTCAAGAGATATTTCCGGTATCGACGAGGAAATAATTTATAAAACAGCCTCCGGTTTTATAGGAAAATCTTTCCAGCTGCCGCCAATGTATTCGGCTGTTAAAAAAAACGGACGAGCGTTATATAAATATGCGCGCAAAGGCGTTGAAGTCGAACGCAAAGAAAGGGAAATAGAAGTTTTCAGGTTCGATATAAAGAAAATCGATTTGCCCGATATCCATTTCGAAATTGAAGTTACTCCCGGCACGTATATCCGGGTTATTGCGCATGATTTCGGACAAAAATTAGGATGCGGCGCTTATCTTAAATCCTTGAGAAGAACGGCTATCGGTACCTATTCGGTCGAAGATGCATTCGGAATCGAAGAGTTCGAAAATTTTGTAACGAATTTAGCTGATAATGAACATATATAAAGATTCATTCACGTTTGAGAAAAATAGAAAAACCGTTGTTACCGTAGGCAGTTTCGACGGTCTTCACATGGGGCATCATAAAATTTTGTCCCGCTTATTCGAGATTTCGGCGCAATGCGGTTGCGAGTCGGTTCTATTTACTTTTGAACCTCACCCGCGCCTTGTTATCTCAAAAGACTATGAGATTAAATTGCTTACGACATTAAATGAGAAGATTGAAATTCTTAGCAAAACAAAGCTCGATAATCTGGTTATACAAAAATTCAGCCGGGAATTTTCCGAAATGACTTCGGAAGAATTTATTGGCAAAATATTAGTAGAACAGCTGAACCTGTCGCATATTGTTGTGGGACACGACCATAAATTCGGCAGGGATCGAATGGGCGACGCCGATAAACTGAAGCAACTCGGAAATCAGTACGGCTTTGAAGTAACGGCGGTAGATGCAGAAAGATGCAACGGCGAAATAGTAAGCAGCACAAAAATAAGACAAGCGCTTGCCGAAGGCGATATCGACAAAGCAAATTTGTTTTTGGGAAGGAATTATTCCTTCGAAGGAATTGTTGTTAAAGGAGCCCAAAGAGGAAGAACGCTGGGATTTCCTACGGCTAACATTAAACTCGACAACAATCTTAAGGCTCTTCCCGTAAACGGAGTTTATGCCGTCAGATGCTTAATAAACGGCGATTCTTTGTTGGGAATAATGAATATCGGTTTAAGGCCTACTTTTGAAGACAAACCGGAAATTACGATTGAAGTTCATTTGATGAATAACGATTTCGGTAAATACGAAAAAAATATCTACGGCGAACGCCTGAAAGTGGAAGTAATTAAAAGAATAAGAAATGAAATCAAATTCGAAGGCGTTGACAAATTGATCGTACAGATAGAATCCGACAAAAAAACGGCTCTCGAAATTTTGAGCAAATTTGAGGATAAATCGATAAATTAAACTTTATAATTTATTTATTTTATTGAAAATAACTAATTAATTCCGGTTGCGACTGGGATTACATTGTAAAACAAATAAAAGGAGTAGCAAGATGTCAATTTCAAACGAAAGAAAACAGGAGTTAATTAAGAAATTCGGCGCGAACGAAAAAGACAGCGGAAGAGCGGAAGTTCAAATTGCTATCTTAACAGAAAGAATCAATAATCTTACGGCGCACTTCGACCAGCATAAAAAAGACCATGCCTCGCGCAGAGGTCTAATGCAGATAGTAGGTAAAAGAAGAAGATTGCTCGATTACTTGATGAAGAAAGATATTGAAAGATATCGCGCAATAATTAAAGAGTTAAACATTAGAAAGTAGGAAAACAAAAATGGTTTTTACAAAAGAAGTTCAAATAGGCAGACATAAACTAAAATTCGAAACGGGAAAGCTAGCCAAGCAGTCGAACGGCGCGGTAATGGTGAGTTATGGAGACACGATGGTGCTCGTAACGGCGGTAGCCGGAGAAGTACGCGACGACATTGATTTTTTTCCATTGAGCGTCGAGTATCGTGAAAAATCGTTCGCTGCAGGTAAAATTCCGGGAGGCTTTATTAAACGCGAAGGTCGTCCCAGCGACAAAGAAGTTCTCAGCGCTCGATTGATCGATCGACCGATAAGACCTCTTTTCCCCGATAATTATTATAACGACACGCAATTAGCCGCATTCGTTTATTCATTCGACAATGAAAACGACCCCGATGTAATTGCTGCCTGCGGCGCTTCTGCCGCGCTGGTAATTTCGGATATTCCGTTCCTCGAACCGATTGGCGAAGTCAGAGTAGGAAGACTCAACGGTCAGTTCGTAATAAATCCTTCTCTGCAGGAAATTGAAGAAAGCGATATCGAACTGGTTGTCGCAGGAACAGAATCGTCGATTATGATGGTTGAAGGCGAAGCTAAGGAAGTTAGCGAAGAAGATATGCTCAATGCATTGAAATTCGCTCACGATGAAATTAAGAAAATAGTAGCCGCTCAAAAAGAACTCCGCGAACTTTGCGGAAAACCCAAAATGGAAGTGCCTCCGGTTGAATTGGATCAGGCTCTGGTTGACGAGGTAAATCGACTGGCATACGATAAAATGAAAACAATCGTTGCCTCGGTTCTAACCAAAGAGGAACGTTCGCAAAAGAATAAAGAGCTCGAAGAAGAAGTCGTCGAACAGCTTGCCGAAAAATTCCCCGAGCAGGAAAAAGTTATTAAAACAATCCTGCACGATATGGAAAAGGAATTGATGCGCCAGAGAATTCTGAGCGAAGGTTTACGCCTCGACGGCAGAAAAACTACCGACATCCGTCCCATTTCCATCGAGGTCGGACTTCTGCCGCGTCCTCACGGATCGGCTCTTTTTACGCGCGGCGAAACTCAGAGTTTAACCACCTTGACGCTCGGCACAAAACAGGACGAGCAAATCATCGACGGATTGATGACTGAATTCAGAAAACGCTTTATCCTTCACTATAACTTTCCTCCGTTTAGCGTTGGCGAAGTAGGCAGATATTCCGGAGTGGGCAGACGCGAAGTCGGTCACGGTAATCTGGCCGAAAGAGCTCTGAAAAACATGGTGCCCCCCGAAGAGCAGTTCCCGTATATGATCAGACTTAATTCCGATATATTGGAATCCAACGGCTCGTCTTCGATGGCTACTGTGTGCGCGGGTTCGCTGGCATTAATGGACGGCGGCGTTCCGATTAAGAAGGCTGTGGCGGGAATTGCAATGGGATTGATCAAGGAAGGCGACAATTATGCAATCCTTTCCGATATTCTGGGCAACGAAGACCACCTGGGAGATATGGACTTCAAAGTCGCCGGTACCAAAGACGGCATAACGGCTTTCCAGATGGACATAAAAATTCAGGGCATATCGTATGAAATTATGGAAAAAGCCCTCGCCCAGGCAAAGGAAGGCAGAATGCATATTCTAGAAAAAATGAACGAAGTTATTTCCGAACCCCGTCCCACTATTTCGCAATATGCGCCTACGCTCCTGACCACCAAAATTCCGACAGATAAAATCGGTACGGTTATAGGACCGGGAGGAAAAGTAATTCAGAAAATACAGAAAGATTATAATGTGGAAATAGCCATTGACGAAGACGGAACGGTTAATATATCGGGCAACGATTCTAAATTGGCAAAAGAAGCGCGCGAATATATTAAATGGATGACTGCTGACCCTGAAGTCGGCAAAAATTACGACGGCAAAGTGGTTCGTCTTGTTGACTTCGGAGCGTTCGTCGAAATATTGCCCGGCATTCAGGGATTATTGCACATTTCTCAAATTGACAACAAGAGAATCAATAAAGTAAGCGACGTATTAAAGGAAGGCGATATCGTGCGGGTAAAACTCCTGAGTATCGAAGGAAACAAATATTCGCTTTCCAGAAAAGTACTGTTAAAAGAAGAAGAAACTTCTGAAACATCGGAAGCAACCGAAGAATAATTTTACGCCGGTTAAAAAACCGGCGTTGTTTTTTTAAATAAGGAAGAGTGATTAAATGGGAATCGGTAATCTCGATCTGGAAAATCGACTGTTTTTGGCCCCAATGGCAGAGATTACCGACTCGCCGTTCAGAAGAATTGCCAGAGAGCGCGGCGCAGGATTGGTATTTACTCAAATGGTCAGCGCTCTGGGCGTCGTTGAAGGCGACTTCAATACTTTGAGATATCTTGTTTTCGACAGGGCGGAAAAACCAATTGGCGTCCAGATTTTGGGCAACGACCCTTCGATAATCGGCGAAGCGGTTAACGAAATATCACGTTACAAACCCGATCTAATCGATCTGAACTGCGGCTGCCCTGTGGACAAAGTCACCTCCTGCAATATGGGCGCTGCGCTTCTGAACGATCCCAAAAGAATCGGTAAAATTGTCGATTCGATGGCTAAAAATTCGAACGGCATACCGATCTCGGTTAAAATCCGGCTCGGTTATGACGACAGGAATATTGAAATACTCGATATTGTCAGGGCAGTCGAAAACAACGGCGCTTCGTTTATTACCGTTCATGCCAGAACGAAAAAACAAAGATACGATTCGGAGGCTAATTGGGAATGGATCCGGAAAATTATGGAATTCACAAAATTGAAAGTAATTGGCAACGGGTCTTTGTTTACTCCGCAAGACGTAAAGAAGATGATCGAAACGACGGGCTGTTATTCGGCAATGATTGCCCGGGGAGCGCTCGGCAATCCGTTTATTTTCGAAAGATTTAACAAACTCTCTGCAGAAGGCTTCGACCCCGGACATCCGGATGTGGACACGACTGCAGAAGTATTGAAAAAACATTTGAAGTTGCTTGAATATGAATACGGTCCTGTTAATGCATTGGACAAAGGAAAGAAGCAGTTACTTTGGTATTTTAGATTTTTTCCGGAATTGGAATCATTACTCAAAAATGTATTTGGCATACTTGCTTACTCGGACTTATACGAGATTGTGGACGAGCATGCATTGCTAATAAAAAAAGCGAACATTGAAAATTTTACTAACACTGAAATCGATTTTCGATTCAGAAAAAAAGTTTTATATTGGCTCGAAACAGATGAATTCGAAGCTTTAATGTAATAACAAAAAGAGTTTTTATAGATGAAAAAAGAAATTATTATCAGCACTTCGACCACTCAAAACAGAGTGGCGATTACAGAAGACGGAAACCTTGTCGATTTTTTTGTAGATCATCCCGAAAAACAGAGAATGGTCGGCAATATCTATCTCGGTAAGGTTGCCAGAGTTTTACCCGGAATTCGCGCTGCATTTATTGATATCGGATTAAAGCACGACGCTTTCCTTCATTTTTCCGATATCGGAGATAGAACCGAAGCGTTGCAGGGAATTTTTGACGACGACGACCTGGATACCGACGAAAATGATAACGGCGAAGAAAAGCCGAAACCCGAAAAGAAAGAAAAGACTTTTGTGCGCCTTCATAAGGGACAAGAAATTTTAGTCCAGATTTTGAAAGAACCGGTAAAAGACAAAGGCGTGAGAGTTACGTCGTCTATTTCCATCCCGGGCAGATTTTGCGTTCTGCTTCCGATGGACGATAAAATCGGAGTTTCCAAAAAAATTACGGATATTAGGGAAAGAAAACGTCTCAGACGAATTGCCCGAGGTATTCTTCCCGACAACTGCGGACTTATAATAAGAACTGCGGCAAAAGACCAGGACGAGGAAGCTCTTTCGGCAGACTTGAAATATCTGGTCAAAATATGGAAGGATATCGAAGAAGAAGCCAAGAAGCAAAGCCCGCCCGCGCTTCTATATAAAGATTTAAGCACTACCATCAGCGTTATCCGCGATCTTTTTACTGCGGATGTGTCAAAAGTATTTGTCGATTCCAAAAAGCTCTGGAAAGAAATTAGGAATTATGTCCAGTTTGTGCAGCCTTCGTTGCTTGACAGGATAGAGCTTTATAAAGGCGAAGAACCGATATTCTCCACATTTAAAATCGACGAACAAATTAAAATACTGATGGGCAGGCGAATCCCTCTGCCGAGCGGCGGGCATATTGTTATCGAACATACCGAAGCGATGACTGTTATCGACGTTAACAGCGGCAGATACGCAGCCAAAAAAGAACAGGAACTGAATTCCCTTAAAACAGACCTCGAAGCCGCCAGAGAAATTGTGCGCCAGCTCAGATTGCGCGATATCGGCGGACTTATTGTCGTCGATTTTATCGACCTTGAAGACGAAAAAAACAGAAAGAAAATTTACGACGAGCTTAAGAAGGAATTTCGTAAAGACCGAGCCAAAACGGCTCTGTTGCCGATGACCGAATTCGGTTTGATGCAAATTACGCGCCAGCGCGTGCGCGAAAATATTGTCCAGTCGATGACCGAACCGTGTCCGTATTGTAACGGCACCGGTTTATTGACAAAAACATCGAGCGTAATTCACGAAATCGAAAAATGGCTGCAGCGATATCGTCTCGACGGGAAAAACAAATCCTTGATTCTGCAGGTACATCCGATTACGGCGGAGAAAATGCGGGAAGGCTTCATTTCACCTTTGACCAAAATTCAGTTGAAATATTTTATCAGACTTAAGATTAAAGAAGACGAAAAGATGAATCCTCAGATGTTCAAAATTTATTCCAAAAAAACCGGTGAGGATTTAACCGAAGAATTTGCTTAATTTTACGTCAATAAAATTATTCATTAAATAGAAGAGGTGGCAATGAAGTTCTTTATCGATTCTGCCAATATCGACCAAATAAAAGAAGCCGCTTCCTACGGCTTGCTAGACGGCGTTACTACTAATCCGTCGTTGGTGGCAAAAGAAGGAAGAGACTTCATCGAATTGCTCAATGAAATCGTTCAGATTGTAGACGGTCCCATCAGCGCCGAGGTGGTTTCTACCGATTATGAAGGAATACTTAAGGAAGCCCGCGAACTCGCAAAAATTCATAAAAATATTGTGGTTAAAATTCCGCTTATCAAAGAAGGAATCAAAGCCGTCAAAACTCTTTCTTCCGAAGGCATAAAAACAAACGTTACGCTCTGCTTTTCGCCTACTCAGGCTCTCCTGGCGGCAAAAGCCGGCGCTACTTATATTAGCCCTTTTGTCGGAAGACTCGACGACATTAGTCACGTAGGTATGGATTTGATCGAACAGATAGTGCAGATCTACAGAAATTACGATTTCGAAACTCAGGTGCTCGTGGCGAGCATACGCCATCCTCTCCACGTGGTGGAAGCCGCTATGATGGGAGCCGACGTGGCTACTATTCCTTTCGACGTAATCGAAAAATTATTCAAACATCCTCTCACCGATATCGGTCTGGAAAAATTTTTAAGCGACTGGAAAAAACTCGAGAATAAATAACTTATGAAAACCACAAAATTCTATTCCGTTCATCAAAAGCTGAACGCTAAAATCGTCGACTTTGCGGGCTTTAAAATGCCAATTCAATATACTTCTATTATTGAAGAGCATAAAGCCGTTAGGAGCAGCGTTGGTGTTTTTGACGTATCGCACATGGGGGAGATTATAATTAAGGGCGAGAAGGCTCTTGATTTCGTTCAGTATGTTACTACAAACGACGCTTCTGTTCTTACCGACGGACGCGTTCAATATTCGCTGTTGTGTTACGAAGACGGCGGTATTGTGGACGACCTGCTTGTTTACCGTATTAATCAAAACGAATTTATCTTTGTAGTGAATGCGGCAAATAAAGATAAAGATTACGATTGGCTTTTGAAGAACAATAAATTCGATGTCGAAATTAAGGACGAGAGCGACGAATACTCTCTTCTGGCGGTTCAGGGACCAAATTCAAAAGCGGTTCTTCAAAAAATTTGCGACCGCGAACTAAACCTCGAATATTATCACTTTTTCTACGCCAAAATTGCCGGAAACGACGCCTTGATTTCGAGGACCGGCTATACGGGCGAATTGGGGTATGAAATCTATTTCAAGGGCGACGAAGACACGGCTATCAAAATATGGAACTCGATTTTCGAAGCCGGAAAAGAATTCGATATTAAACCGGTTGGACTCGGCGCTAGAGACACTCTCCGTCTCGAAATGGGGTATTGTCTTTATGGCAACGATATCGACAAATCCACAAATCCGCTGGAAGCAAGCCTCGGCTGGGTGGTCAAATTAAAGAAGAACAATTTTATCGGAAAAGAAGCGCTTCTTCGAATAAAAGAAGATGGTTTGAAAAGGAAATTGGCTCCGATGGTATCTCATGAAAAAGCTTTCCCGCGTCACGGTCACGAAGTTACAGCCGACGGAAATATCATCGGTAAAATAACAAGCGGCACAGTGAGTCCGATTATTGAAAAAGCTATTGCGCTCGGATATATCGACATAAACTATGCCTCCGAAGGAACGCAGGTCAATTTTTTGATCAGAGGTAAGGAAATACCGGCTACGGTAACTAAACTGCCATTTATAAAGAACTGAAATGAAAATCAACGTACTCTTCTCGAACATATTTTTGGACGAACTCTATTTTACCGGAAAAACTGTAGTGGTAATCGATGTGCTGCGGGCTACGACGGTAATTACTACCGCGTTGGCAAACGGGGCGCGGGAAGTTATTCCCGTGAGCACACTCGACTTTGCGATGAAAATTTCGGGCGACGCTTTTCGAAGTCAAACTCTCCTTTGCGGCGAAAGAAATACTAAAATGGTGGAAGGCTTTAACCTCGGAAATTCCCCGCTTGAATACCGCCCCGAAGTTGTGGCTGGCAAGTCGATCATTTTTTACACTACGAACGGAAGCAAAAGTATTGTCAAGGCTAAATTCAGCAAAAACCTGTTTGCCTGCTCCTTCAATAATCTGCCTGCAATTGCAAATCATATGACTCTGCTCAATGAGGATTTCGAAATTGTGTGCGCAGGCACAAACGGTATGTTCAATCTGGAAGACGCAGTCTGCGCCGGTATTTTAATAAGTGAAATAAGAAAATTGACGGATAATGTGCAACTCTCGGATTCCGCTAATGCAAGCGTGATTCTTAGCACTAACAATACTAAAAATCTTTTCAACTTTCTCAGCGCAACGGAACACGGCAAGATGTTGATAGAGAACGGTTTCGAAGACGATATTCTGGAATGCGCAAAAATCGGAACCACGGATGTCATTCCGTATTATGTATCGGGAACGATGAAGAGACTTTGAAAAACTTTGATAAGTAAATTGAAAGATGAGTAAAAAGAAATCAAAGAAAAACAGTAACTCCGAGAGAGAGTATTTTATTATTACTCCCAGAAAAAAGAAAAAACTTCTGGGTTTATTCCTAATCGTATTTTCGCTTTTTTTGTTCTTGAGCATTTTATCGTACTCTCGCGCGGACGAAGCCGCTTTTTCTTACACGATCAAAGACCTGCTCGAATTGTTTAGTCCCAGTGCCGAGTTGAGCAAGAATATTTCAAATGCGCATAATTGGTTGGGAATTATTGGCGCTTATCTGGCTTATTTCTTCATCCATTCCACAATCGGCTATTTCTCTCTGGTTTTTCCTGTCGTCATTTTCTTATGGGGCTATACAGTACTGAAAGCCGCCGATTTTAAGCTCTCTATCTACATTACGAACTTTCTAATTGCTACGGGATTAATTCTAGCGGCTTTTTTCGGGGTATTGCAGACCGCGCCCGAAATCGGGTTGTTCCCGGACGTTTACGAATTATCGGGCAACATCGGAAAATTCTTCGGAACGGTTTTGAGCAGGTTATTGGGCGGGCTCGGGAGTATCATATTCTTGTTTGCGCTGTTGGTAGCCACGCTTATTATTTCATTCGACATTAAGCTTAGCGTATTGTACTATAAACTGATACAGTATTTCGAAAATTCGTCGTCCGGAAAGAAAGACGAAGTGGAAGTTAAAATAAAAAAAGAAACCGGGGCGGAAGAAATAGGTAGTAAAAAGAAAGAAAAAGAAAGTCCTTTAAAAACGTTGTTGCGCAAAAAAGATAAAGCGGTTGAAGAGCAGGAATTGGAAACCGAAGAGAGAGCGCCAGAGACTCGCATTAAAATTTTGAAAAAAGAAGAAACGCCCGCAGTCAAAACTGTCGAAGAAATATACGACCAGGTTGAAAAGAAAAAATCGAAAGAAAATAAAGAAGAGGAAATCGAAGAACGGGTCGATTTCACTAAAGAAGCCGATTTGCCCGATCAATGGGAAGAAAAAATTAATTATAAACCGCCTACGCTCGATTTACTGCAGGCTCCCGAAGAAGAAGAAATTAAAGTTCACGAAAGCGAGTTAAAAAGGAACGCCCAGCTGCTGAAAGATAAACTTGCCCTTTTTGATATTCAAATTGAGGATATTACGGTAACGCCGGGTCCCGTAGTCACTCTTTATGAAATAGTTCCGGCTCCGGGCGTTAAGATTAGCAGAATAGTCAGTCTCGAACACGACATAGCTCTGGCGCTGGCTGCAAGGGGGATTCGTATTATTGCGCCTATCCCCGGAAAAAGCGCCATCGGCGTAGAGATACCGAATGCTGAAGCCTCGATAGTACGAGCTTATTCAGTTCTCAGCAAACTGAAAGGCGCCAAAGCGGAATTGCCGTTAGCGTTGGGTAAAACAATTTCAGGCGACGTCTATATCTCAGACCTGGCGACAATGCCCCATCTGCTCATTGCAGGCTCTACTGGCTCGGGTAAGAGCGTCGGCATAAATATGATAATCAACAGTCTCCTCTATTCGAAACATCCTTCGGACATTAAATTTGTAATAATCGACCCGAAAAAAATCGAACTCTCGTTCTACAAAAAATTATCAAAGCATTTTCTTGCCGTATCGCCGGATCTCAATGAGGAAATTATTACCAATCCCTCCAATGCATTGCTCGCTTTGAAAGCCGTTGAATTCGAAATGGAAAAAAGATACGACAAACTTGCCAAAGCCGGCGTGAGAAACATAATGGATTACAATAAAAAAGTTTTGAATCCCAGAACTAAGCCCAAAGATACGGATGAAATGAAACATCATAAGTTGCCGTACATAATCGTTATAATCGACGAATTGGCGGATCTTATGATAACCTCGGGCAAAGAAGTTGAAGAGCCGATAGCTCGTCTGGCGCAGCTGGCTAGGGCGGTCGGCATTCATCTTATACTCGCCACGCAAAGACCTTCGGTTAATGTGATTACCGGCGTTATTAAAGCCAATTTCAGTTCGCGTATCGCATATCAGGTAGCTTCCAAAATCGATTCGCGCACTATTTTGGATATGAACGGCGCAGAACAGTTATTAGGAAGGGGAGATATGCTCTTTTTGCCGACGGGAATGCCGAAACCCATTAGAATTCAAAATGCGTTTATATCTACCGAAGAGGTTGAAAAAGTAGTAAATCATATCTATATCCAGGAAGGTTATTCGAAGAGATATTTCCTGCCGTCGCTGCAGGAAAAACAAAAGTCGGAAATGTACGATATGCTTTCAGACCTCGATCCGATGTTCGAAGAAGCCGCGCGCGTTGTGGTGCGTCATCAGCAAGGCTCGGTTTCTTTATTACAAAGACGATTGAAACTCGGTTATTCGCGGGCCGCCAGAATAATCGACCAGTTGGAACAGGTGGGAATTGTAGGACCCTCCGAGGGGAGTAAAGCCAGGGAAGTGATTGTCGAAAACGAAGAACAACTCGAAACTATTCTGAGGTCGCTCTGATGCTGCGTTTTGTCATACTGATTATCCTTGTTGCTCAATCCGTTCAAACCGACGACGTCTTGAAAAAATTGCAGGATCGGTTTAATTCGATCGACAACTTCACAGCCGACTTTAAATTTACTTCGCCGGCTGCTAATATTAACGGAAAATTTGTTTACAAAAGGCGCAATAAATTTGTTATCGAATCCGAGGCAAGGAAAATCGTATCCGATTCAAAAAGCGTTTGGAATTACGATATTAACGGCAAAAGAGTGATGATCAGCGACATTGGCGACGAACCTTCTTCGTTTTCGATTGAAAGATACTTGTTCGACTTACCTCAAAAATGCAATGTGAGAAATTACAAAGACAAGAAGGGAAAAATTTATCTGGAGTTGCAACCGAAAAGCGAGGAGGATTTTAAAAAAATTATAATTGAAACTTCAGACGACCTATTCAGAAAAATTGAAATAACCGATTTCAACGGTGAGAAACATATTATCGAGTTAAATAATATAAAGACCGACGTAAAATTAAAAGAAGAAATCTTTACATTTGTTCCTCCAAAAGGGATACGGATTATTGATCTTCGATAAAAAAAATAGAAAATTCAGCGGTTATGTTATCTCCGCCGTCTTAACGGTAGCCTTTCTTTATTTGGCATTCAGGGGCATCGACCTTCGTAAAGCCTTCGGTTTAATTGCGGCTACTTCGTATTCATGGCTTGCAATTTATATCCTGATCTTTTTACTGTCTCATTACGTACGCGCATGGCGATGGAAAATAATGATTGAGCCGGTTAAGAGGGACGCATCTTCTTTGAATGTTTTCGGCGCGGTAATGGTAGGCTACGGGGTTAATTGCGTATTGCCCCGAGTAGGCGAACTCTACAGAGGACTCTTCCTTGGTAAGTGGGAAAAAATATCGCGGAGTACAATGATCGGCTCGATTGTGGTGGAGAGAGTTATTGATATTGCCGCATTCGGAATTGCCACTATTTTGAGCGTCTATTTTTATTCCGGAGATTTATACACAAAAATACCTTGGTTAAAACCCGCGCTCAGTATCGGATTGGTTTTTATTATTATCGCCGTGTTGCTTCTCTACGCTCTCGTGAAATATCAATCCCATTTATCCGATAGACTCTTCGGATTCCTTGCAAAAATTAGTCCGGATTTTACTAATAAAATAAAGGTAGGGTTCGAAACTTTTGTTGAAGGTTTTGCCACAATCAAGGGCAAAAAGAACGTTGCCGCAATAATCGGGTTGACGGTAGTAATGTTTTATCTATATGCGCTCAACACATTAATCGGTTTTTATATGTTGGGTATGGAATCCTACGGAGCAATTGATTTTAAGATGGCGTGGGTGTTTATGGCAATCAGCGCATTCGGCACTTTGGTGCCCACTCCCGGCGGCACCGGCTCTTATCATATGATTTCCATCTTCGTATTGACACAGTTGTACAATTTTAATTACGAGTTAAGCGCCGCATACGCCATACTTACGCATTTTATTCAATATGTGGTGTTTGTCGGCGGAACCGCTTTATTGATATTGATGATTAATAAGATAAGAGAGCATAAAGGGGAGCCAAAGGAAAATTTTATTTCTGTATTCAAAAGTACAAACAATGAAAAAATTTAATTTATTTATAATCCTTTTTATGGTCGCTGCGTCGACTGTTTATTCCCAGTGGGATTTAAGCGTTGCTATGGGAGTCGATTTCAAATCGGCGCCGAAGTACAGAGACTATGTAAATGCAGTATATGGTCCTTACGGCAAAAAATTATCGACATTTTCGTCGGCGGGTAATTTCTCGATCGAGTTGGATTATGCCGGCTTAAAAGATTTTCAACCGGGAATCGAGTACAGTTTGTTGATCGATTCCTATAACATTTCGTTACAGGGCGGGGCAAATGAATTATCTTATTTTATTCACCGTCCCTCGTTGTTGGGCTTTTATAAGATTGAAGGAGAAGGTTATAAATTCAAATTTGGCTTGGGCGCGGGATTAAGAATAGTCGAATTTACGGAAAAAATTATTACGGCAACAAGTTACCGCTCAAGCGGATTCGGTATCGTTCTTAAGGCCGAGGGTATTTCCAAAATAGACGGGAAACTTTTTGTGTCGGTCGGTTTCGATTTGAGATACGATTCTTTTGATGAACTGTACAACGAAGAACTCGACAAGAAAATTATCAACTATGCAACAGGCGAAGCCGTGGACCTGAATTCTGTTTCCGCGGGCATTAAGTTGGGTATTGTTTACACATTCTAAAGGTTATTATGAGCGTTATTGAATCGATTGTCCTTGGAGTAATCCAGGGCTTAACGGAATATTTGCCGGTTAGCAGTACGGGACATTTAACCGTGGCGGGCAAATTGATGAACTTGATTTCAATGGACAATCCCGAACGCTGGACTGCGTTCATAGCCGTGATTCAACTCGGCACTTTGATGGCTGTGCTGGTCTATTTCTTCAATGATATAAAGCGGATAGCCGTCGATTTTACGAAAGAAAATGTCGTTTATCCGTTAAAAAATAGATCTAAAATTAGTATTAAGTCCCAGTCCCAAAATTCACTGATGGGGTGGTATCTGATTCTGTCCACGCTTCCGGTTGCAGTTGTCGGTTTGTTGTTCAAGGATTTCATAGAAGGCGTTTTTACGAAGAATCTTTATGTCATAGCTTCCAGTCTGATTTTGCTTGCGCTTATACTTTTTATAGCCGATAAAACCGGTAAGTATAAAAGAAATATGAAAGATATAAAATGGTACGACGCGCTAATCATCGGTCTGGCTCAAACAGTTGCATTGATACCCGGTTCTTCGCGTTCGGGCACCACAATTACAGCGGGTCTTTTTCTGGGATTGAAGAGGGAAACAGCCGCGCGGTTTTCTTTTTTGATGAGTATACCGGCGGTTCTTGCTAGCGGTCTTTATGAGTTATATTCCGCGCTCGAATACATCGACGCGCGCCAAATAATTAGCATGAGCGTAGCTACGATTACTTCGGCAATTGTAGGTTATCTCTCAATCGAATTTCTCCTTCGTTACCTTAAAAAAAATACTACGCTTTTGTTTGTCGTTTATCGTATATGTGCCGGACTAATAATATTTTTATTATTGCATTTGCAACTAATCGGCGGTTGATATGAAAATGAAATACTTCGTAATTCCGATATTGCTCGGAATGTTTGCGTTAGCCGCGTGCGGCTCTAATGAAAAAACGAATATTTACAAACCCGACAGAGCGGATTCTCTTATGACCCTTAATAACAACGAAAAATTGTATGCGATACTCGATACCGATTTCGGGACAGTCGAAGTGGAACTGTTTCCACATGCCGCTCCCAAAACCGTTCGTAATTTTATAAAACTATCCGAAGAAGGTTATTACAACGGAGTGATTTTTCATCGCGTAATTGAAGGATTCATGATTCAAACGGGCGATTCGACCGGGACTGGGATGGGAGGCAGAAGCATATACGGCGGCGCATTCGAAGATGAATTCTCCGCCGATTTGAGACACGATTCTCCCGGAACTGTTTCGATGGCAAACTCGGGCCCGAATACGAACAAAAGCCAATTTTTTATAACCGTTGCGCCTACTCCGTGGCTCGACTTGAAACATACTGTGTTCGGAAAGGTCCGACAAGGCCAGGATGTGGTAGATAAAATCAGCCAGGCGCCGACGGATGAAAACGACAGACCCGTAATACCTGTATCGATTAAAAAAATTACCGTGGAAAAAAGAAAATATTAGATGAATCAAAAAGAGTTTTTCTCTTCGAGGTGGGCTTTAATAATTTCTACGCTCGGTATAGCAGTGGGCACTGGTAATATCTGGCGTTTTCCTCGAATAGTAGCCACAAACGGAGGCGGTTCTTTTTTGATTCCGTGGTTGACTTTTTTATTTTTATGGTCGTTGCCGCTCATTATTTCCGAATTCGCTTTCGGCAAGACTGCCAGAAAATCGCCGTTCTTCGCATTTCGATTTTTCGCAGGTAATAAGTACGGATGGATGGGCGCTTTCGTTGCGTTCGTATCTACTGCCATTATGTTTTATTATTCGGTCGTTTCGGGCTGGGCATTCTATTATTTTTATTCGTCTTTGACTGGAAATCTTTTTGACGCCGCGGATCATCTTACTTACTGGAATAATTTTAGTTCCGGATATCTGCCTTTGCTGTTTCATTTCATGGCAATAGCGCTAAGTTCCGCGGTAATTTATAGGGGGATAACTGCAGGAATCGAGAAAGTAAGCAGGACGCTGGTGACCTCGTTGGTGGCAATCCTTTTCATTCTCTTAGTAAGAGCCGTTACTCTGCCCGGCGCAATAGAAGGTCTGAAATTCTTTTTCACACCCGAAAAAGAATATTTGCTCGATTACCGGGTCTGGTTGAATGCGCTTACACAAAATGCGTGGGATACGGGCGCCGGCTGGGGCTTGATAATGACTTATGCAATTTACATGAAAAAAAGGGAAGACGTTACTCTCAACGGCGCGCTGATTGGGTTCGGTAACAATTCGATTTCATTGTTGGCGGGGATGATTATCTTTTCGACGGTTTTTGCCCTCGGCGGAGATTCTCCGCTTGCAATAATTTCCGAAACCGGTCCCGCCAATACCGGATTGACTTTCATTTATCTGCCTTCATTGTTCGGTAAAATGTCCGATTATATTTGGCTCAACAGGATTTTTGCGACTCTCTTTTTTATGGCGCTTTCGTTTGCTGCGTTGACGTCTTTAATCTCTATGGTAGAGCTGGCTGCCAGAAGTTTGAATGACCTGGGAATCGAACGTAAAAAATCGATACTCATCGTAGGCTTGGCAGGATTCCTGTTCGGTATCCCTTCGGCCTTAAGTATCGATTTTTTTATAAACCAGGATTGGGTCTGGGGCATCGCTCTTTTGATAAGCGGCGCTTTTATTGCTCTGGCTGTTAATAAGTATGGCGTCGATAAATTCAGAAAAAATTTGCTCAATAATCCCGACAGCGACTTGAGAATCGGCGGATGGTTCAATGTATTGATTAAGTTCGTCATACCCGCGGAATTTATAGTTTTGATTTCGTGGTGGTTGTTTTCTTCGACTTCATGGGATCCGCAGTGGTGGCATCCTTTCCATCGCGAAAATCTTGGAACCTGTTTGTTCCAGTGGGGTATTGTAATAATTTTGTTTATTATTTTAAACAGACTATATAACAATTACAAAAAAGCCGGAGATTATTAATTTGTTGACGGTTATCTACGGTATAACAATCATTTTAATTTTGTGGGGAGGCTTTTTGTTCTTTCTGTGGAAAGCATTCGGAAAAGAAAAATCTAAGAGTTACAATGGCAAAAAAGTCGGTTAAATCGGTTAATCAAATTATTTCTGAAATCAAGCAAGGCATTATTCAGCCTGTTTATTATATCTGCGGCAACGACCAGTATTCGCTCGACGCCGCCGTCGATTACCTGCAAAAGCGGTTGGCTCCGCAAATTAATTCCGAATTCGACAGGGAAATTATCTCCGCTGAAAAAGGAGACGATATTAACGGAATAATCGACCTGGCTCTGGCTTTCCCATTCGGAGGCGGCAAGAAATTAATTGTAGTCAAAAATTTTGAAAATATTAACGGCAGAAAAGAAATAAGCGACTATATCGGAAATCCCCCCGATTTCACGATATTGGTAATTCTTCATTATGCCGAAAAAATAGAACTCAGCAGAGAGCCGTTCAAATTATTGAACGAAAAGGGGTATTTGTACGAAGCTCGGGAAGAAACCGGTGATGATCTGACCAACTGGCTTTCAAACCGAATCAGGAAGATGAATCTAAATTTTAATGACGAGCAAATACGCATTTTGATCGAAATTGTAGGCGAAAACAAATCTTTGTTGAATTCCCAGATTGATAAAATAGCCGATTACGTTTCGTCAAAACCGGGCGCGGATTTCGAGGAAATTAAAAAATTAATTAATCCCACCAAAACCTATTCGATCTTCGATTTGCAGGACGCCATAGGCGCGGGTAATGCAGCCAAAGCTCTCGAAATTGCGTACAATCTTCTCGACTCGAACCTGGATATTGTTATGCTGATTAATATGATATCCAAATACATATTGACTATAACTCAAGCGTTGGAATTAATGAGGATGAACTTAAACGACGGAGAAGCCTCGGCAAAATTGGGAGTTAGCTGGTATTATTACATAAATTGCAAAAAGGCAAAATTTCTTTTGAACGAGAATCGCCTGAGAAAAGCTGCAAGAGCTTTGTACGAAGCCGACCTGGCCGTCAAAACGACCCAAACAGATCCCAAAGACATAATTACCCAACTCCTGGCTAAAATTATCAGTTGAAAAATTTTTACCTAATAACTAATATTATTTCACTATTTTTAAGTGATTTACAGAAAAAATTTTTGAAACAAACTTAATAATGGACGGGTATAATTGTCGGACAATCGAAAATTAAATGAACTTACTGACGAAGAATTAATTAAACGGTTTCAGGAAACAAATGATCTGGAAGCGTATCAAATTCTCGTTAAGCGTTACAAGGACCCATTAATGAACTTTGTATATCGGTTTGTTGGCGACCGGGATGTATGCAGCGATATCGTACAGGATACAATGATAAAATTTTACTTAAATAAGGATTCATACAGAGAGTTCGCCAAATTTTCAACGTGGATTTATACTATTGCCGGAAATCTGGCAAAAAACGAACTCAAGAGACGCCGTCGCCGCTCGATTCTCTCGCTTACCAATTCCGACGAGGATAAACAAATTCAAGTGGAAGACAAATCGTTCCTGCCTCCCGACCGGATAACCGACAGCCAGATTAAAAACGACATTATTCAGAAAGCTTTGATGAAAATTAAGCCCGTATACAGACAAATGGTAATTCTCAGAGATATTCAGGGACTCAGTTACGAGGAAATTGCAGAGATTACAAATGTATCGTTAGGAACTGTAAAATCGAGAATTAATCGCGGCAGAAACCAATTACAAAAATTATTAAAAAATATATATAACGAGTAGCCTATGGAAGTAAACCGTTACAATGATGACGAGCAAAAATATTCAAAACTAATTGAAGACCTAAAACGGCTTCCTCGCGTCAATACCGATGACAATTTCGAATACGTTCTTATGACGCGTATTCGGAACGGCAATTTCGGGAATGCAACAGAAAGCGAGAGGGTCCAATTCGGTTTAATTCGTTTCCTTGCTCCTACAGCCGTTGTGGCTACGGTAATTGTCCTTTTTGTGCTTTTCCTGCCCGGCGAGCAGAATTACGAAGACCCGTTAATGTCCGAACCTCAGGTGATTATTAGCGAGCTGAATCACCAGACGGCTTCGGGCGTTCAAGAAAAGGAACCCCCGGTCGAAAAGAGGATACAATCCGAAGAAAATACTTATGCGGATAAAATCGAAGAACCGCAGGGTAATGTCAGAAATTACCCTATTCTGCCCGGCAGGTCTGTTGAATTAGACGATTATATAGCTGGTAAAAATTATAAACGCTCGAATTTGCTGCAGGGCAGCGTGGTAAAAGCGGGCGAAAACGTCCCTGAATTCGACGGATTTTTCGTGCGTCAGAATCCTGACCCGGAAATGATAAGAAAATACAGAAAAATGATCGATTCTCTAAAAAAAGCCGCAGATTCTTCACGGTTGCAAAAGGAAATAAAGTAAGAGAATTTGGTTTTTTCGTTAATCATAGTTAAATTTGTTATCTAAAATTAAATTAATTGGTTTTGAGATGAAAAAAGGAATACATCCTACTTACAGAAAATGTGAAGTGACTTGCGTTTGCGGTAATTCGTTTATTACACGCTCAACTGTAAGCAGTATAAAGCTTGAAATTTGTTCCGAATGCCATCCGTTTTTTACCGGCAAACAGAAAATTGTCGATTCTACAGGTCGCGTAGAGAAATTTAAGAAAAAATACGGCATCAAAGGAGCATAATTTTTTCTCTATGTTTTTAACGGGCTGTAAAACGGCAGCCCTTTTTATTTTTAAAAACCTTCCTGTCATTATATACCTTTTAAATTATGAATGAATCAACTACAATAAATCTTATGGGCTCCAATCTGTACGAAGGTGTAAGAGGACACGCTGTCAAAATTCTTAACCGTGTCGACAGAACGGATGCGTATCTCGATAAATTGCTCGAAATCGAATTGAAAAATTCCAACCTCAGCAGTTTGGATAAAGCGCTCCTTTTCGAAATCGTTCACGGTGTGATGAGATGGATGGGGCGACTCGATTGGATTCTAACAGGATTTTATAAGGGGCAATTCTCTAAATGCGTTCCAAACGTAAAGAATGCTCTGAGAGTGGCTCTATATCAAATCCTTTTCCTCGACAAAGTGCCCGATTACGCCGCCGTCAACGAAGCTGTTGAATTCGTTAAAAAATTGCAAGGGCAAAAATATGCCGATCTGGCGAACGCTCTCTTGAGAAATATTATCAGAAATAAAGACGGGATCAGATATCCCGATCCCGAAGAAGACCTGGTGGCTTATTTGAGCGCATATTATTCTCATCCTTCGTGGATGGTCAAAAGATGGCTTGCGCGATTCGGCAGGGAAAATACGGAAAAATTGCTGGCGGCAAATAACAGTAAACCGGTGCTGGCTTTGCGGGTTAATAATCTCGTGACGACTATGGAGGAATTAAAAAAACTTCTCGACGAAGTCGAATTGAGATATACCGACAGTAAACTGCTGCCTGAATTTATTAGATTGAATAATCTTGTAAACATCACCGACTGGAAGTATTTCAAACTCGGATATTTTACCGTTCAGGATGAAAGTACGGGACTGCCTGTAAAATTACTGAAACCGGAACCTGGAATGCGTGTGCTCGATTTGTGCGCCGCGCCGGGAGGCAAATCCGCTTTTATTGCGGACATGATGAAAAACGAAGGCGAAATTGTGGCGCTCGACCGATTCGATAGCAGACTCAAAATTTTGGAAAAGAATCTCGAAAGACTCAAAGTAACCAACGTACGTACGCATGCAATCGACGCTCTCGAATACGAAGACGACAGGCTTTTCGACCGGGTGCTTGTTGACGCTCCTTGTTCGGGATTGGGAACTCTTACAAAAAAACCCGATCTTAAGTGGAAGAAAGATTTGGGAGATATCAGAAAAATTGTTAATATTCAATACGATTTATTGACTAAAGGTGCGTCGCTGCTAAAACCCGGAGGCAGTCTTGTTTACAGCACGTGCACAATCGAACCGGAAGAAAATTACGAACTGATAATTAAGTTTCTCGAAAAGAATCCGGATTTTCAGTTGGAGCCGGCGGGTGATCTAATTGCAAAGGATTATGTGGACGAAAACGGTTATGTAAGAACGCTTCCGCATATTCACGGAGTTGACGGCTCGTTTGCGGCTAAAATAACAAAAATCAAATAGAGATAACAATGGCTAAAGAAGCCTTGAAAAAATTTGCCGAAGAATTAAAATCCCTTCGTGAAGAAAAAGGCTTTACGCTTCAACAAATCTCAAATCATACCCGCATCGATATCAACTTTCTTAAACAACTCGAAGAAGGCAATTTTGACGTACTGCCTGAAATTTACATAAAAGCGTTTATCAGGGAGTACGCTGATTTTATAGGATTGAATCCCGAAGAAACGGTTAAAAAATACCAAACTGCAAGCAAAGGAAAAGTGGAGGAATTGAAAGAGGAACTGCCGAGCGCCTCGGCTGACGAAAAAAAAGTTTTGCCCGGTTCCGATGAACTTTTTCCCGAGTATAAATCTTCTTCTCCCGACCCGTTTAACAAAAAGTATGTTTATATAGTCATAGCGGTCGCAGCCGTTATTTTTTTGATTTATTTCCTGTTCCTTTCCGATAAAAAATCCGAGCTTTCGATAGTCGAGCCGGAAACTGAGGCGGTGGAATCGCAAAGCGATCGGTTCGAACTCGACTCGTCGGTCGTGCAAAAAGAAGAACAAATTGCCGCGCCTGAAGACGATAGTCTTCATTTATATGTGGAAACTACCGGTACAGTCTGGATTAAAGTGGTATGCGATACGGTAGAAACTCTGCAGAAAATAGTTCCGCAGAATACAAAATTGAATTTCAAAGCGGCGGACAAATTTTATGTGGCGGTTGGCAATGCTGCGTATGTGAAAATGAAATTCAACGACAAACCCGTCGAACCGGCGGGCGAATATGCCGAAGTAAGAAATTATTATATTTCGCTCGATACTATTCGCTCTTATTTAATTCCCGTCAACGAGAAAAATGAAAACGAATCCTCAAAAAAGAATTGAAGAACTGCGCCGTTTAATAAAAGAGCACGATTACCGGTATTACGTGCTGGCTCAGCCTGTCATTTCAGATTACGAATATGACAAATTATATAAAGAGCTCGTGGAGCTCGAAAAGACGTATCCTGAATACGTTACCCCCGATTCGCCTACGCAGCGAGTCGGTTCGGATATTACGAACGAATTCAAGCCGGTCGCTCATCGTATCCCTATGCTTTCTCTTTCGAATACGTATAACGAGGAAGAGCTTTATGATTTCAATCGCAGGGTTAAAGAAGGACTTCCCGAAAACGAAAAAGTTGAATACGTATGCGAATTGAAAATTGACGGAGTCTCCGTATCTGTTATTTATGAAAAAGGAATCCTGGTACGCGCCGCTACAAGGGGCGACGGCACAACCGGAGAGGAAATTACAAATAACGTCAAAACCATAAAATCGCTCCCTCTTTCGGTTAAAACGGAAGTAGAAGGATACAGACTGGAGGACGTGGAAGTACGCGGCGAAATTTATATGGAATTGGACGACTTTGAAAAAATTAACGCCGAACGCGAATTGAACGGCGAAAAAACCTTTGCCAATCCGCGTAATCTCGTTGCCGGCACAATTAAATTGCTCGACCCGAAAGCAGTAGCCAAAAGACCTCTCAAAATATTTGTTTATTATCTCTATTCTCAAAGCGAAGCGCTTGAATCGCAGTATCAAAACTTGAAATTACTCGAAGCAATGGGTCTGCCCGTCAATCCCAATTACAGATTGTGCGGTTCGATCGAGGACGTTATAGAATTTTGCAGGGAATGGGAAGGGAAACGTTACACGCTGCCTTATGAAATTGACGGCGCGGTTATCAAAGTAAATTCGATACGTCAGCAGCAAATGCTCGGCAATATTGCCAAATCGCCCAGATGGGCTGTGGCTTTCAAATTCAAAGCCCGTCAGGAAAAAACAAAATTGAAAAAAATTGTTTGGCAGGTAGGAAGGACGGGTACGCTTACGCCCGTAGCCGAATTGGAACCGGTATTTCTTGCGGGCTCCACTATCAGCCGCGCTACTCTTCATAACATCGATGAAATCAGAAGGAAAGATATAAGAGAAGGCGATACGGTTGTAATCGAGAAAGGCGGCGACGTGATTCCAAAAGTAGTGAGCGTAGATTTAAGTCGTCGTCCCGAAAATTCTGTCGAAGTTAAATTGCCCGACAAATGTCCGGTATGCAACTCTAAACTTTTTAAACCTGAAGGCGAGGTTGCAATCTATTGTGAGAATCCGGCATGCCCCGCTCAAATAAAGGGAAGAATAGCTCATTTTGCATCTCGGGGAGCGATGGACATCAACGGATTGGGCGAATCGTTGATTAATTTGTTCGTCGATCTCGGTTTCCTGAAAGATTATGCCGACGTTTATTCTTTGAAAACGAAACGGGATGAATTGATAAAAATCGAAAGGCTCGGCGAAAAGAGCGTGGATAATCTGCTTAAATCGATTGAAGAAAGCAAAAACCGGAGCTTCGACAAAGTTCTTTTTGCGCTCGGTATTCGTTACGTCGGAGCCGGCGCAGCACAGAAACTTGCCGAGCATTTCGGCTCGATAGACCAATTGATGAAAGCAGACGAAGAAGAAATCGAATCGATTCAGGATATCGGACCCAGCATTAGCAAAAGCATCAAACGATTCTTCTCCGATCCCAAGAACCTCGATATTATTGAAAGATTGCGCAAAGCCGGTCTTAAATTTAAAATGGACGAACAAAAAAAAATATCCGATAAGCTCGGCGGCAAATCATTTGTACTTACGGGCGCGCTCTCGTCCATGTCGCGGGATAAAGCAAAAGAATTGATAATTGCCAACGGCGGCAAGGTTCTGTCTGCAATCAGTAAAAATACGGATTACCTCGTAGCCGGCGAAAAAGCGGGTTCCAAGCTCGATAAGGCTCGCAAACTCGGCGTGAAAATTATAAGCGAAGATGAATTTCTGAACATGATTAAATAATTGCATGCTGGAAAAAATTAAATATAATATCGGCAGATTCCTGCTTAAATTACGATTGAAGAAAAAGCCGGGCGAACAGACCGTTTACAACGGATTGATAACTAAGTCGAAGAGAGTTTTTATAATAATGCCCGAAAAGCTTGCAGGATTTGACGAAGCCATCGATGTTGTCAGGTATTTTACCCTGCACGGCAAAAAAGTGGCGATACTTATAAAAAAGCAACTGTCGGAAAAAGTATCGGACAACGTGGCAAAGATTGAATACGACGAGAACGATATAACTCGTTTGAATCTGCCTTCCAAATCGCTGAATGAAAAATTGAATAAAATCGAATGCGATCTGGTGATCGATTTAAATCGACCGGGAAAACTTTTTTTCGCAGCCGCCTCTAATTCGGTAAAAGGCAAAATCCGCTTTGCTTCGCACAACGGCGAACTGCTGGAATTTTACAATTTTCACTATCATTCGAGCGCAAAAGAACCCGCCGTGTTCTACAGAAGTCTGATAAGTTTTTTTAGCATGTTTTAAGATATTGCTTTTTAATAATTAAATGAATTATTAGATTTGTAATTGGGAAAAGAGAAGAATAAAAATGAATGAAAATATAAATTACGAATTAAAGAAAATCGAAGACATTGCGATATTCAAGCTCAACGAAAAAAGATTCGACACTTCGATAGCAGGCTTTGTTAAAGGCGAGTTCACTATTCTGCTTCATACGGGCGATATACATAAACTTATTATTGACCTTTCGGAAGTGGAATATTGCGACAGCTCCGGATTGAGCGCAATACTTCTGGCATATCGTATTCTTCAAGCTAATGACGGAATTCTTAGATTAGCCGCACCCACAAAGAACGTAAAAACACTAATTCAAATCTCTCAGCTCGACAGAGTGCTCTATATCCATAATACGGTGGACGAAGCTTTGCAAGAGCTTCGGAAAGATTAACCTTTTCCCTAATTTCAATCTCATTGATTTCAATAAATTTGTTGATATATGTCTTCCAAATTCCTATATATAAATACCAAATGTTCCATTAATTATGATTAATCCGGAAATATTAAGAAAAATCAAATTGGTAGTTTTCGATCTCGACGGTACTGCGGTCGACAGCAATGACAGACTGAACGAAGATACGATTAAGCTCGTAAAATTGCTCGAAGAAAAAGGAGTGATGTTTACAATTGCCACTGGACGATTGGCCAAAACCGTTGCGATGCATATTTTGAATCTCGGTATCAATATTCCGATTATTGCTCTCGACGGAACTCATATCGTGAATCCCGTTAACGACGAAGTGCTTTACGAGTCGCATATAAAGGAAAAACATGTTAAAAGAGCTTTGTCGCTGGCTGCCAAATATTCTTTGACTCACGTTCTATGCGGAGCCGACGCGGTTTATTATACTACCAGAAATACGCAGGCTTTGGAACTGCTTGAAAAATACGGAGCTATATTCAAAAAGGTTGACGATTACAATGAATATGTATCGGAAGTGTTGGAAATTGTTATGATGAGCGATTACAGGGATAACATTTCGAGGGCGGCTCATAAAATGAGTTTCCCTTATGTATACGGCGTGCGAAGCAATTATTATAAATCGCACGATCACGGCGGCATCTATTATCTCGAAATCCGAAATATCGGGTCGAGTAAAGGTAAAGGCTTAATTAAACTTTGCCGCAAATTGAAAATAAGCGTTAAGGAAACAGCGGTTATCGGAGATTGGTACAACGATATATCGCTTTTTGAAACGAACGCCGTAAAAATAGCCATGGCAAACGCAATTCCCGAATTAAAAAGATTGGCTGATATGATTACCAAAGGCGACAACAATAACGGCGGTATCAATGAGTTTCTTCATCTGCTCTTAAAAGCCAGGTCGTAAATGAGTTTCTTTAAAAACAAGAATTACAGAACCGATTTCAAGATAAAGCTCCTTACGGCTTTTGTTACCGTATTGCTTATTGTTTTTATGTTTCCGACCGGCGAAACTATTGAGTCCGAAGTAAACGTCGGTTCAATATGGATTCAGGACGACCTGATCGCTTCGAAGACGTTTGAAATTCTCAAAGATGCAGAAACATACAAAAAAGAAAGGCAAGCCGCTGCCGCCAGAGTGCTTCCGGTATTCATAAGAGACGATAACGTCGCCCGGGCAAGCCTCGATTCTCTTAAGAGATACAATAAATTCCTACAGCAAAGATTATCCAAAGAAGAATTCTTCAAATATATTCCGCTAAGTAATTCATCGGCGGAAATATTTTATCGCTTCAAGAGAAACCCGGCGTCGTTTGGCAATTTGCAAATTCGCTCCTTTAGAAACTTGCTTAATTTATCGGAAGAGCTGATAAAAAGAATTTATCAACGGGGACTGATTGACCAGTCCTACCAGGATATTAAAAGGGATAGCATAACGGTTCGCCAGGGGAAATACGAAAGGATATACCCGAAAACTTTTTTCTTCGATATTTCCTCGGTGAGTGAATTTATCGAAAGTTATTTGAGAGCGAACGCCGGCAACAACGACGAATTGGTTTCCGCTCTGACTGAATATATCCTCTATTTCCTAAAACCGAATATTAATTTCAGTTACGACGACACGCAGATGGCTATTCAAATTGCAATGGATCGAGTACCGAAGGTTATCGGAATTGTAAATGAAAACGAGAGGATAGTTGCCAAGCACGACAGGATTACGCCCGAAATAAAACAAAAAATCGATTCATACAGAATTGCCAAAGGCGAAGAGATAACTTATCTGGGTAAGATTACTCAGAGTATCGGCAAATTTCTCCATGTGGGAATTATACTGCTTCCGTTTATTTTGTATATCTATTTGTTCCGAAAGAAAATTTATAACGACAACGTAAGAATACTTCTCATCTCCATAGTATTCCTTTTTGTAAGTTTCTTCGCCTATTTAATATATCAGCTCGACTTACCCGTCGAAGCAGAGCTGCTAGTTCCGGTGGCGGCGTCTTCAATGCTGTTGACTATTATTTTCGATTCGCGGGTCGGATTTTACGGAACGGTTGTAACGGCTTTGATTGTGGCAGGCTTGAGAGGAAACGATTATATCTTTGCCGTTATGAATATAGTCGCGGGCGCGCTTGCGGCATATACCGTAAGGGATATCAAAAATCGGAACCAGATTTTCCGTTCCTTCATTTTTATTCTTATGGGGTATTTTATCAGCATTGTGGCGTTCGGACTCGAAAGATTCGACACTCTGAATCAAATGGGATTCAGTTTAATTTATGCCGCGTCGAATGCGCTGATAAGCCCTGTGCTTACGTACGGATTGATTATTTTTATCGAAAAAATATTTACCATAACAACAGATCTCACGCTGCTGGAGCTGACGGATTTCAATCATCCGTTGCTCAAGGAGCTTGCCAGAAAAGCGCCCGGCACATTCAACCATTCTATGGTAATCGGAACAATGGTGGAATCGGCTGCCGAAGAAATTTCGGCCAATCCGATACTTGCGCGCGTAGGAGCGTATTATCACGACGTCGGTAAATTGGCGGAACCGACCGGGTTTGTAGAAAATCAATCGGGAGCCGAAAATATTCACGATAAATTGAAACCGGAGGAGAGCGTTAAAATTATTATTGACCATGTCGTCAAAGGAATAGAACTGGCGAAGGAATACAATCTGCCTCAGGAAATTATCGATTTCATTCCGATGCATCACGGCACTATGGTAATAAAATACTTTTACGAAAAAGCCAAAGAATTATACGGCGAAGCTAATGTGAAAATCGACGGATACCGTTATAAAGGGCCCAAACCGAATACGAAAGAAACCGCTCTCGTTATGATTGCCGACGCGTGCGAATCGACGGTTCGCGCAATGACGGATCCGACGCCGCAGAAAATTGAAAACGTAATTGACAATATTATTGAAGACCGTATCTCCGACGGACAGCTCGACAATTCTACTCTTACTTTCAGAGATATTAAAAAAATAAGAGAGTCTTTTAAAAATATTCTTATCGGACAGCATCACAAAAGAATACGTTACCCGAAGCAGGACGAAATGGAAAATAATAAAAAAGAAGGGTAGCAGATGGAAGCTTTTCTCAAAGAATATTCGACTCTTCTTTTGTACGAAAAAAATCTTTCCGAAAATACGGTGAACAGTTACCAATCCGATTTGAAAAAGTTTTTCGATTTTCTAAACAGAGAAGGCATCTCCGACCCGGACGAAGTTACGTCCGAAATTATTGCCAAGTATTTTGAGGAAATAAGGCGGATTGGCATCGATTCCTCCACTTCGGCAAGATATATGTCGGCAATCAAAGGCTTCTGGAATTTCCTTGAAAGTATGAACTATGTTTCGTCGAATCCTACCGAAAAACTTTCCGGAGTTCCCAAGTCGAGAAAACTCCCGTCGGTTCTTTCGGTTGAAGAAATCGATTCGATATTGAAATGCGTGGACGTGTCTTCACCGATAGGATTGAGGGATCGAGCCATATTGGAACTCTTCTATTCGTCCGGTTTGCGCGTTTCGGAATTGATAAATTTGAGAATACCCGACTTGCTCTTTGAAGACGAAGTGGTAAGAGTATTGGGCAAAGGCTCTAAGGAAAGATATGTGCCGGTGGGAAGCAGCGCAGTTTACTGGGTTAACGACTATCTTAAAAGAGGCAGACCTTTTTTGAAGAATAAAGTTAAGTCGGAAAATATAGTTTTCCTGAACAGACGCGGCGCCAAATTATCGAGAATGTGGATCTGGAAAATATTCGAACGTTATTCGAATGAAGCGGGCATCGAAAAAGAAATTCATCCGCACACTTTCAGACATTCGTTTGCAACGCATCTGATTGAAGGAGGCGCCGATTTGAGAGCGGTTCAGGAAATGCTCGGTCACGCCGATATTTCGACTACTCAAATATACACCCATATCGACAGGGAATTTGTCAAACAGACGCACCGGGATCATCATCCGCGCGGATAAATAATGAACGGTAAAAAAATCAAAATATTGTTTCTGATTGCCTCGATTTTTGTTCTGATCATACTTTGCACTCCCGAAAAGGAAGTTGAAGTAAGCGACGGCTATACTCTGGTGCTGAAAGAATCGAAAGATTCTTTGAAACTCGTTCAATACGCCGCCGCGCTTGACGACTCCTTGTTGACCGAATATGAGATTAAAAAAAGCCCTCAGGGCGTTTATCTCTTGACGTCGGGGAATTATCCGTCAGTATTCGAAGCGGGTAAAGCCGGATTCGAATTGTTGGCAAAATCCGGATTCGTCAACTACCGGATTTATTACAAAGATAAATTCGTAAAAGATAATTATAGAACATTATTGTTCATAGGAAATTATCACGGCAGGCAGTCGCTCTACAAATACGATCTTGTAAAAAAGAAATCGATTCCGTACTGGAGCCGCTGGGGCAGAAAAGCGCTATCTCTCAGTTATTCCGAAGACAGAAATTATGCGTTTATAATTACCGCTTTGAGCTGGGGAATTAGAGGCGAGTTCCCGTTCGTAAGAGACGCCAGATTATACCATTATCGGACTCAAAGAGACGAACTGAATGAATTGCTTTATTTCGGTAGAGGTTTGCAGATTTATTCTTATTGGGAAAACGAAGATACATTCAAAGTAAATTTTACTAAACCGGATACATTGGATCCGCAAATACTTATTCAATCGATCTATGCATTCGACAAAGAAGGCGCTTACTCAAATTTATACGAGAGAAGATTCGATTTGACAAAGGACGGATTTCCCAAACCGTCGGCTTTGAAACCGATTTCGGTTTCGCCGAATGGAAAATTCCACTTCCGATATATATTTGAGAACGGCGAAAGTTTTATCTACCTGAAAAACCTCGAAGAGAATAAAGAAGTTCTGATTAAGGAGTATGAAGGAGAATTGTCGCACACACAATGGAGCCCCGATGAAAGCTATCTGTTCCTTACTTTTAAGCCAAAGGGAAATAACAGAAAACCCGAATTGATTGTTATCAACAATAATTCTATGAAGATACAACGAACTTTTTACGGACCTTATTACATGAATTTATTAGTTCACGGAAACTTATTATTTTTTGACGAAGAAAATAACGGTATATCCGGCATCGGAATATACGATTATGCAAACGATAAAATATACGATCGCATTAATATTCCCGGAGGATGCGGTCTTAAATTTATGTTATGAAAACATATTTCAGAATAGTCGGTTATCTTAAACCTTATTGGAAACACCTGACGGCTTCCATAGTCTTTACGATATTTTCGGCTTTGCTCGACGGCGCTTCTATTTATTTGTCGATTCCTCTTCTCGATACTTTGTTTCAACAAAAGGGAGTGAGCGAAGGCTCGTCCGCGGTTTTGCAAAAGAGCGGAATAAATTCGGGCGGCGATTTTTGGATTGTGAGGGAAGTGAACAGGCTTTTGAATGAAATACAAACGTTTATTTTTGCGGGCTCCGTTTCCGAAGTATTGATTAAAATATGCGCGCTTATAATTATCGCTTTCCTTGGTAAAAATTTGTTCGGCTATCTGCAGGCTTATTTCCTTGCGTTCGTCGAGCAGGGCGTAATAAAAGATTTGCGGAATCAGGCTTATCGGCATCTTCATAAATTGCCGATGAGCTATTTTAAAAACGAAAAGACGGGCAACTTGATATCGAGAATTATGAACGACGTCAACGCCGTCAATTCGAGCATATCCGCCGTTTTTCTAAACCTGATCAGAGAACCGCTGAAGATAGTGGTTTTTCTGGGAATAGCTATCGCCATAAGCTGGAAACTGACTCTGTTTTCGCTGATTGTGCTTCCCTTTTCGCTAATTGTAATCAGTTATATCGGACTGATTATCAGAAAGCAAAGCGGACTGTTGCAACAGAAAATTGCAGACCTTACAAACCGTCTTCACGAAACGATCACTGGCATAAAGGTCGTTAAGGCTTTTGGGATGGAGGAATATGAAAATCGTAAGTTCGAAGAAGAGACAGTAGGATTTTTCAGACTCTCTTTAAAAATAACGCGTATAAGAAATATATCGAGCCCTACTACGGAATTCCTGAGCGTAATCGTCGGCGTGGTTATTATTTATTTCGGCGCTCAGCTTGTGCTTGTCGATAAATCGATAACGGCAAGTCAGTTCATCGGATTTCTCTTTGCCATATTTCAATTAATGCCGCCAGTAAAAGAACTCAGCAGCGTAAACAACAGAATTCAGGAATCGAGCGCGGCAGCCGACAGAATTTTCGAAATACTCGACACCGAACCTTCTATCAAAGACCCTGAGAATCCAGCGCCGCTCCATGATTTCAATGATAAACTTGAATTCAGAAACGTATCGTTCAAGTATGAAGATTCGGAATCGCTTGTGCTCGATAATATTAATTTTACCGCAAACAAAGGTAAAATAATCGCGATAGTGGGCAGCAGCGGAGCGGGTAAAACCACTCTTGTCGATTTAATACCCAGATTTTACGATCCGGTAGAAGGCGCCATTTTACTCGACGGACTCGATATACGGTCTTTTAAAATTGAAGACCTTAGAAAATTAATGGGAATAGTGACTCAGGAAACGGTATTGTTCAATGATACCGTAAGGAATAATATAGCGTACGGACTTACCGAATGCGACGATCAAAAAATAATCGAAGCGGCAAAAGCCGCCAACGCTCATAAATTTATAATGGAATTGCACCATAAGTACGACACTATAATCGGAGAAAAAGGAACCAAGCTGTCCGGAGGACAACGTCAAAGGATATCGATTGCCCGGGCAATTCTGAAAAATCCTCCGATTATGATTTTAGACGAAGCCACTTCCGCGCTCGACAACGAATCGGAAGTCCTGGTTCAGGAAGCCATCGAAAGATTATTACATAACCGCACAGTATTCGTTATTGCGCACCGCCTGAGCACAATCCGAAACGCAGACAGAATTCTCGTGCTCGAACAAGGCAAAATTGTTCAGGACGGAAAGCATGAGGATTTGATTAAAGACGAAGAAGGGATTTATAAAAAATTATACGAACTTCAATTCAGGGATATTGCCTGATCATGATTAATCTTTCGGCTATTATAATAGCGTGCAACGAAAAAAATAATATCGGCAGGTGTCTGCAAAGTCTGAACGATGTAATCGACGACATTGTGGTTCTGATCGATTCGAAAACTACTGACGGCACGGAAGACATAGTTAAATCTTTTCCGAATGTGAATTATGAAACGGTCGAATGGCGGGGATACGGACCGACTAAAAATTACGCTTTGACAAAAACAAAACACGATTGGGTTTTGTGGATCGACGCCGACGAAGAACTGACCCCAGAATTGAAAGAGGAATTAAGAAACTTCAAAAAGAGTAAACCGCGGCACAATGCATATTACATAAAGCGCAGAGCTTTCTTCCTGGGAAAGTGGATTAAACATTGCGGGTGGTATCCCGGTTACGTCCTACGGCTTTTTAATAAAAACAGAGCTCGTTTCGACTCGAAGAATGTTCACGAAGGTTTACAGGTCGAAGGGAAAAAAGGTTATCTTAAAAATGATTTGAATCACTATACCGATCCGGACGTTAAACATTATTTTGAAAAGTTCAACAACTATACTACTCTGGCTGCCGGAGAATTACATTCCAAAGGTAAAAGAGCGGGCATGAGGGATTTATTGTTGCGTCCGCCGTTTCTGTTTCTAAAAATGTATATATTACGTCTCGGTTTTATGGACGGCCTGCACGGTTTAATACTGTCTGTTTTTTCGTCGCTCTATGTATTTACCAAATACGTTAAATTATGGGAAATGGATAGAAAATGAAATTGGGTTTAATACCGAATATTTCCAAAGAGGATATTGTCAATACAGTAGATCTGCTTGTAAGGCAAATCAGAGAAGCTGGTATCGAATACGCTTTGTCGAATATAATGCTCGGAATGCAGGAAGAGTTTCCCGACCCGGTGAAAAATTCTGATTTTCTTCCGCTCGATGAATTGATCAAATATTCCGATATGGTGGTTTCGATCGGTGGCGACGGCACAATATTGTCTACTGCCTATTCAATCCGAAATACCGAAACGCCCGTTATCGGAGTAAATCTCGGTAAAATGGGTTTCCTCGCGGAATTCGACGTCGATTCGTTTAAAGAATTTTTGGGCGATTTGAAAAATGGAAGCTATATAGTCGAAAAGAGGATGACGTTGAGAGGCAAGATTGAAGGCGTAGACGACGAACTATACGCTATTAACGACATTGTTATCGACAAAGGCTCGTGGGCAAAATTAATTGAGCTTACAATTAAAATAGACGACGACTATGTTTCCACATTCTCCGCCGACGGTCTTATAGTTGCCACGCCGACCGGCAGCACCGGGTATTCGCTTGCCGCTGGCGGACCGATTGTAAATCCGAAAGCAAAAGCAATTACATTGAGCCCCATTGCGCCTCATATACTTACAATGCGACCGCTTGTAATATCGGGCGAACAGAAAATTAGAATCGTTGCGCGTTCGCTCTACGGAAAAGTAAATATCAACTGCGACGGTCAACGTACTATTTCACGCAATACGCCCGTGGCAATCGAAATTACAAAGGGCGGGAACAGTTTTAATCTCGTTCACTCGAACAAATCGAATTATTTTGAAATACTCAGAAACAAACTTTTCTGGGGACTCGACATCCGAAACATAAACATGGAATCGAAATGAAAATTCTTGTATTTTCTTTACTTCTTGCCGGCGCTCTTTTGGCGCAGGAAAAATGCAACTTCACATTCGACGAAAAATCCGGTAAGAATATTTTGATCGGCGAAATAACGAGAGAAAATTTAACCGACAGCTCTTATTCCGTGTGGTTCAAAAAAGAATATGACAATTACGCTCCGGACACGCTAGTAATCGAGCGTCTTAAGAAAAATTTAAAAGAATACGCGATTGAAGTTGTGTTCGGCACATGGTGCAGCGACAGCCGAAGAGAAGTTCCGCGATTCTTAAAAATTCTCGATCTATGCGGATTCTCCGATAAAAATTTAAGACTGATCGCCGTCGACAGAAATAAAAAGGCGGACGATATCGACATAAGCGATAAAGAGATTGCGCTCGTACCCACATTCATCATCTACAAAAACAACGAGGAAAAGGGCAGAATTATAGAAACGCCCGAAGAATCGCTTGAAAAAGATTTATCGAATATTCTCAATTGATTTATTCAGATATTTTCAAATTAATAAATTCCGTTTTTGTCCGGAAATGCTTTGCTGTTAACAAGATTACAAAATTACCGGCATTGCCAAATTCGCGTTTAGGTCCGGGCGCCTGCCTACCGGTGGGCAGGTTCTTCGTGCGGAAGTTAGGGGGGAAAGATAGAGATTCTTCACCCGCAGATGGCGGGTTCAGAAAGACATAAAGTATTAATTTCCCTTTCACCATTGTATTGAATAATGCAAACGCTGTAATTTGTCTTTCTGAGGAGATCCGACGTAGACAGAACGACGAAGAATCTGTATGACTAATTGATTTACTTAACTGACTTGGAGATTCTTCCTCCTCCTGCGGCGGAGTCGGAGTGACCGTGACCTTTGCATCCGTGGCGCGCTTTGCGGTTTAATATGAGTTTGCTTCGTCATTCGCATAAAGCTCACTCCTCGCAAAGACGGGGGCGTTCGGGAGCGCTGAGGTTCAATGTTCTTCGTTAAAAAGAGGCGCATATTATACATCAAAACTATCAGCTATTGTATATCAAAATATAACAAAGAAAAAAGAATTTCTATCTACTAATCCCTAAACCCTGATCCCTAATCCCTAATCGAACAACAAACATTGAACTCCAAAACCGAGAACCCCAGAACGACGAACCCCAAAACCAAGAACCCCAGAACGACGAACCCCAAAACCAAGAACCCCAGCCCCCCTAACCACCAATCCCTAATCCTATGTTAAAAAGTCTTGACTTTTTTTTTGAAATTTAGTAAAATTATCTGAGAATAATTGCAGGGCAGATACTTCCCGATTAGAGTAAGTTCATTTCATTTTACTGAGGGTGAAATTTCAGTCATAAGCTCATCAGCCTCTGGCTGAGATGAAGGCAGTATTAGAAGTATCGTAGATAAATATAATTTCTAAAAACAAATTACATTAAATATAACATGAGATATTACAGGATTACTTATTGTTTACTACCGTTAGCAATTATTTTTTATTCCAATAATTGCATGTCGCAACATAAAGTTATTTATGGAATTAAATCAGGAGTGGGCGTTTGGCAATTTATGTCATTAAAAGGCAACCCTAATTCCGGTGCTCCTTTAAAACGCTCATATCCGTTAGGAATTTCTTTTGGATTTTATGTCGAGAACATTTTGTCGGATAATTTCTCGTTAATTAATGAGTTGACATATGAATACACTAAAGCTGAGATTAATATATATACGGGAATTGAAGGACAGTTGAATCAAAGAGTTACTTCGCAATTCCTTGATATACCTGTTTTGTTAAAGTATAGAACACCAGCATTATGGAATACCTATTGTCTAATTGGTCCCGGTATCGCGATTTTATTGGATGCAAATTATTCGTATTACGACCATATTTATTCTTTTTATAAAGGAGAAGTGAATATTACCAAAGAATTACCGACGGTAAATATTTTCATAAATATAGGTATTGGAAAAGAATTCGGATTGTTAAAGAGTAATTTAATTATTGAATTAGTCGGGAAAATTGGTATAAATAAGAACCAATATAAAGGTAACTTGATTTATTATGATATAGGCGAATGGAAAAATGTGGGCGCATTTATACTCGTAGGTCTTAGATTACGATAATACTGTAAAGTAAATCTTATAATCAAATGTTTCCTGTTCAAAAGGAGGGTAAAATGTATAAAAAATTATTCTTTTTCTGTTTAATAATTCCAATTATATCCATGTATGCTCAAAACGACCCATTAATTCAATACCAGTGGAATCTTAATAAAATTATGGCTCAAAATGCGTGGAATATAACAACTGGTAGTCCATCAATTATAATAGCTATTTTAGATAATGGCATTGATTCAAATCATCCTGATTTACAAAACAAGTTGGTGATAGGTTATGATGTTATTGATAATGATAATACTACAGATCCATATGGAAATTATTGGCATGGGACCGCATGTGCTGGAGCGGCGGCAGCTGGAACTAATAATGGAATTGGCATTGCAAGCATTGGCTATAACTGCAAAATAATGCCTATACAGATAGCACATGATGATAATATAAATAATCCGATAAAATTTGTAACAGGTTTAAATTGGGCGGTTGCACATGGAGCAGATATAATTTGTTTTAGTGGACATACAGATAATAGCCAAGATGTACTTGATGCTATTGATTATGCAATGATCTTTCCCCCAAAAAGTATACAATAAGTTAAGCAACTCTTTCTTTAATTTCTTCCTTATTTTTTTCTTCGAATTCAACCGGAGATAAATAACCCAAAGCTGAATGTAATCTCTGCCTGTTGTA
>NZ_JBMOLD010000008.1:0-83435 GCF_049325435.1 Melioribacter sp. | reverse complement strand
CTGCCGATAGCTTAAACTCTTTGTCGTAGGTTCTTCTTGTTTGTCCCATCTTAGTGTTCTCCTATATTTGTTTTAATTTAAATATAGTTGCTTTTCTGTCTGTCTACAAGATGGGGGCAAGATCACATTAAATTCTCTTATTGAATCTATTACACTATCATATGTGTCTTCATTTATTCTGCTCAGTAATTTTTCTTTGGCTTCTTCCGGGAGCGTTTGGGAATGCACTAAATTACATAAAAATAAGGCTATCAATAATAGCTTTACCATACCTTGCATAATTTATTCTCCTACTCTTGTTTTCTAATTTAGTAACAGCTTCATATAATTTAAATCTTATTGCATTGTCAATTGCATCTAAATACTTATTACTATTTAGACTATCGAGATTAGAAAGAATTTTATTTTTTTTCTTCTTCTGTAAGCGCTTTTTGAGCGAACAAATCATTGAACTGAATAAAAATCAATATTACCGCTATTAATGCACCGACAGTTTTCATTAACATTTTATTATACCAGATTTTTTTCGCTTATATTTACGAATAACACAATTACTTTATCATTATAAAATCATATAACTCTCTCAGCCGACCATTTATTATCATCTATCGTTTTGGGGATTCCGGATAAATTTTGCGTGTAAATAGCCCTCATATAATAGCGTCGATTAATGTTAGAGTTAAGTTATTTTAATATGGCGTAATTATCAAGCGGAGAATTTTAAGCGGAATTGTACTGGAGAAATGAAAGAGGCTGTCTTCAATAAGACAGCCTCCGTTTTAACAATCAATAGTTTTTCAATTCGTGCGTAAGTTTTGTAATGGCTTCTTTTGCGTCGCCAAAATACATCAAAGTATTCGGATAGAAAAAGAGTTCGTTGTCGATGCCCGCATATCCTACATTCAGCGACCGTTTATTGATTACTACTGTTTTTGCATAATCGACGTTGAGTATTGGCATGCCGTAAATCGGACTGTTTTTATCGTGGCGCGCCGCAGGATTGACGACGTCGTTTGCGCCTATTATAAGCGCAATGTCGGTATTCGGGAAGTCGTCGTTTATTTCTTCCATAGCCAGCATTTTGTCGTACGGTATATTAGCTTCCGCCAGCAGCACGTTCATGTGTCCGGGCATTCTGCCTGCCACGGGGTGAATTGCAAATCTGACTTTTTTCCCTTTCGATTCGAGTAAATTGAACAAATCCCTAACGGCATGTTGAGCCTGAGCAACCGCCATTCCGTATCCGGGTACGATTATTATCGATTCTGCGGCGTCGAAAATCATTGCGAGTTCCTCCGCGTCGACCGATTTAACCTGACCTTTCGGGCTTTCGCCTGCAGCTGCCGGTCCCGCCGCTCCCGCCGATTCCCAACCGCCGAGAACAACATTCATCAAAGAACGATTCATGCCTTTGCACATAATATTCGTAAGAATTATTCCCGAAGCTCCCACGAGGGCGCCCGCAATTATCAATTCATTGTTCTGCAATACGAATCCGGTTGCCGAGGCAGCCAGTCCCGAATACGAGTTCAACAATGAAATAGCTACCGGCATATCGGCTCCGCCGATCGGCAGTACGAGCAGAACTCCGAGGAGTAACGAAACTCCGCCGATACCGAGCACAAGCCATTCCAATTCGGGTTCCATTACAAAATAAACTCCGCCCGCAATAACAAGCAGCAGAAGCAGAGCGTTCAGAGGGTGCTGCATCGGATATCTTACGACTTTTCCCGTTACAATTCCCTGAAGCTTTCCGAATGCAATCAACGAACCGGTAAATGTAACGCCGCCGATCAAAATACTCAATACAAGCGTAATATTCGTTTGAGTGTCGTGCGTAAACATGGCAAAGTTGACCACTTTATAATATTCCGAAAAGGCAACGAGCATCGAAGCACCGCCGCCGAAACCGTTGAGCAATCCTACCATCTGCGGCATTCCCGTCATCGGCACTTTAAGAGCCATAACAGAACCGATTAGAGCGCCTATTACGAATCCGATTATTATCCATTCGTATGTCAAAACATGCTGATCGAGCAGAGTTACTACGATTGCTATAAACATACCCAGAGCCGAAAGAAAGTTGCCCTTTCTTGCGGTCTTGGGCGAACTCAAATTTTTAATTCCGAAGATGAAGAGGACGGAAGATATCAAATAAGCAATTTCTATAAAGATTCTCATTTTTCAGCTCACTTTTTTTTGAACATTTTTAACATTCTGTCGGTCACCAGAAATCCGCCGACAACGTTGATGGTAGCAAATATCATTGCCGCCATACCCAGAATTGTGCTGATTGTAAATTCTTCGAGTCCCGCGCTTAAAATGGCGCCTACGATCGTAATACCCGATATAGCATTCGAGCCGGACATCAACGGCGTGTGAAGCGTCGGCGGAACTTTTGTAATCAATTCGAAGCCGACGAATATCGCCAATACAAAAACATAAATCAGCATTAATAAACCTAAACTTTCCATTATTGTAACCTCTTATTTAATTATTGAATTAATGCCTTTGTTCTTTCGTGCACAACCTGACCGTCCTTAACGATAGTCGCGCCGCCAATTATTTCGTCTTCCATATTATGATTGAATTGCCCTTCCTTGCTCGTATAATCGATCAGATTCAACAGATTCTTTGAATACATTTCGCTGGCGTGATACGGCACCAGGCTCGGCAAATTCGATTCCCCGATAATCGTCACGTCGTACTTGACAACGGTTTTTCCTTTTTCGCTTATTTCGCAATTGCCTCCGAATTCGACTGCCATATCGAGAACCACGGAACCGGGGCGCATATTTTTAACCATCTCTTCCGTCACTAAAGTCGGAGCTTTTTTACCCGGTATGAGAGCGGTTGTAATAACTATGTCCGCCTCGGTTATATGTTTGAAGATCAATTCTTTTTGCTTTCTGAGAAATTCTTCCGATTGTTCTTTGGCATATCCGCCGGAGTCCTGCATCGATTCGTCTGTCGGGACTTCGATAAATTTGCCGCCTAAACTCTGAACTTCTTCTTTAACCTGAGGTCGTACGTCGGATACTTCTACGACGGCGCCCAGGCGTTTTGCGGTTCCGAGCGCGGATAGTCCCGCCACACCGGCTCCCATTATAACTACTTTGGCAGGCGATATCGTTCCTGCGGCAGTCATCATCATCGGGAATATTTTATGCAGATGATTTGCAGCCAGTATAACGCTTTTATAGCCGGCGATGTTTGCCTGCGAACTGAGAGCGTCCATACGCTGAGCCAATGTAGTCCTCGGTATGGCGTCCATCGATATTACGTTAATTCCGAGTTCTGCCGCTTTTTTTGCTACTTCGGGAAAATGGAGCGAATAGAAAAACGAAATTAAGAGGGTTCCCTTTTTCATTAATTCGAGTTCGTGTTTTCCCTTTTCGGGATGCTCGACGGGCCGTTGAACTTTAACTACTATATCCGCCTGAGAATAGAGTGACTCGAGATTGTCGATCAGTCCGGCTCCGGCTTCTTTATACTTTTCGTCCGGAAAGCCTGCTCGCATTCCCGCTCCGCTCTCGACGATCACTTTGAATCCTTTTTTAATAAGCCGGGAAGCTACATCGGGAATTAGCGCCACTCTGTTCTCGCCCGCCATTATCTCTTTTGGAACAGCTATTACCACTTTATCTCTCCTGTTTATTTTTATTAGCATAACTAATTTAATAATTACTCGATAGAAGACAAATCAAAATTGCAATTGAAAAAAAATTAAATGAGATAGAAGAATTTGATATCCGATTTCTTGACAATCATACATCGAAGTATTATTTTGCTCACAAATTTTTTGAAGACTAATGCTTACTGAATTCGGAAAAATTCTCATATTTATTTTATTTGCCGCAATCTTTGTAATAATAACATTGTTTGTGGCAAAAATCGTCAGGCCTAACCGACCGACTTTCGAGAAATTGAAAATCTACGAATGCGGTGAAAATCCTGAAGGCTCGCCATGGGTTAAATTTAATATCCGCTTTTACGTCGTAGCTCTTATATTTCTAATATTCGACGTCGAAGTTGTTTTACTCTTTCCCTGGGCGCTGGTTTACAAGGATCTGGGCTTCTACGGTTTCCTTGTAGGAATTATATTTTTGTTGCTGCTCGTTCTAGGTATGGCTTACGAATGGCGCAAAGGCGACCTCGAATGGGCTCGTCCCAAACCCAAACCGCCTAGACTCAACGAAATCCTGAAAAATAAGAACGACTGACCATGGGTATATTAGATAAAGAATTTTCTGACGGAAATATTGTAATAACAAAAGTAGAAGATTTATTCAACTGGGCGCGTCTGTCTTCTATCTGGCAATTGGGCTTCGGTCTTGCCTGTTGCGCAATTGAAATGATGGCTACTTCCGCGTCCCACTACGATTTCGACCGTTTCGGCGTTATTCCAAGAAACACTCCCCGTCAGGCAGACGCTATTATTATCTCCGGCACCGTTACGCTCAAAATGGCTACTCGCATCAAACGCCTTTACGAGCAAATGCCCGAACCGAAATATATTATTTCGATGGGAAGCTGCGCCAACTGCGGCGGACCGTACTGGGATCACGGTTATCACGTTTTGAAAGGAGTCGACCGCGTAATTCCCGTCGACGTTTATGTGCCGGGATGCCCTCCCCGTCCTGAAGCGCTGCTGGAAGGTTTGCTTAAATTACAGGAAAAAATCAGACACGAATCATTAACCAAGAAGCGAGCATGAAAAATCCGGAAGAAATTTTCGATGTCTTAAAGAATCAGTTCGGCGACGATATACTCGGTATCGAGAAGGAGCAACCGACCGAGCCGATTATCTCCGTTACCCCGTCTTCAGTCGATAAAGTTTGCCTTTTCCTGAGAGATAATGAAGAACTAAAGTTCGACAGTTTAATGAACTTATCCGGAGTAGACGACGCAAACGGCGAAAAAGTTAAAGACGAAGACGGCGGCGAAATAATTAAAGGCGGCACTTTAAGCGTTTATTACCATCTCTATTCAATTGAACACAAACACAAAATCACACTCAAAACATCAACACCTCGGGAAGAACCCCGGGTCGAATCAGTTGAATCCGTTTGGAAAACCGCTAATTGGCACGAACGGGAAGCTTACGATATGTTAGGGATAATCTTTAATAATCATCCGGATCTGCGCAGAATTCTGATGCCTTACGACTGGGACGCCGGTTATCCCCTAAGAAAAGACTATAAGAATCCTGAATTTTATCAAGGAATGAAAGTTCCTTATTAACAATAAAACTGACAGAATATGGCTCTGAAAACCGAAACCATGATATTGAATATGGGTCCGCAGCACCCTTCCACTCACGGTGTGCTCAGACTCGAACTCGAACTCGAAGGCGAACTAATCGTTGACGTAAAACCGCATATCGGTTACCTGCACAGATGCTTCGAAAAACACGCCGAAGCAATGACTTATCCTCAGGTAATTCCGTATACCGACCGCATGGACTATCTTGCTTCGATGTACAATAATTTCGGTTATGTGATTGCAGTCGAAAAATTACTCGGTATCGAAGTGCCCGAAAGAGTTGAATATATTCGCGTCATTATGGGCGAACTCCAAAGAATTGCTTCGCACCTGGTTGCTATCGGAACATTCGGACTCGATATCGGAGCTTTTACACCCTTTCTCTACTGTTTCCGCGACCGCGAAAAAATTCTAAGCCTTTTCGAAATGACATGCGGCGCGCGACTACTCTATAATTATATGTGGGTAGGCGGTCTCTCGCACGATATCCATCCCGACTTTGTGCGGCTTACAAAAGAATTTATAAAAGAATTCAGACCGACAATAAAAGAGCTCAACGATTTACTCTCGTACAATAAAATTTTTATCGAAAGGACAGCCAACATCGGCGTGCTGCCTCTCGATACCGCTATAAATTACGGCGTTACAGGTCCTAGTCTCAGAGGAAGCGGACTTGCGTTCGATTTACGCAAGGACGAACCGTATTCGATCTACGACAGATTCGAATTCGACGTTCCCGTCGGGCAGGGACTGATGGGGACTGTGGGCGACTGCTGGGACAGATACTATGTGCGCGTGCTCGAAATGGAACAGAGTCTCCGAATTATCGAGCAGGCAATCGACAAAATCCCCGAAGGCGACGTTCAATCGGCTATCCCGCGCAGAATCAAGCCTCCGGTCGGAACGGTTTATCAGCGAGTAGAAAATCCGAGAGGCGAACTCGGCTATTTCATTATAAGCGACGGCTCTACAAATCCGTTCAGAGTCAAAGTTAGAGCTCCTTCCTTCGTCAATCTGGAAGTGCTCGGCGAACTCTGCAAAGGACATCTGGTTGCGGATGTTATCGCAATTTTAGGCAGTATTGATATAGTATTAGGCGAGGTGGACAGATAATGTATCAAGCGCTCTACAATTTAACCGGAAATGCCATTATATCGACATTGATTGTCGCACTTGTACCCTTAACCATCATTCTGCTCTATGCATTATTTGCTATCTGGCTCGAGCGTAAAGTATCGGCGCATATGCAGGACAGATTGGGACCGATGCGTACCGGCTGGCACGGGTGGCTTCAGACGATTGCCGACATGCTCAAGATGATTCAAAAAGAAGACACAATTGCCGCAGAAGCCGACAAGAAATTGTTCAATATAGCGCCGGTGCTCGTCTTTGCAGGTTCTTTTGCCGCTTTTGCCGCTATCCCCTTTTCAAGCGCAATCATAGGAAGCGAAATCGAAGTAGGCTTATTTTATATAATCGCTATATCCTCGCTCGTTGTAGCGGGAATTTTAATGGCGGGATGGTCTTCCAACAATAAATATTCATTGCTCGGAGCGATGCGTTCTGCAGCACAGATAGTAAGTTATGAAATTCCGACGGCTTTAGTCGTACTTACGATGGTTATGTATACGGGAACTCTCAGCCTCGATAAAATTAGTCAACAGCAAACCGCTTATTTCTGGAATTGGAATCTTTTCGGAGGACCGGAATTCGGCATAACTAAGTTTATTTTGATTCCTTTCATGTTTGTGGCGTTTATAATTATGTTTATCAGCACATTGGCTGAAGTCAATCGTACTCCTTTCGACATTCCCGAAGCCGAATCGGAACTGGTTGCGGGATATTTCACGGAATATTCAGGCATGAAATGGGGTATGTTTATGCTTTCGGAATACGCCAATATGTTCGCCGTTTCGGCTATCGTATCCATCCTGTTTTTAGGCGGATATCAATCGCCTTTCGGATACCTGGGCAACACGCTGGGAGCCGAATGGCTCGTTCCGTTTGAACAATTATTCTGGTTCGTGTCAAAAACTTTATTCTTTGTGTTCGTTCAGATGTGGTTGAGGTGGACGCTGCCTCGTTTGCGCGTCGACCAATTGATGACCGTATGCTGGAAATATCTTATACCTTATGCCGTGGCAAATTTAATAATTGTAGGAATAGTCACATTACTATAAACAAAGCGATCGGGTAATGAAAGAATATTTGAAAAATACATGGCAAGCGCTTTATACCGTGCTGGTGGGAATGAAAATTACTTTAAAACATCTTTTCACGCCCGCCGTTACAATCCAATATCCGGACGTAAAAGTTCCTCTTCCCGAACGAGTAAGAAACCGACTTTATGTAAATATTGACGACTGTATCGGATGCGACCAATGTTCTAGAGCTTGTCCCGTGAGTTGTATTACGATCGAGACCGTAAAAGCCGTTCCGGGCGAAGATCTGGGGACGACTTCCAACGGGAAGAAAAAAGCATTGTGGGTTACGCAGTTCGACATCGACTTTGCAAAATGTTGTTACTGTCAGTTGTGCGTTTTTCCCTGCCCCACGGAATGTATTTATATGACGGACGTATATGAATTTTCGGAATACGACAGACGCAATTTGGTTTATCATTTTTCGAACTTAACTGAAGAAGAAGCTGCAGAAAAGAAAGCTAATTTCGAAAAGTTTCAGGCTGAAAAAGAAGCCCAGAAAGCCGCTGCAGCAAAACAAAAAGAAGACAAAAATCCGAGTTGATATGAGTTATTTCGACATTATATTTTACTTGTTCGCCATTATTACCGTCGCTTCGGCTTTCATTGTCGTTACGACGCGGAATATTGTCTACTCGGCTTACAGCCTGTTATTAACTTTATTCGGCATATCGGGAATTTATGTCCTTCTCGGCGCCGACTTTCTGGCGGTTGTGCAAATAATGGTCTACGTCGGCGGAATTTTAATTCTGTTGCTCTTCGGCGTAATGCTAACGAATAAAATAACAAGCGTCGATATCAGAACCGGCGCGGTTCACCTTTTGCCGGCTGCAATAAGCAGCGGAGTTTTGTTGGGAATTCTCTGGGCTGTTATGACTTGGACGGACTGGAAAACTTACGACGCTCAAATTCCTTCGACAACAATTTTCGGTCTGGGCAAAATTCTGATTACAAATTACGTATTGATATTCGAATTGCTGGCTATACTTCTGCTTGTAGCCCTTATCGGCGCGGCTTCGATAGCTCGCAGAGAAGAATCGGAAGAAAACAATTAATATTTGGTAAATTATATGCACGTAGGTTTAACACATTTTTTGGTAGTAAGCGCAATTTTATTCACGCTCGGTATTTACGGCATCGTCACGCGTAAGAATGCCGTCATGGTTTTAATGGGTATTGAATTGATACTTAACGCCGCCAATATAAACTTTGTGGCTTTTGCCCGTTACGGAAATTTCGGATTGAGCGGACAGGTAATCGCTCTCTTTATAATTATACTGGCAGCGGCCGAAGCTGCAATCGCTCTGGCTATTGTTTTGAATATCTATAAAACATTTTCAAATGTAAACGTAGACGAAATCGACAAATTAAAAGAATGATTATGACAGAATCTTTATTAGTAAATCTATCGGTAATTATACTCTTTTTGCCGTTGCTCGGTTTTACAACCCTTATCTTTTTCGGTAAAAAGATTCCCAAACTTTATCTTTTCGAAGTTGGCATTCTCTTCGGAGCGTTGTTATTATCGATAATCGTAATGTACGGTAAGTTGGCTTATTTTATAGATTCGGATATCATTTCGAAATTCACATGGATAACGTTCGGAGCCGCTCCCCTTTCGGGCAATGTGAACATCGAACTCGGAATTAAGATCGACAATCTTACCGTAATAATGTTGTTCGTGGTCAATCTTATCAGTTCCCTGGTGCATCTTTATTCAATCGAATATATGCGCGGCGACAAGAGATACACGCGCTACTTTGCTTATCTCGGAATTTTTACTTTCTCTATGCTCGGCATAGTGCTTACGGACAATATTCTGATGATGTACATCTTCTGGGAACTTGTCGGTCTGTCGTCTTATTTGTTAATCGGGTTCTGGTTCGAAAAGAAATCGGCGGCCGACGCTTCCAAAAAGGCTTTTATCGTCAATCGCGTCGGCGATATCGGTATGTTCCTTGGAATTTTGATACTCTTTTTCAATTATAAAACGTTCTCGTTCGACTCGATCTTTTCACAAATTTCTTCGGGCATTTTGCCCTTCGGCAGCGAAGCTTGGCTTACAGCCGCTGGAATCTTAGTGTTTATGGGCGCAGTCGGCAAATCCGCTCAGTTCCCTCTGCATGTGTGGCTTCCCGACGCAATGGAGGGCCCTACACCCGTGAGCGCGTTGATACATGCCGCTACGATGGTTGCAGCGGGCGTTTATCTCGTTACCAGGATATTTGTGATGTTAACCGCCGACGCAATGCTTGTAATTGCAGTAATCGGCGCGTTTACAGCCTTTATAGCAGCCACAATTGCAATAACTCAAAACGACATTAAAAAAGTTCTGGCTTATTCGACGATTTCTCAGCTCGGCTATATGATAATGTCGCTCGGCGTTGGCGCTTATGCATTCGCCTTTTTCCATCTCGTTACTCATGCGTTTTTCAAGGCATGTTTGTTCCTCGGTTCAGGCTCCGTTATTCACGCCATGCATCACGAGCAGGATATTCGCCATATGGGCGGACTCCGTAAAAAAATGCCGATTACTTACATTACGTTTTTAATCTCCACGCTTGCAATTTCGGGAGTGCCTTTAACATCGGGATTTTTAAGCAAAGACGGAATTCTTGCCGGTACGCTCGTATTCGGCAAATTGACAGGTCACTGGTTAATTCCTTTCTTCGGGTTTACAGTAGCGGCTTTAACGGCATTCTATATGTTCAGACTGGTAATCTTAACTTTTCACGGCGAGCCGCGCGACAGGCATAAATACGATCACGCGCACGAATCTCCTTTCGTAATGGCAGCGCCGCTCGTAGTTCTAGCCGTTCTGTCCATTTTCATTTTCTATACGCCCAATCCTTTTGCTCCGGATGCCGGATGGTTCTTGGGAAACTGGGTGAAAACTCCGGAACAGGTAACGCCGCATACAACCCGTTTTGATTTTATGATTCCCGCGGAAACCGAGGCTCACGGTCATTCCGAAATCGTTAATTCGGAATTATATACGGAGACAATGCACTGGGCTCATTATCCCGCAATGATAATGTCGTTGTTGCTCGGCGGATTGGGAATTCTTATTGCTTTTGTTTTCTATCAATGGCGTAAGATTGACGTTGACAAGTTGACCGAGAAAATAAAACCGGTTTACAATTTTTCGCTAAACAAATGGTATATCGACGAACTCTACGAAGCCACGTTTATCGGTCAAACATTGAATTTCAGCAAAGCGCTCGCCTGGTTCGACAATAATATAGTCGACGGAATTGTAAACGGTTCGGCTTATGTTACCCGTTTCGTATCAAAACTAAGCGGACTTTTCGATACATACGTCGTAGACGGGTTGGTAAATTTTTCCGCTTTCTTCAGCGGTTTCCTCGGATTGACTTTCAAGAAACTTCAGACAGGCAAAGTTCAGACTTATGTTGTACTGGTGGTATTCTCGGTAATAATTTTATTGTTTTTCTTTAAACCGTTTTAGATTACTGATTAATTAAAAATTAAAAAAACAGGTTATTAGATATGGTGGGATTTCCGATACTTTCATTAATAACATTTCTCCCGATTGCCGGGATGATAATAATACTCTTTTTGCCAAAGGATAAACAAAATTCCATTCGCTATACGACTTTGGCAATAACCGCTCTGCAGGTTGTGCTGGCAATTATTCTCCTGAGCAATTACAATTATTCGGCAGCGGGAGTGTTCGAAGAGAAATCTTTCCAATTCATAGAAAAATTCAGATGGATTGAAATAACAGGAATTTCATGGCTCGGAACCGTTAAAATCGACTATTTCCTCGGCATCGACGGAATTAGTATGCCGATGGTTCTTTTGACCGCGATCATTTCATTTATCGCTACAATTTCTTCCTGGAACATCGAAAAATCGGTCAAAGGTTATTTCGCGCTCTTTTTACTGCTCGACACCGGTATGATGGGTGTTTTTGTCGCGCTCGATTTCTTTTTATTCTACATTTTCTGGGAATTGATGCTTTTACCGATGTACTTTTTGATCGGCATCTGGGGCGGTCCCCGAAAAGAATATGCGGCTATTAAGTTCTTTATCTATACATTGTTCGGCAGCGTCTTCATGCTCCTTGTTATGATAGGTCTCTATTTCAGCGCAACCGAAACATTGGCTGACGGATCGAAAGTTTTCACTTTCAACTTGCTGGCATTGATGAATCAAAGCAATTTTACGCCGGACGGCATTCTCTCTCCTTTCAATCCGCATAATCTGAGATTCATAGCTTATCTGGCGTTGTTTGTCGGTTTTGCGATAAAAATACCGATGTTCCCCTTCCACACGTGGCTGCCCGACGCTCACGTAGAAGCGCCTACGCCTATTTCGGTTATCCTTGCCGGCGTTCTCTTGAAGATGGGCACATACGGTATTTTGAGAATCAGCTACCCGATCTTTCCGGAAATAACTAAAGATTTGATCTGGTATATTGCCCTCTTCGGAATGATAAATATTATTTACGGAGCTCTCGTTGCATTGGCGCAAAAGGACTTCAAAAAGTTAATAGCTTATTCTTCGATTTCTCACATGGGTTATGTATTGCTCGGAATGGCATCGTTGACTTCGACAGGAATTAACGGCGCTATTCTACAGATGTTCAATCACGGTACAATTACGGCAATGCTCTTCTTGATTGTAGGCGTTGTATACGACAGAGCTCACACACGCGGCATTTACGATTTCGGCGGACTTGCCGCTCAAATGCCGGTCTATTCCGGATTTGTGACAGTGGCGTTCTTTGCCGCAATCGGACTGCCCGGATTGAGCGGATTTATTTCCGAGGCGCTTGTATTCGTAGGCGCTTTCAGCGTCGATTTAATTCGAATACTTACGATTATTTCCACGCTCGGAATTCTGCTCGGCGCCGGTTATATGCTCTGGACATTGCAAAGAATTTTCCTGGGACCGTTGAACGAAAAATGGGCTTCGCTGCCCGATCTGGATAAACGCGAATACATTATGTTCGTGCCTCTTTCTTTGATAATTATTTTCCTGGGAGTTTATCCTTCGGCAATGCTCGACATTATGAATACATCCGTAAATACTCTGGTTAATTTTATTCATTCTAACGTTTCGACCACATTAAGCGGGTTTTAAACATTGATGGAAATGACAAATTTATATCAATCGTTAAATTTAATTTTACCTGAACTGGTTCTTTCGGTTGTATTTGTAATTCTGATTGCAGCCGATTTGATATATCATAATAATAAAGCGCCGGTTAAATTTATTGCCCTTGCCGGAATCATTGTTTCCTTCTTCATTTTATTATTCAATTTCGATTCTTCCGGTTTTGCTTTTATTTTCAACGGCACAATCAGGAATTACGGTCTTGTGGCAGTCGATTCTTTCGGGCACTTTTTCAAACTGCTCGTTCTTTTGTCGTCATTGTTCATAGTATTATTTTCGTTTTCATCGGTCGAATTAAAAGAAGCCGAAAAAAGAATCGGCGAATATTATGCTTTGATTTACGGTATGATTATCGGAATGTTTTTCATGATTTCCGCTTCCGATTTAATTCTGATTTATTTGTCAATGGAACTCCTGTCGTTATCTTCCTATGTTCTTGCAGGCTTTTTGAAATTGAGAGAACGAAACAGCGAAGCTTCGCTGAAATATTTGATATACGGAGCCGTTTCGTCAGGCTTAATGTTGTTCGGCATTTCAATTTTATACGGTATGACAGGCAGCACGAACCTTTATGTAATTAATTCTCTCATACAGGGACCGAACATCAATCTCTTAACGTTATCATTTGCGGTAATCTTGATATTTGCCGGTATCGGATATAAAATTTCTTCGGCGCCTTTCCATTTCTGGACTCCGGACGTTTACGAAGGCGCACCCGTAACAATTACAGCTTTTCTGTCGGTTGCAAGCAAAGCCGCAGGCTTCGCGCTTTTAATCCGTTTTATAAAAACAACATTCGTTTCTTATACCGATGCAAGCGGCGCATGGAATCTGATTAACGTTTTCGATTGGCAATCCGTGCTTATAGTAATCTCAATCCTTACAATGACCCTGGGTAACTTTTCCGCTCTCTGGCAGGATAATCTCAAAAGAATGCTGGCTTATTCGAGTATAGCACATGCCGGCTACATGCTGCTAGGCGTACTCGTATTTTCCAATCAGGGTTTACTCGCCGTATTAATCTATTTTGCGTTTTATCTGATAATGAATCTCGGCGCTTTTCTCGTCGTCATGTTGATTGCCAATAAAATAGGCACAGAGGATATCAATTCCTACAACGGATTGGGATACACTTCTCCTCTTTTGAGCGTGTCGCTGGCAATTTTTCTTGTATCGCTTACGGGCATACCTCCTACAGCGGGATTTATCGGCAAACTCTATCTTTTTATCGCGTTGGTAGACGCCAAGATGATTGCAGTCGCCGTAATTGCGCTTCTCAACACCGTTGTTTCGCTTTACTACTACGTCCGCGTACTTAAGCATATGTATCTGGTTAAACCGGAACCCGACACTCCGGCTATTAAACCGAATTTGATCGAAACAGTAATTGTGCTGGCACTTGCCGTTCCGGTTATTTTATTCGGTATTTACTTCCAGCCGGTGGTAGATTTTGCAAAAAGCTGCCTGGTTATACTCGGCATCTGATAATATTCGGATCTAACAATTATTATGTAACAGATATCTTCCCTATTTAAGAAACAAGGGACAACTCCGATTCATCATGGTTTATTAACCAAACCGACGGTTTTATATCTTGAATAGAAAATTTATATTTATTCTCGTTCTGTCGTTTTGTGTTATTAATAATACTTCCGCACAGGAATTCGGCAAATTACCGCCCTTCACTAAATGGTATCAGAATCCTCTCGGTGTCAGTCCGGTTTCATTACATACTGCAAACGGAATCATATTGCCCGCTGTTGCGGCAGGCGCAGTTTTGATTTTTACAAGCGTTGATTCAACCCTTACGCATAAATTAAGCATTTACGGAGATTTCGGATATACCAAAGGGTATTACGGCAGCTTTTCCGATCTTTTTCACTCCAATGTTGGCATTAATTTCATGTTGAGAAAATATATGTCCGTTGGAATAGAAATAACTCAAGCGCATGTTTCCGATAATATAAATAATACTTCCGGCTTCGGCATAAGACCATTTTTCAGATTCTATCCTTACTACCGAGACAGTTTCAAATTCTTTTTCTCAAGCGGAGTGGGATTGATCTATTTTGCGGATAATTTTCCGAAACCGTCGGGCTTTTTCGGCGACATGCGGGAAGGGACTCGTCTCAACGGTTGCCCAAAGTACGGCATCGGAGCCGAATTTAAGATTTACAATTCATTTATGTTCGTCGTCGGAATCTGGCACGCGCACTTTTCAAACGGAAATTATTACGGTTCGGAACGCAATCCCGGTCACGACAGCAACGGTTTTTCGGTCGGATTGACGTATTTCCCTACGAATAATCGATAACCATTTTTCCGGTTTTTCGACATTTTATTTTCCTCCGTTTAGATATTGCACGTTAACGCATAAAAAAGGCGGTACTCTTAATAGAGAGAACCGCCCCTTGATAAAAAGAATATTTTATTTCTTAAAGAATGTGAAATACTACGGTAAATCCCGACATTACGATGGCAACCATGCTCATTAATTTAATAAGAATGTTAAGGCTGGGACCGGAAGTATCTTTGAAAGGATCGCCTACGGTATCGCCGATAACAGCGGCTTTGTGAGCTTCGGAACCTTTACCGCCGAGATGTCCTTCCTCGATATATTTCTTTGCGTTATCCCATGCGCCGCCGGAATTAGCCATGAAAATTGCGAGCACGAATCCCGCGCCGAGACCGCCGACCAATAATCCCATAACGCCGGATACGCCGAAAATAATACCGGTTACAATCGGAGCAAGGATGGCGAGCATCGACGGAAGCACCATTTCGTGTTGAGCTCCTTTAGTCGATATTGCAACGCAGCTTGCATAATCAGGTTCGGCTTTGCCTTCGAGAATGCCTTTGATTTCTCTGAATTGACGGCGCACTTCGTCGACCATTTTACCTGCCGCCCTGCCGACTGCGTTCATTGTAAGACCGCAGAACATAAACGCCATCATCGAACCGATAAATACTCCTATCAAAACATTCGGATTCATCAGATTGATGTTGTAATAATTCATAAAATCCATTATTGAAGCTCTTTGCGTCTCTATTGTTTCGCCGCCGATTTCGAGAACTGTTTGACCGGCTCTAATCAAACCGATTTTAACTTCTTCAACGTAGGAAGCCAACAGAGCCAGAGCAGTCAGTGCAGCCGATCCGATAGCAAAGCCTTTTCCCGTAGCCGCGGTTGTATTTCCGAGAGCGTCCAGCGCGTCGGTTCTTTTACGAACTTCTGGACCGAGACCGCTCATTTCCGCATTACCGCCCGCATTATCTGCAATCGGTCCGTATGCGTCGGTTGCAAGTGTAATACCGAGCGTCGAAAGCATTCCGACTGCGGCAATACCGATGCCGTAAAGTCCCATATTAATATTTGTTATGTCAAATCCTGTGGCAAACAAGAATGCTAGAATAATACCGACCGCTACGGCAAGAACAGGAATTGCAGTCGATAACATTCCTACGCCTAAACCGGAAATGATAACCGTAGCGGGACCGGTTTGAGCAGAATCGGCTATCTTCTGAGTCGGTTTATACGAATGCGATGTATAATATTCGGTTGCTTTTCCTATAACAATACCCGTAACGAGACCAGTAACGATCGAACCCCAGATGCCCCATGCATTTTCAAGTCCGAGTAATTTTACAATAACAAGCGAAAAAACAACTATAAGAACCGAGCTGAAATTAATACCGCGCGATAACGAATTCAATAAATCTTTTTGCGTTGCGTCTTCTTTAGTTCTTACGACAAAAATACCGACAATCGAAAGAATAATACCGACTGCCGCTACGAGCATCGGCGCCAAAACAGCTTTCATTTGTAAATCAGGGGCGTCTATGAATGCAGCCGCTCCAAGAGCCGCGGTAGCCAGAATCGAACCGCAATACGATTCATAAAGGTCTGCGCCCATTCCGGCCACGTCTCCAACATTGTCGCCTACGTTATCGGCAATTGTTGCTGGATTCCGCGGATCGTCTTCCGGAATTCCGGCTTCTACTTTACCGACAAGGTCGGCGCCTACGTCTGCAGCTTTTGTAAAAATACCGCCTCCCACTCTTGCAAAAAGCGCCTGTGTGGAAGCTCCCATTCCGAAAGTCAACATTGTAGTCGTTACAACTACCAAATTATGAGCGTCGGTAGCAGCCGGATAGACTGCATTTAAGATCAGGAACCAGATTGAAATGTCGAGCAAACCGAGACCGACTACTACAAGTCCCATTACCGCGCCGCTTCTGAATGCAACGCGAAGCCCTTTATTTAATGATTCCTTTGCGGCATTAGCCGTACGCGCAGATGCGTATGTAGCGGTTTTCATTCCGAAAAATCCGGACAAACCCGAGAAGAAACCGCCCGTGATAAACGCAAAAGGAACCCATGGATTCTGCACATTGAAACCATATGCAAGAATCAAAAAGATTACCATTATAACGAGGAAAAAGATTCCGACAACTTTATACTGTTGTCTCAGATATGCCATAGCTCCCTCACGCACATAAGAAGCTATGCTTTTCATTTTGTCGGTGCCTTCGCTTTCTTTCATCATTTGTGAAAAGAAAAACCAGGCGAATCCGAGAGCCAGAATAGAGGAAACGGGAACAAGCCAAAATATACTACTTACCATAGTTACTCCAACTATTGTTGTTAGAAATAGTTAATTCTTGAATCTCCCCCATCTTACTATGAACCTATTTATATATTTTGGTGTTTAATCTATTTTGAAAATAACATATTACACAAAATTATAAAAAAATTAGGATAAATTTAACTTCTTTTTTTATTCGCATCATTTTTTTAGTTTACGGCTCGATAATTATTAAATTTTTAAGGAGTTAATATGAATTGTCTGGACGAATTGAAGAACTCGAAAGTAATATTTCTCAATTTTATGAAAGGCAAATATCCGATCGAAGAGAAATCGAATATATTCCTCAGAGATTTACAATACGCTATAAAAGCATACTTCGAATCGAAAGGCAAAAAGCTTTCTTACACCGAGTCGGAAAAATTAGCCTACGATTTTGCGGATTATCTCGTAGGCGAAAATATTTTGAAAAAAATTTCCAATAACGCCTGGTTTTTGAATTTTTTGCCGTCTGATAATGTTACAGATACAGCAGCATGAAATTAGAAAGGGTTTCTAATATGACTACCGAAACAAACATTAAATCGGAAATAGATATAACTGAAAAAGCCATCAATGAGGTTAACAGACTTAAAAAGGAAAATAATATTCCGGATACGCACGGACTCCGTGTCGGAGTTAAAGGCGGAGGCTGTTCAGGCTTGACTTATCAACTCGGATTCGACGCCGAACCGAAAGAAGGCGACGCAGTTATCGAAAAAGGCGGCTTGAAATTATACATAGACGGCAAAAGCCTCTTTTATCTGAGCGGCACTGTGCTCGATTTCAGCGACGGTTTGAACGGCAGAGGATTTGTTTTCAATAATCCGAATGCAAAGAAAACCTGCGGCTGCGGCGAATCGTTCGGAGTGTAAATTCAGAGGGTTATAATGGAACGAAGAAAATTTCTTTCGGCGCTGGGAATCTTTTCCTTAACGCCAATCATAAATAAATTTGATAATTTTTCAAATAATAATATCATTAACAACAGGAGTAAAAATATTATGAGTAAATTCGAATTACCGGCATTGCCATACGCCTTCGACGCTTTGGAACCGTATATAGATGCGCGCACAATGGAAATACATCACGACAAACATCATGCGGGCTATGTAAATAACCTCAACAAAGCCGTAGAAGGGACGGAATACGAGGGTAAATCTCTCGAAGAGTTATTCAAAACAGTTTCCAAACTTCCGGTTGCCATTCGCAATAACGGCGGCGGACATTATAACCATTCGATGTTCTGGCAGATAATGGGACCGAATAAAGGGGGCGAGCCCACGGGCGCTCTGGCAGACGCAATTAACGGAACTTTCGACTCGTTCGAAAAATTCAAAGAAACATTCAACAATGCGGCTGCGACGCGTTTCGGATCCGGCTGGGCCTGGTTAGTATTGAGCAACGGCAAACTCGTCGTAACATCGACGCCCAATCAGGACAATCCGTTAATGGATGTAGCCGAAGTTCAGGGTTTCCCTGTAATGGGGCTGGACGTATGGGAACATGCCTACTACCTGAAATATCAGAACCGCAGACCGGAATACATCACTAATTGGTGGAACGTCGTAAATTGGGACGAAGTAGCTAAAAGATTCGATTCTGTTAAATAATAAAGGCAAGTATTAACTTTAAAAGGTCATCTCTTTACAGGAGATGACCTTTTTTTATAGATTTCCCGTAAATTTAAGTCTGTTAATGGCGCGCGCCAATGCGGCTTCCGCTCTGGATATGTCGATATCTTTGGAATGACTGCTCAATCTCTCCTTTGCCCTTTGATATGCGCTTTTCGCTCTTTCTACGTCAATCTCTTCCTTCGATTCGAAACTATCGGCAAGAATAAGAACTCGATTATCAAGAACTTCCACAGTACCGCCTCCGGTTGTAAATTCGGAAGTAGTTTCTCCTTGCTTGACTTTAATGCGTCCTATTTCGAAAGAACTCAGAAGAGGAGCGTGATTAAACAGTATCTGGAAACTGCCCAACGTTCCGGGAACTGTTACGGCATTTACCTTTCCTTTATACGCCACTTTCGAAGGCGTAATTATTTCGAGCTCGAATTCTTTCATTTTTGCAATCTTTTTGCTTTTTCAACGGCTTCTTCAATCGTACCAACATAAAGAAACGCCTGTTCGGGAAGGTCGTCGTATTTTCCTTCCAGAATTTCTTTGAAGCTGCGGATTGTATCCTCGAGTTTCACGTATTTACCGGGAGTGCCTGTAAATTGCTCCGCTACGTGGAACGGCTGGCTGAGAAATCTTTGAATTCTTCTGGCGCGTCTGACAATTGTTTTATCTTCTTCCGATAATTCATCCATACCGAGAATATTAATTATATCCTGCAAATCTTTATACGACTGCAAAATTTCTTTTACCTGCTGAGCCACATTATAATGTTCCCATCCGACGATATCAGGCTGAAGAATTCTCGAAGTGGAATCGAGCGGGTCGACTGCGGGATAAATACCGAGTTCCGCTATTTGACGACTCAAAACCGTAGTAGCGTCGAGGTGCGAGAATGCCGTAGCCGGAGCGGGGTCTGTAAGGTCGTCTGCTGGGACATAGATTGCCTGAACGGACGTAATAGAGCCTTTTGATGTCGAAGTAATTCGTTCCTGCAATTCGCCCATTTCCGTCGCCAGGTTAGGCTGATATCCCACCGCCGAGGGCATACGTCCCAACAGCGCCGAAACTTCCGATCCTGCCTGAGTGAAACGGAATATATTATCGATAAATAGGAGAACGTCTCTTCCTTCTTCGTCGCGGAAATATTCTGCAATTGTCAATCCCGTCAATCCGACTCTAAGACGCGCTCCCGGAGGTTCGTTCATCTGACCGAAAATAAGAGCCGTTTTCGACAATACGCCTGATTCTTTCATTTCGAGCCAAAGATCGTTGCCTTCGCGCGTTCTTTCACCAACGCCTGCAAATACAGAGTATCCGCCGTGCTGTTTAGCAATATTATGAATTAATTCCTGTATAATAACCGTTTTTCCGACGCCGGCGCCTCCGAACAAACCGGTTTTACCGCCTTTTGTATAAGGCTCTAAAAGGTCGATAACTTTAATGCCGGTTTCGAACATTTCCTGTTTGGTAGAAAGATTTTCGAATTTAGGCGCATGTCGGTGAATCGGGTATTTCTTTTCTGATTTAATTTCGCCAAGTCCGTCAATTCCTTCGCCGATCACGTTAATCAATCGTCCCAAAGTTTCCGGTCCGACGGGAACGGAAATCGGATTTCCGGTATCGTATGCTTTCATTCCCCTTACAAGCCCGTCCGTAGTATCCATTGCAACGGTTCTTACGCGGCTTTCGCCCAAATGCTGTTGAACTTCGACTATAAGTTCGTCTTCCTTGCCTTCCAGATTGGTTCTTGGGATTTTAATTGCATTGTAAATTTCGGGTAAATGTCCGTCCTCAAAGTCGATATCGACAACAGGACCGATAACCTGAACGATAATTCCTTCTTTCAAAGCCATTTTTTATCTACCTATTTTGAAAAATTTTGATGTTAAAATTAGCAAGAATCCGTCTAAATTCCAAAAAGAGAAAATTATTTTGAATTACGGCACAATTGTAACCACAATCCTTTTATAACGCGTTAATGGAGGGCGTCCCCTGTCGGTAACCTTAAGAATTATATGAGCGGTCTCCGGTTTATCCACCGAAGGAGCAGTAAAGACAACGTTATGCGAATTTTCAGCGCCGTTTACCTTGATAAGAGTTTTGTAAGTACTCGCTTCGGGATAATGGAACCACAGAAAGCTAAAGCTGTCGCCGTCGGGATCGTATGTTTTGAAAGCGTCGAGACTAAAAGTTACGCCTGATTTAACAGTAATTGAGTCCGGATGCGAAAGTACCGGCTCCGGCGGGTGATTGGCGTCCGCATAAGATTTAACGCACCAATCCATTCGAGCAGCGAAATCATTTTGAATCTCGTCGCGCCAACGCCATAAAGTAACCTTGAAATCGTAAAAAGCATTTGTATCCGGTTTTACTGTGCGTCCGTATTCATTTTTTACATAAGGGATGTAATTGTCGTAGGCGTTTGTCCAGATAGGACGTGTTTCGGGCGCGATTGTAACGATAGAGTTACCGTCTTTCATTTTAGAAAAATCAGGGATATAAAGTTCATATCGTCCTCCCCAGCCTCCCCAATCGGGGTGTTCGGGATTATTTAATCCATTCGGAATTAACGAAAGAAAAGAAGGCGTGTCTCCTTCCATACCCCAGGAGACATCGGGATAGAGAGCGCCCAGAGGACCGTGATTTTGCTGAATGTTTTCTGCTAACCAACCGTTGCTGATAGTTGTGTTGTCAATTCCTTCTATATACGAATTAATTCCCGTCCATGTAGCCGCGCCGTAATCGTCGCCTGGAGAAACTATATAAAACAGATCAGGGAAATTATTTCTGATCCAAATTCCGCTGTCGTCCTGGTCAGAAATTGTATAAACCCTAAGCTTGCGAATCAATCTGTCAGCATCTTCTTGCGAGTGTGTATTTTTTATTTTAAACAATGCCTGAGCAAGTGTATTTACGCCTCCCCATACGGCTATCCAGAGCGGCCTTTTATCGTCTTCTTTCAAAACTTTAATAATCCAATCCGACCCTTCCGAATCTTTTCCTTCTCCGACTCCCGACATACCATATAACGGAAGTCCGCTTTTAACCAGTTGCAATAATTTTTCCGCTTCGGGAAAACCTTTTTCATGTAATAAGAGATTGTCGCGTACTTTTGCATAACCGTTTATAATTCGTTTTATAGATTCCGGGTTAACCCTATCTGTGTGCCAGCACGAAGTTGTAGCTATTAATCCTTTTATATCAATTTCGTTTGAATAAAGCAGCAGCCTTACCAATGACTGAGTATCGTCGGGGTCGGCTTCTATATCAGTCAATACAATCAATTGGTTTTTTTGAATTTCGTTTCCAGACGAAACATTTAAAAAACCCGAAGCGCAGAACAGCAACAAAAAAGTAATTAATACTTTCATATAGGTAATCCTATTTTTTTTATTAACCGATAATAGTATAATATTATTATTTTATAAAAAATTTCGAACAATCCTAATTATACTGCTTTTGTCTGTTGCTGCATTTTTCGAGATATATCATTTCAAAAGGTCGGTAAGGCGATGTTGTTCTATTTTTGCCTCTGTTGTGTTCTTCAAGCCTTCTTTGAGGATTATTTGTTATTCCAACATAAATGTAGTTTCTTTTCAAACTCGATATGGCATAAACGTAATACATAGGAAGGGTTTTATATTTGTACCGAAGGCCGGAGTCGAACCGGCACGGGGTGTGAGCCCCACTGGATTTTGAGTCCAGCGCGTCTACCAATTCCGCCACTTCGGCACTTTTTTGAATTGGCTCTGCAAAATTAATCGTTATACCGATTAGTATCAAGTCAAATTTGCAAATTAATCAAATAATTGTTTCAAATATTCATTCATCAACTTATTCCATCCGTCCCAACCGTTCGGTACGTCGTTCCTGATATCGAGACGATGACCGATTTTTTTCAATTTGAATATCGAAGAGATTTCGAGGTTTTCGCGCATCGATAAATCGCCTTCGATAACGCCGAAGATAAATTTAATCTTCTCGATCGGATCGAGATATTTTCTGTCCGTCAAATTCGGCAAATAGTCGAACGGGTTATTGAAATAGCAATCTTCGTCGTAATATCCCATGATGAATTGTTTGATATCGTAAAAGCCGTTAACTGAAATCATAGCCGAAACCAGTTCGGGATGTTTAAGCGACAAATTCAGAGCATGATAACCCCCGAGATCGACGCCGCCCAAAATAACACGATCTTTTCCCGTATCGTATTTGGTAAATTCGATTACGTCTTTGATTATAGTACTTTCGTACAGAAGGTGTTTCTTTACTCTTTCCGAAGGGTGCGCTTCGAAATTGTACCAGCTATCCTCGTCAATCGTATCGGGACAATAGACTTTTATTTTTCTGCTTACGATTAAATCTTCGAGCGCCGAAATCATGCCGTTGTCTTTACAATCGTAAAAGCGGCCTTTTTTATGAGGGAACAGAATTACCGGTTCTCCAAACTCGCCAAAAACCAGCATTTCCAAATCTCTTTTGAGAAATTGCGAATACCATTTATGATATGTTTCTTCCATCAGAAATCCTTAAATTACTATCCAAATATAATCGATAATGTCAATTAAATGAAGAGACAATTACTATTTATCTGTTTACTGGCGGTAACTACGTCGTTCGGACAAATGCTCGAAAGCAAATGGGTCAATATTGCCGATACGGACACCCATAAAATTTATGTGGATACAACTTCGTTAAAAAAAGTATCGGACAATATTACCGTAATTTACATGGAATATTTTCCGGCTTCGCATAAAATTAACGGGGTTGACGTCATCTATCTTAAAACCCAAACTCTATTCGATATACCCGCAGGCAGAGGCACTATTATCGGAAGACTCTACTACGACAAACAAATGAAACTTATTACGGATAATAATTTAAGAAGCCTTTTGCCTTCCGACATCACTTCCGTTCCGATCGACTCGAATAATGTAATGAAAAAAGTATACGAATATTGTCTCGACCGTCTGGGAGTAGTGCCGGAGAAAGTTAAAGAAAATGCTTCGCGATTGTTTACCGGCGAAACGGTACTTACTCCAATCGAACCGCTTGAGGCAGACACTCAGGAAGTTGTTGAAGAAAAGCTCGAAATTAAAGAAGCTGCAAACAGTAGCCAGAAAAAAGTCTCCAAATTCATTTTCGAATCCGACGGTAAATATACGGTGCAGGTATCTGCCTGGCGAAGTAAACGGAAAGCCGAATCCGTTGCGAACAGCCTGAAAAGAATCGGGCATAACGCATTCGTGATAAAAGCCGTAATCCCCGGCAGAGGTACGTGGCACCGAGTAAGAATCGGTTATTTCGATTCGATTCAAGCCGCCGTAGATTTTATAAGAAAAAATCCGAACCTATTTTAGTCGTTATTTTTCAATACAAGAAATCTTTTGATTTTTTGAGTAGTTGTCTTTTCGAATTCCTGTTCTCGTATATGAAATCGGATGATTCGCTTAAAAGCCGGCAAGTTTTTATTTGCTTTTTCAACTTCTTCTGCGATTACTTTTTTAATCAGGTCGTCCGTTATATCGATTCCTTTACTTTCCGAAAGTTCAATAAAAGCCTCGGCGTCCACAACTATCTGAGCGGCTATTACTTCGTCCTGTTTGGGATCTTTTTCGCCGTAGACAATCGATTCGAGTATAAACGGACTGCGGTTGAGAACGTCCTCGATTTCTTCGGGATAAACATTTTTACCGCTTTTCGATATTATAACGTTTTTCTTTCTGCCGTTAATATGCAGAAATCCGTCGTCGTCGATAAAACCGACATCCCCGGTTTTAAACCATCCGTCGAAAAAAGCTTCGGAAGTGGCTTTTTCGTTTTTATAATATCCTATTATAACATTCGGACCCTTTACCCATATTTCGCCGCTGCCGTTTTCGTCGGGTTGGTTTATGGTAATCTCCACGTGCGGCAACGGCAATCCCGCCGCGTCGTCTTTGAAATTATCGAGACGGTTTAAAGCCACGATCGGAGAGGTTTCGGTTAAACCGTAACCCTGTATGAAATTAAATCCGAATTCCCTCAATCCTTTTGCAACCATCGGATCAGGCGCCGCTCCGCCGGCAATAAATATTCTGATTGCTCCTCCGAATTTCTCGTGCAGCTCCGAAAAAATCATCTTTTTGAATTTACTCAATCCTACGTACAAAAACAGATTTGACAATTTCAAAAGCGGCGGGACAATTAAAGATTTTACTTTATCTTCCTTAATTCCCTTTACAATTCTCTTAAACATTTTATCGTACAGAAGCGGAACTCCCAACAGGATCGTCGCTTTAACTTTTTGAAGGTCGTCTACAACCGTTTTTAACGACCTGGCATAGTGAACCGAAGCCCCGGCATACAAAGGGCATAACATTCCGCATGTACATTCATAAGTATGATGCATTGGCAATACGGATAAAAATCTGTCTTCCTTTGTTATTAAAATCATACTCACCATATCCATCAAATTCGAAGCAAGATTTTTTTGGGAAAGCATAACGCCCTTTGCCCTTCCGAGAGAACCCGACGTAAAAATAATTTCAGCCAAAGCGTTCGGATCGATTTCTGGCAAATCGCTTTCTTTTGCCGGCTCGGCTTTATTTATCAATTCCGGCATCGACAAAAATTCTTCGTCTTCTTTGGTCTCGTCCATGCAAATGAAATATTTCAGTTTCTTAAGAACGTTTTTTCCTTCGGCTATTACGCTCGAGTAGTTACCCGAAAAGATAACGGCTTCGGAATCCGATTCATGCAGTATATTGAATATTTCATTGTCGGTCAGATTTCTGTCGATTGGCACAACCACGTAATTGAACGTCATGCACGTAAGATAACCGAGCGCCCATTGAACTCTGTTTTCACCTATGATAGCAATGTGAGTTCTTTCTTTAATGCCGAGTTTTTTGAGAGCTGCTCCGAATTTTAATATGCTAAGTTTTAACTCATCAAATGTCAACTTCGAAATCGGCGTATTGTTAAGGTCTTCCAGCGCAAGTTTATCGGCATAAACATTTCCGGAACGGAGCGCCATATCCTGAATCGATTCGATTTTGGGTACGTCGTACAATTTCAGTTCTTTTTTCATTGCTACTCCCTGTTTGCAATTTCGGTAATTATCTTTTTTACCAAATCGAAAAATTTGGGCACGTCGCTTATTTTAAGTTTTTCGTCCGGCGAATGAGCTCCCGTAATTGTGGGTCCTACGGAAATCATATCGAGTCCGGGATATTTTTCGCCTATAATGCCGCATTCGAGTCCGGCATGAACAACTTTTATTTCCGGTTTATTGTTGAAATTCTTTTCATAAACCTCTGACGCTATTTTGAGCAATTCCGAATCGAAATTCGGCTGCCATGCAGGATATCCGTCCACTACGTCCACTCTTGCTCCCGCCAGTTCAAAAACAGATTTTACTGTTCTGCCGATTTTCTTTTTAGCCGACTCGACCGAACTTCTTTGACTTGTTCCGATTCTAATTTGATTGTTTTCCGTTACAACTGTCGCCAGGTTTGTGGACGTTTCGACCAAGCCGTCAATTTTTTCACTCATTTCAACTACCCCGTGAGGCAAAGCAATAATCGTATTGATAATTTTACCCGCAAATTCGTTAGTAAATGCGTCGGCGTATTTTTCATTTGATTTTTCCAGTTTAATTACGAGGTCCGAGGCGTTTGCTCCTATTTCATTTTTTACTTCCGACAAGTACCGGGAAATTATTTTATCAATATCACTTAACAGATCTTTTTTAATCAAAACATTTGCCTCTGCTTCTCTAGGAATTGCGTTTCTTTTCGATCCGCCGTTGAGCGAGGCAATTTTAACGTCGCGCTTCTGTAATAGATCCATCAGATAAGCGAGAATTTTAATCGCGTTTCCCCTCCTTTCGGAAATCTCCATACCGGAATGTCCGCCTTTCAATCCTCCGACATATAGACTGTAGGATTCGTATTCCCCGTTTACCGGTTCGTACCGGATATCAAAAACGCCTACGGTATCCATTCCGCCCGCGCAGCCGATATAAAAGATACCGTCTTCTTCAGTGTCGAGATTAATCATATATTTTCCACGGAGCATATTCTTATCGAGGTTGCTTGCTCCCGTCAATCCTGTTTCTTCATCCACAGTGAAGAGAAGCTCTATCGGTCCGTGCTCAAAATCTTCGTCTGCAATTGCTAAAGCCGCGGCCATACCGATGCCGTTGTCAGCCCCCAATGTAGTTCCTTTGGCTTTAATCCACTCTCCTTCTATTTCGAGTTCAAGAGGATCATTGAAAAAATCGTGTTCTGTGCCTTTGTTCTTTTCGCATACCATATCCACGTGACTTTGCAATACAATTGCTGGCGCGTTTTCTTTGCCTTTCGTCGCCGGTATTTTTATGACAATATTTTTTACGTCATCTTCGATGAATTCAAGATTTTTCGATTTGGCAAACTCCTTCAAATAATCGAGAATTTTCTCTTCGTGTTTAGATGGTCTCGGAATTTGCGTAATTTGATAAAAATACTGCCATACATTTTTCGGTTCGAGGTTAGATAGATTTGCAGTCATTTATTTTCCTTAATTATGTCTGATAGAAATGATATCGCCGTCTTTTACAATGTACTCCTTGCCCTCCAGACGCCATGCACCCGATTCTTTGCATTTATTAAACGAGCCGTATTTAATAAAATCGTCGTAATGCACAACTTCGGCGCGTATAAATCGGTTATAAAAATCCGTATGTATAACGCCCGCCGCCTGCTGAGCGGTATAATTCTTCTTTATTGTCCAGGCTCTGCATTCGTCTTCTCCGACTGTAAAGAAGGACTGAAGACCGAGCATTTCGTAAGAAGTTCTAAGAATTTTGGCAAGAGCGGATTCTTTTATGCCATAATCCGCCATAAATACTTTTTGATCTTCCGGCTCCAATTTGGAAAGTTCCAACTCAATTTTAGCAAAGAATGGAATGACCGGATTATTTTTCTCTTTTAAAGAGGATACGATTTTTTTAGTCTCTTCTTCTACTTTGGGAATTGCATTCTCGTCGAAATTGAGCGCGATAGCCAACGGTTTGAGCGTCAAAAGTTGATAACCCGACAGAAGTTTTAATTCGTTTTCGTCGAGTTCGAGCGTTCTTAAAGGTCTCTCGGCTTCGCAATGGCTGTAACATTTTTCAATAACGGGCAATTCTTTTTTTAATTTTTCGTCTTTCGATTTCTGGACGTCTTTTTTCAATTTTTCGAGACGATTTTCGAGAAATGCCAGGTCGGACAATAAGAATTCGGTTTCCAGGAATTCGATATCTCTTACGGGGTCAACGCCGCCCATCGGATGCGGCACCGACTCGTCTTTGAATGCTCTTATGACATAAAAAAGAGCGTCGTTGTTTCTGACGTTATTCAAAAATGCGTTTGTAATTCTTACTTTATTGTCGTCGGACATTTTGAGTCCGGGAATGTCGAAAACCTCTATTGTGGCATTTACTTTCTTTTTCGGTTGAAATATTTCCGTCAGTTTATCGAGTCGTTCGTCGGGAATTTTAACGACTTCGATAGCGGCTTCTTCTTTTTGTAATGACGGGTCGGATTCTTTTTTTGATAAGGTATTAAACAAGGTAGTTTTGCCGGAGAATTGTAAACCTACCAGACCAATCTGCATTATTTCATCTCATTTTATTGAAAAATAGAAAATAAATATATGATATTTTAGGCAATTATTTGCGTATGAAGTTCGATTTCTTCGAGCACGGAAGTTACACGCAGACATTCGCTCAATTCTCCTTCGAATATTTTTGCTTTGCCTTTAACGTGAGCTTCAAATGCATACGATTTGGCTTGTTCGAAACTGCATTTGAGCGCTTTGATTAGTTGCCTTATAACTTCGTCGAACGTATGGATGTCGTCGTTGTAAAGGATTACGCGATACGGTAAATCTACCGTGGTTTCTTCTTCAATTTCCGGTTGAATTATATTTTGTGTCTGTTCGTCAGCCATCATATTTCCTTTCTAACAATTTACATTCAATCACGGAAATTAAATTAAGTATTCGCTCCAATTTAATCAAACCGATAAAAGCGATTTTTAATCTAGGCGCACATTTCTCTTATGCACCGATGCCCTGCTGCTTATAATTTCTGCGTCGTTAGTTATACTCAATCCCGAGCAATCTTCTTTAGTCAATCGTTTATCCGTTCGAAATTTTACCGTCGAATTTTCATTTCCGGAGACATAAATAAATTTTGTGCCATTGGAAGCGGTCAACTCGGGCGTACCGTAAACGGTAACGGGTTCATCAAAATTTAAGATCAGACAATTTTCTACTATATCCTTTTGGACAACCGACGGACCCTCGGTTGATTCGGGGTCCCATTTAAAGTCGAAAGTCCAGGCAGGAGTAATTTCTTCTTTATAATATCCCGCCTGTCGCAGATTATCATTCATCCAATCGTAATTGCCGCCTTCCCTTTTGCATCCGTCGAAATAATATCTTTTGCCCCAGTGAAATATTCTGTTGCGAGTTGTGTCATCATAAGTAACGCGATAGACAGGCGAGTCGGAAAGATTCCCGGAAAAAACGCAGTCGAGGAAAATAAATTGCGCTTCGTAGTGGTGGCGCGCCAGTTGAAAACCTTCAACTCCGTCGATGTATGAATTTTTAATCACGAACTTTTGATTTTTATCGTAAGCGCCGGCATGCCACAGAGCAGCCGTTTTTTTAACTTCATAAAATTTAGAATCTCTTATAAAACACCAGCCGCGCGGACATACGAAATCGACGGCTCCTGTAAAATTACATTTCGCATGATAATACATACCTTCTTTATAATTCCACAAAGAAACCGTATCGGCGCCTTTGCTGATGAGATTGCAGTTGTAAATAATGGTTCTTGTGCCGTAGCCGTATACCGCAAAAGCATGAGGGCCGATTTCCGGCTGAGTGTTTTCTATCGTCAGATTTTTCAACACCACGTCGTCGGCATAGATGTTAATTACTCCGGGCCCGATATTATCCGGATTTTTGTTCCATTCTTCTCTCGGCAGGTTATAGACTATCTTTGTTTCGTCTTTATCTTCGCCTATCAATGTTACATAATCTCTTTCTATTCTAATTCTTTCGTTGTAAGTGCCCTTCTTAATAAAGATTATAACGCGCCTGTAACTGAACATCGGCAATTTTTTAATTGCTTCCGTTAAAGTCTTGCAGTCGCCCGAGCCGTCCGCCGCCACTATAATATCGTATTTTTCCTGCGCGTAAGTAACCGAAATCAATAAGATCAATAAAAGAGGTAAATATTTTTTCATAATTTAATTTCCCGTTTTATTAATATAATCGAGAAGGATTCTTATGTTTCTGATAAAATAGGAAGTTGATATATATTCTTCATCGGTGTTATTTCGATACGGGGACGTATCGTATTTATCTCCGACGTAAGAAACGGCGTATATTTTATTCGCGTTTTTTACTTCCGACGGGTGTCCGATATACGGATTGGAAATAAAGACGCGCTTTGTAAACCAACAATAATTCGTATCGATAGTTGATATTATTTCATGAATTACGCTTGCTCCGTCTTTACCGTCCGGTTCTCTTCTTTTTCTTCTGCTTTTTTCATAGTCCAGTTCAAGATAATTCGATAGCAATCCATAAATTTCAACGCCTTCTTTATTCTCGATTTCGAAAGGAAACAAAAAATTTCCGTATCCGAAATTATTACAATTTGCTTTATGATATAGCTCTTTAATCCTTTTCAAATTTATTGTAGAAATGCAGGGATAATGGCTTACCGTCAGACTGCTGTCGTAGTCGTAAAAATATTTTCCGTTCGACGAATTGCTTCCGGTACGGTGAATAAAAAGAGCTTTGTTTGTACCGGGTTCAACGAATTTCGGCGCTCGGCAATTTTCTTCGTCGTCGTTAAATTTAACGGTCTCAATCCATTTTAACGCATCCGGAATAATATTCAAATATTTTTTGTCGCATGTCATTTCGTAAAATTTTATCAGCATTTCGACGTGATGCGCGGAATACTGAGGATCGAGCGCCGCCGGTTCATAGGTTCGCGCGGGAGCGGGCTCCATATTAAAATCGTATTGTTGCGCCCATCCGGCTTGTGGCTTTTTGTATTGGGATAAGATATAAAAATTCATAGCTCTAATGATCGGACCGTACAGATGAGCATATTTCAGCGTCGAGTAGCATAAGATTAAAAACCTGATATTGTTCCAGATAACGTCGTCGTTATAAGTATAGTAAGCGGAATAGTGCGTCGAATCGATAATCGGATAGCGTTGAGGCCATGCGCCGTTGGGATATTGACTCTTGAGAATAAAATTAATGGCGCCGTCCAAACTTTTTTTAACGGTTGTATCTCCGCTTACCAAAAAATATCTTAACAGATATTCCGCAGCGCCGGCTGTGGAATTGTCGTCGAATGTCGCGTTCCCGAAATAGTGATTGAATTCCTCGAGGCGCCAAGCGCATTTACCGATTGTGTCGTACCATTTAATCAACGATTCCTCGCCGTTGAAATCGGCAAGGTAATTCCACCCGCCGCATTCGAGCTGAGCTTTCATCAACGCCGCTGCGGATTTACCGGCAAGATGCAAATAAAAACTGTCCTGCAATGTTTCATAAATATCGAGAAATAAATGTCCCATTGCTACAGTGCCGTTGCCCTGTATCCAGATCATGGAAGGATAAGCTTCGAGTTCTCCCCATCTTCTCGAAAGGTCTTTTTTGTAATACCAGACATAACCGCCTCCCGTAGAGACTCTTTCGTCCATAAATTCGCACGACTTCCTGATAATTTTCTTTATGTCCGTAATGTCAGCCGCGTGGGATTGAGAATACGCAGCGCCTTTTAGGAAGAATGTCAACAAAAGAAAAGTTAAGAGACGTATGATTTTTTTTGATCGGTCATTCATAATAAGAGTAAAAAAAGCGGGGTATTTTAAACCCCGCTAAATTATTATTCAACATTTATTACGTTTTCCGAAACGCCTTCGCATTTCGATTTTTTCATAAATAATTCTGCATTCTTTCCTTTCAGGATAATATTGCCGGTCTCATTGCCTTCCAGTTTAATAATTTGATCTAGAGAAAGATCGGTATCGAAATTTTCAATCGATATATTTTTGCTCTGGAAAATTCTAATAACGGGCTCACGCGAAATTATTTTGGTATTTTTAAGCTCCACGCCGTCTGCGTCGAATATCGAGACGCCTCTTTTTGACGTCATCACAACGTTATTCAATACGATATTCTTAATTTTCATTTCAGGCAAGCCTTGAATAATAACGGCGTCTTCGGCTCCTATGCAATAAATATCGTTCAGAAAAATATTTCTGAATTGAGGGGTCGTTTCGTCGACATTCAATACTTTTCTGTTTTTCAATTTTTCCGCCAGCGGAATATCTTCCGTTGGAGCTTGACCTCCGTAATACATATTGAAGCTCAAGGCTTCGGTAGGAATATCCTTCATATAAATATTGTCTATATAAATATTTTCAACGACTCCTCCTCTTCCGCGCGTGCTTTTGAATCTGAGACCGATATCCGTGCCGATAAAATTACAATTGGTCACTTTAATGTTTCTAACGCCGCCGGACATTTCGCTGCCGATGGTAAAACCTCCATGGCCATGATAAACTATGCAATCTGCAATAATAACATTTTCCGTCGGGATTCCTCTTTTTCTTCCGAATTCGTTTTTACCGGATTTCATGCAAATTGCATCGTCGCCCACATCAAACTTACAATCATAGATTACGACATTTTTACATGATTCGACGTCGATGCCGTCCCCGTTTTGCGAGTACCAGGGATTTCGAACGGTAACGTTTTTTAAAATTATGTTTTCGCTCATCAAAGGATGAATATTCCACGCCGGTGAATTTTGAAAAGTAACGCCTTCCAAAAGTATATTTTTGCATTTAACCAAATTAACCATAACCGGGCGCAGATAATCGCGCACTTTCCGGTAATCTTCCTTTGTTAGTTCTCCGTTGGCTTCCAACAGACTGTCCAGTATGCGCTGACCGTTCATTGCTTGTTCGGAGGGCCACCATTGATTCTTTTTGTCCACAACTCCTCCAGAAGAGACAAGCTTTTTCCATTGACTTTCGGTCAACTTGGATTTTTTAACGTAACGCCACGCGTCTCCTCCGCCGTCGATTACTCCATATCCTGTTATCGCGATATTTTCCAGATTCCATCCGCTTATGGGCGATTGGCATCTGTATTGTTCCGTACCTTCGTAGGTCGTTAAGACCAAAGGATAGTCGTCGAAGTTTTTAGTAAACTGAATCATCGCTCCTTTTTCGAGAAACAGATTTACGTTGCTTTTCATTTCGATGGGACCGGTCAGCCATATGCCCGCGGGTACAATAACTTTACCGCCTCCGTTTTCAGAGCAAGCGGCAATAGCCTTATTAATAGCATCGGTATTTTTAGTCAAACCGTCGCCCACCGCGCCGTAATCAAGTATGTTGAATTCGGCTTTAGGAAATTCCGGAGGAGACACCAAAGGCATTTCAAAAGGCAAATCTTTATAATATTTTTTTATTTCTTCTTCGATGCCGCTCTGCGCAAATAATGGAGCGACCAGAGTAAAAATTACAAAAAAATAAAAACTCTTTTTTATCATAGATATCTCTCTTAATTTTCTGAAACATAATCAAGTTGCAGGATCCATTTTACCCAGTTTTCGGCGGCTCTATAATTTTGAAAATCTTCGGGCAATCTGCGATTGTCGATATACTCGTTATAAATCCACGGATCCCCTACGGCAAACAAATAACCTTTGCCTACTTTCTTAAAAATCATAACAGCCTGTCCTTCTTTTTTAAGAAGAGTTTCGACCGGTTCCGGATTGTTTATTGTGGAAATCTCCTTCATATAGATTTTATCAACTCCGGCGAATACAGGATTAAACGGTAAATTGACAAATGCGCCCATATCGTATTTTTTGCCGTCCACACGATTCAGACTGACTTCGTTAAAAGTAAACCCGAAGTTATTTGCAAGTTTGTTCAGATGTTCAAATTCGCAGTTGCCTTTATCGTTAGCGAGAATTAAAAGGATTCCTCCGTTTCGAACCCATTCATTAATATTTTTCACATCTTTCGATCCGATATAATTCGGTTTTTCGGTTTCCTTTTCGGTATCGGGGTCGACGATTATATAGACATCCGAATCGGCAAGATTTCCCGCGGTAGGAGCTTCTTTCAATTCGGAGATTTTTGCTCCGTATTTTGTAAATAATTTGCCAAGTTCATAATAGCCGGAATCGGTGGTGTCTTCCCAGATATAATGGAAAGGTTCCAATTGACCTGTTGCTTTGTTTTTTCTGTACTCGTTATTGAAGTAATTATCGAGAGCGACTTTTGTCTGATTTCTTCTCAGAGCATCCGCTTTTTCGAGTTCCATTGCAGCCATAATCAAAGGACCGTATCCTTTGAAATCATTAATTCTCGTCGGCTCGCTAATATAATATTCGTAGCTGCCGTCACGATACGGTTTGCCTCCCAGTCCAGCGCCGCGGCATGTGCCGTACAGGTTATAATAACCGTCGTCTTCGAGTTTGACAAATTGTTTTAAAATTCCTTCGAACGATTTTTGCGCTTCAGCTAAATATTTTTCCGGTAAATAGCCGTTATTTACGCCTTTGGCAATAGCATAGACGAACATGCACGAAGCGGAAGCCTCGAGATAATTTCCTTCTCTCCCGTGCATATTCAGTACCTGATACCATACATTTGCGGAATCGTCCCTTACTTTAAGGAGCGCTTCTGTTTGTTGGTTTAAAATATCGATAATTGCTTGTCTATCCGGATGCGTTTGAGGCAGAAAGTCGAGAACATCCACGAGCGCCATCATATACCAGCCGATTGCCCGTCCCCAGAAGTGCGGCGATTTACCCGTTTCGGGGTCAGCCCATTTTTGTTGGCGGCTCTCGTCCCATGCGTGATAGAGAAGACCGGTTTCTTTATCGAGCGTTTTTTCATAAACTAGTTTAACCTGATGCGTTATATCGTCGAAATTTTCCGGGAGATTAAAAACTTTGGAATATTCGGCATAGAACGGCTGTCCCATATAGAGACCGTCGAGCCACATTTGATAGGGATAAATTTTCTTATGCCAGAATCCGCCGCTTTCCGTTCGAGGCATATTTATAAGCTGTTTGTATAGCGTATCGAGAGCAATTTTATATTTTTCTTCTCCGGTTATCTGATAGACAAAAAGAACCGCTCCGGCAGGTTTTATATTATCGATGTTATAGTCCGAAAGCTTATAAGTTCTTATGCTTCCGTCTTCGTTAATATACTGATCGAGATTGTCTTTAATAAACCGATAATATTTTTTTTCGCCCGTGTAGTAGTACATCTTTCTGAGCGACTCGAGCATTAATCCCTGCTCGTAATTCCAATCGTCTTTTGTCATATACTGGTCGTAAGTAACCGCGCCCGGATGCCTTGCCAGAAACGATTCGGCAAATTTAACCGACCATAAATCATGGGTGAACTTTTGCTCGCTCTGGCAGTTCGATAAACCGCTGAATAATAAAACCGCAATGAAAACGTTAATCGCTTTTTGAAACATATTTTCTCCTGTTATAATGTAAAATTGACTGATAACCGGTTGACGTTGTCGAATATTTTAATATACGAGTACGAATAATTGACTTCGATTCTATTGCCTGCAAATTCCGTTTGAAGTCCTATTCCTGCGGACCACGATGCAATATCCCGATTCGATTGATAGCCTGCTCTAAGTGAAATCAGATTCATAAAAGTATAATCGATGCCTACATTTACTCTTTCCGAGTAATTGTTATAATGCATAAAATCCGCCGCCAATGTCAACTGCTGATTATTCGAAGATTCATCGATGAATTTCCAGAGATTTATAGCCGTGCCCATTGCGAATACAATCGGCATTTGCTCGTCAATTTCTTCCCTTTTAATTTGCGACGAGAAATTTCTGATAGCCATTCCGAATCTGAAATCCTTGAAACCGGTATTATAAAGCACGCCGGCGTCGAAGACCAATTTTGTAGCGTTATTTTTTCGTCCGGTTCCGTCGAAGAAATGATTCTCGCCCAGATTCTGACCTGCTATACGAATATTGCCTCCGATCGAAAATTGCGGACTTATTTTCTTTGCATACGTAAGACCGAAGGAATAGGCGCCCACATTCGAAAGCGGACCGGTTTCAATATATCCGTCGGGATATTGACTTTGTTGAGAAGGGTCGATAAGAGTAGTGCCGATTATTTCGCCGTAATCGACAGTCATCACATGAATTCCGAGCGTGCCGTAACTATCCATATTATAAACGGCGGCTCCGGCAAGGTAATTAATATCGGCAATCCATTGAGTAAAATTCAGGCTTACGTCGAAAGTATTGTTTGTATTTGCTATGCCGGCAGGATTATAAAAAATTGCATCGGCGGAATTCCCGACGGCGTAGAAAGCTTCGCCCATTGCGCTGGCTTTGGGCGATACGCTGACCAGCATAAAATTCATTGTGCTCTGCGCAAGTTTATTCAAGCCGACCTGAGCAAATGAATTAATGCCGAATATCAAAGTAATTACTATTGTCAATAAAAATTTATTTGATTTCATTATTCATGCTCTCCTTATCTTACTACGACAAATTTATGGTATGCCAGTTCTCCGTTCGGTTTTTCGATAACGGCAATATAAACTCCGCTGCTGATTACCTGTTGACTCGAAGTTAGCATATCCCATGTAACCGAACCGGATTTTGCCGGGTCGTCGTGAACGATAGTTTGTACAAGGTCGCCGTTTTCGGAAAATATTTTAATCGTACATGTACCGGGCAAATTAAAGAAGATAATCCCTCGCTGGTCGGTAAATCCGTAAGTTTTTAAGAGCGGATCGTTAATGTTATACGGATTCGGCACAATTCTTACTTTCGACAAATCGTCAGAAGAAGGGCGAGGCGGATTTATCCAATAGATATTCGGCACGAGAACGCGTGAACTGTAGAGCATCTTGCCGCGCGTTGTCGGGTCGGCATTCGGATCGTTCTCGTCTATTTTAGCTTTCGACTGTACATAGTAATAATACTGAGCGCCGTAAAGCACGGTTTGATCTTTGAAGACGTGCTCGAGTCCCCTGTCGTTAGCGTCGGAATCGTAAATTGTTTCATAAAACACAGTATCCTGATTCGACACTCTGCGCATAATACGGTATCCGGCAAAGTTAGGCATCGATTCGGCGTCGGGGCACGACCATTTGATTTCGACGCCGTCGCCGTATCCCGTTACGGTAAGTTCCGAAGGCGGAGGCGGCGCCTGGGGTATTTGATAATTATGTTCGAAATTCCATTTTGCTCTGTAAGCGGTTAACATGACAGAATCGATACCGCTGCTTATCCAACGGTCTTTAATTTTATCCATTTCGGTAGCGTCAATCGGAAATGCAAATTCTTTAGGCAGCCATCCTTTTTCAGGGTCGGGCATATTCGGCGGATTCTCAAGAGTTTTGTTCAACCATTTCTTTCCGACTTCGATTGCTTTCTGGTACGACAGACCGGCTATTCCCGATGCATAAACAATTCTGATTTTTTGACCCGGCTCGAATTTTTCGTACGGACCGAAAACGCTTACCATCATCGGATTGGCGCCCTGTTTTGTGCCGCCGGGATAATCCGAATAATCATAAACGCCAAGTTCGTCGGAATTTCCGCCGTGATGAGTCTCCGGCCAAACATTTCCTGTCATCGGGAAATAGTCCGAGAAACCACCCGCCAGCGCCCAGAAGTTTTTACTGCCGTAAAGGTCGTTTTCCACGTTGTAAGGTATTCTTGTGGCTGTTGCGGCGTATGTAATTCTCGGTTGCAGAAAATCGTCTACGTCATCGGCGGGATTTGTAAACGGTTGTTTTGAAGCATGTATAATCGAGTAGAAATAGATATCGCTGAAGAGCAATCTGCCGTCCTGAGTAACGATCGGCGCTCCCATATCGTCGCCCGGCTTATCCGGATCGTCTGCGCTATATTGATAAAATACCCTTGCCGTATCGCCTATTCTGCCGCCGTAATAATGATTCCATACTCTTGTCAATACAGGTCTTTCATTGTAAGGCACGGCGGGCGTCATCCCTTTCGAGTAATAACTGTTTGCTCCGTTTCCTTCCATTTTAATATAAAGCGAATCGAAGGTAAAATCGGACTTATTTTCAAAAGTCACTTCGAATATTATATAATTGTCATTGTAATTTTGACTCCATGCCATAATTTTTCTGTGCATTTCGATACCGTAAACATACTCGTTCGACACCTCAATTATTTGGTCGTAAGTGCCGCCTGTAAATTTCGACGGGTCATAAACGCCGAAGTCTTCCAGGTCGACAGATTGAAAATTGACTTCCTGCGCGGGATACCGGTAACGAATATAATTTGTCATCGGTTTGGTTACTTTACCTATCGGGAATTCATCCGTAGTGGGACCGTAAATCGGCAAAGTGTCGATTAATCCGGTATACGGATTAGGCCATTCGGAAGTTGTGCCGATCTGAAAACCCGAACCTGTGTTGAGTTCTCTGTATTGACCTCTGAAGCCGATGATGTTGTAATCGTTCGGGAAGAAACCGGCGCGGTAATCGAAATTACCTTTATCCGCATTTGCAGTAACTCCGATCCATACACGCCCCATTTTCATCAGAGCTACTTCTCTTTCCGGCGGCAATTGAGCATAGGCAGCTTGCAAAGCCAGCAAGAGAAAAGCAATTACCGTTAATAATTTTTTTCCGTTCATTTATAAAATCTCCGTTTTGTTCTGATTAAAAATCAATCCTTACGCCGACCCATATGTCTCTGGGCTGACCGAAGAGCCAGAATGAATAATTAGGATCGTTTATATATGGTTTATCGTCCGAACGCAAATCGCCAACTTTATCGTCGCCCGGGATATAATAACCCGGTTGATTTTCTCTCAATTGGTCGAATTCGGGCGAATCGTACATCGGCAGATGAAGCGACGCAAGATATTTGTTCAGGTCGTTGTCGTCCTGGAATGCGTATTCGTAACGCATTAAACTGACTTTGAAATTGAACAGATTGCTGATGTCGACGTAGAAATTTAATTTAAGATGACCAACGTCGACGGCTTTGTTGAGCTTCAAGTCGACCATATAATAGTCGGGCCATTGCATATTATTGCTTATATGAAGTTTGCCCAGAGGATTATACGTGAAGTATGAACCGGCATACCATTCGCCGAAGATTGTCATACTCCAACCGCCGAATATCTTTGCGCCGAGAATTTCCGGACCCCAATCCATCGGCGAACGGAATGTAACATTCGCATTTACTTTAGGACGCGGCAACGCACGCGATTCATTACCCTGATAAAGTCCTTCCTGATCGTTGTTGATTGTTACGTCGGAGATTATCTGTTTGCCCGTCAATCCGGACTTGCTCAGCATATAATTGAAATTGACCCAGAAGTTGAACCACGATTGGTCGTTCTTGGACAGAGTGACTTCAAATCCCTGAATGTCTTCGTACTCGTTATTTGCAAGTCCGTCGTAATTCAACGTGCCGCTCGAAGTTTGGTAAGAAACTTCTCCGGCTTGCCCGGTTATGTCTTTATAGTATCCGGAAAGTTGCATCAGGTAACCTTCCATGAAATTGTAAGCCAGTCCCAATTCATAGGAGATGGTTCTTGGCGGCTCGAGATTCGGGTTAGACATATCGTACAATCCGTTTTTATCATATCTGTAACGGTAGAGATACATTGTGTAATAGGGCGGATTGGAACGAAAATGTCCGTAGTTAAAATAGAATTTGGAGTTAGTCGTAACGGGGAACGAGACGCCGATACGCGGACTGACTGTAAAGAAATTCTTTATCGGCTGCAAAAATCCCGGGTGATCTTTGTCATATTGTTCCCAGATTTCCCATATATAAGATCTGCCTGCTTCCAATATGCTAAACAACGAAGTATCTACTTTCTGTGGTCTGAATACTTCTTCGGCAAAAGGATCGCCCGAGGGCCACTTGCCTCCGCCTCCGTAGTAATAATCGAACCTGACGCCTAAATTGGCAACCAAGCCTTCGTACGATATTTGATCCTGGATGTAAGCGGCAGTCTGGCTGGGCCAACGGTGATAATTAAATTCGTATGTGTTATACGCGTTCTGGTTCCATTTTTCCCAGAAGTTATGTTTAATATCGATATAGTTATATTCCAATCCCGCTTTAACAAAGTTATGCTCGTTAATTTGCGAGGCAATATCAAACTTTAACTGTAACTGTCTTACCTTGGTTCTGTCGTAGAGATCGCCTTCTTTACGCGAGAACCTTCGCGGTATTCCCGGAGGAGCGTCATAGCTCGGGAATGTAAAACCATCAACTTTATGTTGCGATGCAAACTGCCATTTGCCGTACGGGGATTCGTCAACATAAATAGGTCCGAAATTAGTAACTATCGATGTATCCCGGTTGTCCCCGGTCGGCGAATAATTTTTAATATACAGATATCCCGCCGTAAATTCCCAGTATGTGCTGTTGCTTACCACTTTATTGATCGTAACTCCGTTCATTAAAATGGTTTGATTTAATATCGGATAAAACGATTGATCGTACCAATATTCGGGATTATTGGCTACATATTTAATATTATTTATCGGCATAAATCCGCCTGCATTGCCTGCGTTCGGAGGATCGCCCCACGGCGGTCTTACGGGACTGAGACCTATTTGTCTTTTCCACAAACCGTTGTAAGAAACGCTAAGGCCTTCCGAAGGAGTTGATTTTATTGTAGCTAAGGTCGTATACGATTTCTGGCTTCGTAAAGTCAAAGGCATTACATAATAACGCTCGCTTGAATTGTTTGATATATAAAACGTAGCGTCGCCCAAGTATTTCCCGATCAACGGCAGAGGACCGCCGAAGCCGCCGTCAAAGTTCCAGTCTCTTCCTTCTTCTTTCATCCTATGCGATGCAAAAAGACTTTTTTGTTCGTCGGGAATTTCGTAATAACCGATTTGTTGTTTCAATTCGTCGGGTAAATTGCGCAAGCCTTCATAATCAGGTTCAGCCATATGCATCCATGTTGCAAACAAATAGAGTTGGAATGGCGTTACTTGCTTTTCAGGATCCTTTCCCCTATTATAATTTTCTGCTTGAGTAATCCAGCCAGTAAACTTCGGATTTTGTTCGCGCATATAAGGGTCGTCGGCCCAAGCTGCGTCTGTGCCTATAAAAGAGACTTCCGGATCGAGATAAGCTCTCAATGCATCGTTATGCGGATCGTAGAATGACGGACCGAAGCGTTTCAAATGCGGCTGATTCGCCGAGAACGAAAATGTTCCGTGGTATCCGTCTTTGGAACCGCCTTTTGTAGTAATATTAATTAATCCGGAACGGAAATTACCGTATTCGGCATTATAACCGCCCGAAAGCAACGAAACCTGTTCAACGGCGCTCATCGGAATCGACGTCTCGGCATTTCCTACTGCAGAGTTAACGTACGACAAGCCGTTAACCATAGCGCCTGTTTGATCCGCGCTGCCGCCTCTAATCGTCAGGAATCCGTTTTCCGTCGACACGCCGGGCAGCTTGGAAAGGAACGCGTTTATTTCTCTCACGCCCGAAGCGTCTTGCAACTGTCCCGACGAAACAACCATTTGAGTATTGGAAACTTCTTTATGAAGTTCGTCCCGTTTTGCTGTAATAATAATTTCCTGCCCTTCAATAACCGACGGTTTGAGAGCAATTTCGAGATTTGTAACGCGGTCGGCTGAGACAACTACATTTTCGATAATTTGCGTACCGTAGCCGATCATCGATATCTGGATATCGTATGTTCCGACTGGCACATTCACAATAAAGAACTTACCGTCGATATCCGTCGCCGCGCCGAGATAAGTATCTCTTATTACTACGTTAGCGCCGAACAGCGGCTCTCCGGTTTGCTCGTCGATCACTCTACCGATAATACGGCTCTTTGTTTGAGCTTCTGTAATTGCCGATAGAGCGACAAGAGCCAAGAACATTACAATAAATATTTTGAGTTTGTCCGTCATAAATAACTCCCGCCTTTTATTGTAAAAAATTAAGGTTCGAATCTGAACCAATCAAAATCTGTGTATCCGTTGTTTTCATTTTCTTTCCAGTTCAAAGAAAAAATTCCGACTTTGGCGCCGACCCATTTGCCTTCGCGCGCTTTGAATCTTTTTCCCAAATTTTTAAAATTAATTCTGTCCGTACTGTAACCGAAACTGCAATATCCTCCTTCGCTCACATTTACTCTTAAATATACGAGATTAACAGGAAGATTTTCCGCATCTACAATTATTTCTTCGCCTTCCTTGTCCGCATTTTTGTTAATTGCCTGATAGATTGAATAACCGCCATTCGTCTTTTGAATACCGATATAAGAATAATCAAGACCGAAGACAATCAATCCGGCAAAGTCACTATCGGCGCCGGGATTAAACTCAAGTTTAGCAGTCGCTTTTAATTCCGATGCGGGAAATTTTTGCATTAATAATTGCGGCGCGTTCCAAAGATTACGAATCGAATCGCTTACAGTTTGCGAGTAGAACCGAAGCCATCCGTTCCTTACTTTTCTACTTGTCCATGACGTATCGAAATTAGCCTGCCACTGCCACTGTAAACCGGGATAATCGGAATCAAATTCGTCGTTTGTTTGAGGCGTTTTAATTTCGGAATTAACGGCGACTTTCGGTTTTTTATAATTCAAAACAGGTTCTCCGATTCCGTTGCCGTCGTAATCAATTCCCATTACAGGCCAATCGTCCTCCCAACGCATCGGCTGCAAATGAACAATTCTGCCGTAAGCGTCTTTATCCTGAAAATGGACGAACCAAGATTCGCCTTCGGGCGTTTCCACCCATCCTCCCTGATGCGGGCCATTAATGTTTGTGGAACCCTGTTCGAGCACCACCTTGTCCTCATACGGACCGTATATATTTTTAGATCGCAGCGCAACCTGCCACCCGTTCCGAACCCCGCCTGCAGGCGCAAAGATGTAATAATATCCGTTGCGTTTATAAAATTTCGGTCCTTCTAAAGTAGGGTGTTTTACCGAATCGCAATAAATCAAAACGCCTTCGTCGAGCAGCGATTCGCCGTCGGGACTCATTTTATGCAGAGTCAATCTGTGTTTAATACCGGAGCGGCTGCGAGCCCATGCATGAACAAGATACGCGTTTCCGTCGTCGTCCCACAAAGGCGACGGGTCTATCCAGCCTTTTGCTTTTCTTATTAATTTCAACGGTTCCCACGGACCTTCGGGAGATTTTGATTTAGTCATGAAAATGCCGTAATCAGGGTCACCGTAATAAATATAGAATTCGTTATTGTGATACCTTAGGCATGGAGCCCAGATACCGTTGCCGTGCTGCGGTTTGTCGAATTCCTTAATCGGATAATTTATAACCGCGTGCCCTATTATTTCCCAGTTAACCAGATCTTTTGAATGTAGAATCGGCAAACCCGGAAAATGCGAAAAACTCGACGAGGTCATATAATAATCGTCGCCTACGCGAATAACGTCAGGGTCGGAATAATCGGCGTGTATTATCGGATTTTTGTACGTTCCGTCGCCGTTGTCGGGAATCCATACATACGACTTACTCTGCGACAAGACCGTAACAAAAGAAATTAACGCTATATAAATTATTTTTTTAATCATATAACTATTTTGAAATAATCATCTTCTTAGTAATTGACCTGCCGTCGAAGTCGAGACGATAGAAATAAACTCCGCTTGAAACGCCGGTAGCGTCGAAATTAAAGGAATGATACCCCGCTCTTAAAATTCCCGTATGAAGATTTGCAATTTCCCGTCCTAACAAATCATAAACGGCTAATTTTACATAACCTCTTTTCGATAAACTAAAATCGATTTTAGTAGTCGGATTAAACGGATTGGGGTAGTTCTGATTCAAAATGAAATCGGTTTTAATTTCATTTTGATTATCGCTAATTCCCGTTATGGTTGCAAGTTCATTCAAATAAATTTCCAGAAAGGTATATCCGTCCTCGCGCACATAATTCCGGTCTTCGGGATTATTCGGATCCAAACCGTTGGCGGTTTCCCAGTCGTCCGGCATTCCGTCGTGGTCCGAATCAACGGGAACGTTATAAGTATTTAATTCCGGCCAGCCGCCTACGTCTTCCTGCGAATCGATAATGCCTTTTCCTCCGCCGCCCCAACTTTTACCGTAAGCAGCCGTGCCTGTACGAGCTTCTTCTACAATACGCGAGTCAATCGGGTCGCGTTTTGGCAACGTGGCGCCGGCGTTTTGCAAAACGAGTTGATATGCTTCTTCGGGCGATTGAACTGAAACATCAGCAATCGGAAAAGGAGTATCGACTCTCACCTGCGCTTTAACTTCGGCTGTAATTCCCTGAACACCCTTACCCCAGTTGTCCGCAGTCGCATCGGGATAACCGAATACAAAATTGTCGGCTACGTAGAATTTACCGAATCCGGTATTGGTGCCTCCGTCTGTGGTCGGATTCACAATTCTGTAAGCGACTCCGGATTTTGTTGCGGGACCGGCTTTATAATAATTCGATCTTACGTTTTGATTTCCTTCTTCGCCGCCGTAGGCGCTGTTTTCGCCCCAATTATAAATCACATTGTTGACAAAATCGACAATCTCTTTTTGAGGCTGACGATGGTAACGGCTTCCGTTAAAACGGGGATTCCTGCTTCTGTGATGAGCCAATAAATTATGATGAAAAGTAGCGCCCATTCCGCCCCAAATACCTCCGTATCCATGCGCTCCTTTGGAATGTTTCGATTCATTTAACGACTCGCTTATAATGCACCATTGCATTGTAAAATTTTCGTTGTCATAAAAACTGGCCGCTTCGTCTATGCTCCAGGACATAGAGCAATGGTCTATAATTATATCTTTGTTTTCTCTGCCGTTAAAAGCGTCGTCTTCCACTCCGTAAATATCGCCCAAACGAAAACGCATATATCGCACGATTACATTGTCGGCGTCGATTGTTACCGGATAGTCGGCAATACAAATACCGTCGCCCGGAGCGGTCTGTCCCGCAATTGTAAGATTTCCGTTTTTAATCGAAAGCTTCGATTTGAGTCGTATTGTTCCTGATACTCTGAACACAATTGTTCTGGGCCCCGACTGATTAACAGCGTATCTCAAGCTGCCGGGCGAATTGTTGTCATCAAGCGTCGTAACTTCGTAGACGTCCCCCCCACGTCCACCGGAAGTAAATCTGCCGTATCCTTCGGCGCCCGGGAATGCAATTATATTCGAAGGCACGCCTTTAGTATCGAATTTCATTTCGATACCGTAATAGATTGTATCCGCGGTTTTGGCATATGCCCTGTAGTAATACTGAGTATTTGGCAGCAGGCTATCGACCATGGCAGTAAAATTACCCGCGCCGTTTCCCGCAATTATTTTGATATCGTCGATTGTCGGGTTGCCTGTAGTATTCAGGCAAAATCCCCGTTCCAAAATATCGTCGTTATTTTCGTAAATGATATTTCCTCTTAACACCGCCGTAAAGGAAGTTATGTCGGTAGCTTGATTAGTTACAACGGTCAAAGGCAACTGATTTCCGGATTCGGAAGCTATTCCCGATATCGTAAATTCCTGAAGAAAAATATACTTGGACGGATTTGTCGAACCGTCCGGCAACCACGGATAGATTCTCACGTAGATTTTTTGCCGGTCTGTAATCGTCTCGGTAATATCAAATGAGTATTTATCCCGAGTGTCTCTGCCGACTTCAATAAAATCGCCGCTGTTCAGTTTAACGGGATTAGAGAAATCCGATGAAACGGAATAGTACACATTTGCTTTCATTTTGCCGGTGCCGCCGGCGTTCATATAGAAAGAGATATTCGTCACCGTTAATTTATAGCCGACAGCGGGGTATGCCGCAAATTCGATATATCTATCGGGATTGTCGGAAGATTCGTCCGGCCAGTTTTCTCCGGTCCACCATCTTTGATATTTTCCAAGGGGGCCTGTCGAATTATCCGACAAAACTCCCGTATAATCTCTAACTTCCATATTGCGCCCTGTGGCGGGCAACCCTAAAATATTTCCTTCCGTAAATGTCACTTCCTGATTTTCAATTAAATCCCATTTTACGACGGCATTATTTTGTCCGATAGCCGTACCGGTTAGAATTGCGAAAAAGAAAAAATAAGAGAGTATTTTTTTCACGTAAGCTCCTGTTATTTGAGTAGCAACATTTTTTTAGTGATTGTTTTATTGTCAAAAGTAAGTTGATAATAATAAATTCCGTTCGGCAAATTTTTATCAGGCAATGCGTTCAAACTAAAACGGTAAGAATATACGCCCGACGTCCTGTATTCATCAATCAATGTTCTGATTTCCCTTCCGAGAACGTCGAACAACTTTAATCTTACATGTCCTTTTTCCGGCAGTGAATATCTTATAATTGTTTCCGGATTGAAAGGATTGGGATAATTCTGGCTCAATTCGAGATTATATGGAATTTTGTCAGTTTCTTTCAAAGAAGTAATAAATTGTCTGAATATTTTTTCGGCTTCTGCCGCGTCAACCGGATAGTTAAATATTTTTAATTCGTCGATCGCGCCGGAAAACGGAGCGTTCTTATCGGAACTGTTTCCTACAAATAAATTTTCCCTTTCGGAAATATCGCCCGTAATGTCGGCCGCTTCGTCCGCCGGTTTACCGTTGAAAAATAATTTGAGTTTTCCGTTTTGCGCATCTCTTACCCCAATTACATTATTCCATCCTTCCGAAAGATAATTTGACAAATTCGTCAGCCTTGCGGTTGTTTTATTTGTATCGTCGTCGATTGCAAAACGAAGTTCGTTATTCTTTATTTCAATGCCGTACCATTTGCCCGACTTTTTGTTCAACGGGTCTTTTGCAAAAGAGCCTTTATTAATCAAATACATCGACGTTTCTTTCATTTCGTTTAATTCGAACCAACAGGAAATCGAAAAACTTTCCGTTGAAAAATCAATGGCGCCGTGATGAGGCATTTCCACATAATCGTCCACTCCGTCGAATAATAGCGCCGCATTGTTTATGCCTTCGGTCCACGAATTCTCATTCATTAAAAAAGCGGCGCCGTTTATATGAAATTGCATAAAATCATTGACAATAAAATTTTTACACTCGTCGAATTTCCAGTAAGCGATTACTTGGGGAGACAAATTTTTTTTTGTTATGAAATACCACGTATCGCCCGTTGTTTTTCCGTTGGAATTGATCTCGTCGATTCGCCAGTAATATTTTGTGTTGTATTCAAGATTGCCGGGTTTAAAATAATTTTCCGTAACCGTCTTAACAAACGGCGGCGGATTTTGGAGTCCGAAATAGACTTCGTGATAATCCGCGTTTAATCCGGCTTCCCATTCCAACGCCGTTGTTAACGAAACAAAACTTTCTTTATTGAACGGTATCGGATTGTTCGCTTTTAAAGGAGGCGACGTAGCGCTCAACGTTGTAATTATCAACGTATCGGAGTAATCGGAGGATAACGAGTCGTTAAATGCCGCAACCCTGTAATAATATGTCGTTAACTCTTCGGCGGAGAAATCGATAAAATTCGTTGTGTTCTTTTCTGTTTCAGCCAATAATTCGAAGACGATTTCAGATTCTCCGGATATAATTCCGCGTTCTATTTTATAACCGTTTTCGTTTTCTGCATTGTCGACCCAGCTCAATTTCACTTTCGAAAAGTCGATTAATTCTCCTCTTAAATCGGAAGGCGTAGGAATGAAATCAGGGAATGACGTTATCGAATTAAGATAATTTTCGAGATTCGTGTAACCGTTTTCGGCAAATGAGCTTCCGTCTGAAGCGTCTTGAGGATTAAGACCGTTTTCTGTTTCCCAAAAGTCCGGCATACCGTCATGGTCGGAATCGACTTGTACAGGTCCCTGCTTTAATTCCGGCCAGCCTCCTACTTCTTCCTGAGAATCGATAATTCCCGTTACCGGATGATCTTTGGAAAATCCCTGCTTTACTCGATATGTTTTGCCTTCGTAATTGGCATAACCGTTACGGACTTCGTCGATTATTCTTTTGTCGACAGCGTCTCTCCTCGGCAGAATAGCGCCCGCGCTATCGAGCACAAGTAAATATGCTTCTTCCGCAGACTGCTGCGTTATCGGCATATAATCAAAAGGCGAATCCGACTTTATTGAATCTTTATATTGCGGATAGACATTTTGAACGCCGTACTGCCAGTTGTCCTGAGTCGTTTCGGGACTTCCTTCAACATAATTATCGGCAACGTACCATTTGCCGTAATCGAGCAAACCGTTTCGGGTGCTCGGCGCCACAATTCGATTTCGCACTCCATCTTTTGTGGCGGGTCCCGGTTTAAAATAATTAGCCGCAAGATTTATTCGCGTAGCGGGACTCTCCGAATAATTTTGGTCGTGTAATTCGCCGCCGTAAATACTATTGAAGCCCCAGTTATAAATCACATTATTCCTGAAATCGGTATTGCCGCTGCCTGACACGAAACGGGGATTGCGGCTCGAATGGTGGGCAAAAAGATTGTGATGATACGACGAATTTTTTCCGCCCCAGATGGCTCCGTAGCCGTGTTCTTCTTTTTCGTGAGTCGATGAATATAAACTTTCGCTTATAATACACCATTGTATCGTTAAATTTTCGCACCAATAGAGCGACATTGTCTCGTCGATGCTCCAGCTCAGCGAACAGTGGTCGATTATAATGTTCTTATGATACCGGCTGCTCATAGCGTCGCCGTCGGCTCCCAAACCGGCTTTGTCGCCCAGGCGAAACCTTAAATATCGTATAATTACGTTGTCGGCGTCAATTTTTAACGGATAATCGGCGATGCAAATACCGTCGCCGGGAGCGGTCTGTCCGGCTATCGTAATGTATGGATTTTTAATCGAAAGGTCGGACTTGAGATGAATGGTACCCGATACCCTGAATACAACCGTTCTGGGTCCCGAAGCATCAACGGCATATCTCAAACTTCCGGGTCCGCTGTCGTTGAGGTTTGTAACTTCTAAGACGCGGCCGCCTCTGCCGCCAATAGTGTATTTACCCCAGCCTTCAGCTCCCGGGAACGCCGGTTGCTGCGCGGAGACGATTGCAAATTGAATAAAAAGCGACAGAATAAAGTATTTAATAAAATGCTTCATCGATTATCCGGAGAAATCATAAAAAAGGCATCCCGGAAAAAGTATTATTTCGATATGCAGGATGCCTTTTTAATCATATATTAAATTCCGTTATTTAATCAGCATCATTTTACGTACGAGCGACGTCTCTTTCGATGTAAGTTTATAGAGATATATTCCCGTTGATAAATTTTCGGCATTGAACGTAACGTTATGATTGCCCGCGTTCAATTGACCGTCGATCAGCACGGCTACTTCTCTTCCCAAAATATCGTATACGGCAAGTTTTGTATAACCGGCTTCGGGAATAGTAAACGAGATATTTGTAGTCGGATTGAACGGATTGGGATAATTTTGTTCCAGACTGAAACTTGTCGGAAGAATTTCATTTTCTTCTACGGAGACAGCATTGCCGGCCCATCTTAAGTCGCCGATAGGACCGCCGTCCGTACCGAATGTAAGCAGAGGCGAACCGGCGGGTAATGTAAAGTCACCGTTTTCAGGATCGAGATATTCGGGGTCCATATAAATCGTATCGTTTTCCGAAGGAATTGTAACCCATCTCAAATCGCGGTTTGGGCCCAATTCCCAGAAGCATAATTTTTGCCAGGTTGCAATCGGAGGCATATCGGAAGAAGCTCTTTTGAAATACAAAACTTTTTCGGTTTTATCCTGAGCATTAGAGAAGATCGAATTTGAAAGTACCCACTCATTTTCTGAGTGTTCTACAAGAATCATATTTTTTCCCCCGCCAACATCGTTAAAAGTACAATGGTCAATCAGACCTTTTGGAGGAAATGAATTAGGGTAACTGGAACCTCCCATAAAACGCAATCCGTATGCGTTAATGTGATAAAATGTGCAGTTCTTTGCTTCAAAGTATTTGCAATTTGCGTATTTGAACTGAACCACCGAACCAGTTGTGCCGCTTCCCGGTTCGTCTCCAAGGTTATATACGATCGTATTATGAATCATAATCGTATCCTGAACCACGTTATAGAGCGTTTCGTCAAATGCGCCGTCTATCATATTGCCAGCAAAATCATGAATAACGCAATCTTTAATATAGAGTTTTCCTACCTGGATTTCGTTCAATGGGACCGGGTATGAAATAAGTTTTGTTTGAACCGGAATTCCTGGAGCCATCGGGCTGTCGCCTCTGATTTCGAGACCTTCGAGCGTCAAAGCGCTGCCTTCGTCCATAACAAAGTATTCGCTGGGTGAATTTTCGCCCGGTGTAAAGTTGCTGTACAAAATCGGCTTGACTTCAGCAGTCGGTTCTTCGGCTTTAATAGTAATTTGCTTGTTCTTCAATACGGCGAAGTTAGCCGTCGAAGTTGTATATTCAGCGCCGTTAATCAAAACAAGGATATCCCCTGAACTGGCATTTTCGATTGCCGTCGTAAGCGAGCCGTCGCCCGGATCTACCATAATGACATTTTGTGCAAAAACCATTCCGGAAAACGCAAAAATCAACAAAAAAAGTAACTTTTTAGGCATGTTAACCTCCCAGACTTATTGTTTGTGAAATTAAGCTATATGCTTAACTTAATCGCTAACTTAAGTTGCGAAAATTTTGTTTTAATGTCAATAGATTTATTCAGTCTACTTTCCTTTTTTTAACCACTCGATTGAATTGCTGATTAAATTTCGAAAATTTTTGTTTTCGTATACATTCCTGTCATGCCCCAATAGAAGCGTAACTACCACGGAATTCTTGTATTTCCTTGTCCACCCCAAATATTTTGCCGACTCGCAATTATCCGTACCCAGTAAATTATTGTTTCCCTCCGCATATTCTATATTGATATAAATCTCGTCGTGAACGGAAAAATTTTCCATCCCTTTAGTAACCGGATGATTATTGTCGAGTATAATTACTTCAAAATCCTGATCGTGTTTGTAAGTGGAAGGACCGTATTTTAGCCCTTTGTATAAATACGGAGTGTAGTGATATCTGGCGCCGGCAATTTTTAAAAATTCATCCCATTCCTGGTGTGCAACGATTGCATGATGCAAAAATAAGACGCCAATTCCCTTTTCGAAAATCGAAAGGAACGCCTCTTTTTGTCCGGCATTCATCTCCTGAAAAGTATCGTAAAAGAGAACCACGTCATAAATCGACATCGAATCGCCGCTGAAAAAGTTAAACGCATCGGGTTTGGCTATCGCTTTATAATTTATTTCTTTATTGTCGTCGAATATCCGGTAAAACGAAGGGTCGACCGCTTTACCGCCGGTTACTATCAATAAATCCGTTTTGTTTTGGGCAAAAACGCCAGTCACTGTAATTATTAAATAAATTATAAAAATCTTCATAACGCTTTAATTCTATCCAATAATTGCTCTTCAACCGGAATTCCTTCTTCTTCGCACTTTTTCTTGAAACGCGCTGATCTTTCTCCAGGGTAATAAATAACTTCGTCGACGGACACTGGTTCCGCGCTTTTATAGAATCTCAAAATTTCATCGACATACAATTCGAGTTTATCGTTGAATACCGGCTTAATAGCTATAAATACCTGGGACATTCCCGTATCATATTCCGATTTCGACAAATCGGCGGTAGAATTGCCTTCGGCAAGAATCGAGGCAATTAAATCGAGCAGGAGCGATAATCCGGCTCCTTTCCAAAGTCCTATTGGCAGAGCCCGCTGCGTTTTATTTATTTCAGAGGGATCTTTGGTCAAATTACCCTGCGAGTCGAAACCGCCGTAGTAAGGGAGTTCTCGGTTTTTATTTATATAATCGGCAATTTTACCGTATGAAAATTGAGACAACGCCATATCGAGCACTACCGGACCCTCTTTACGCGGTACGGCAACTACTATCGGGTTATTGCCCGTCGCCGCCTGCTTTGCGTTCCACGGCGGCAGATTAGGAATTGTATTTGTCCAGCAGATAAAGATGAATCCTTTTTCAGCCGCCATCCATCCGAAATATCCCGCTCGCATCCAGTGATTAGTATTTCTCAAAGCAATACAACCGATGCCGTATTCTTCGGCGAGTTCCATTGCTCTTTGCGTTACTGCATAAGCGTTCAATGGACCGGGACCGATATTACCGTCCCATTGCTCGACTGCCGAATACGATTTTTTTAAAGCGGGCTTTGCTCCCGGCTTAATCAACCCCTTGTCGATATACTCGATAAAAAGAGGAAATCTGTTGATGCCGTGGGAATAAACGCCGCTAGCCGTATTATCAGTAAAAATTTCGGCGCACAGCTCGGCGTCATCAACTGGAAAGCCGCGCTCTAATAATTTAATTCGAAATATATCTTTGAGTTCTTCTTTTTTTATTTTTGTCACTGTTCAAAATATTTTGAATAAATAGAATTAATCGTATCAATATCTTCCCGACTTAACTGAACCGAACCCGCTCCAGCATTCTCAATTACCTGCCGACGATTTCTTGCGCCGCAGAGCAAATGCGTAATCCCTTTTCTGTTAAAAGTCCAGGCGCAAACAAGCTGAGCTACCGACACTTCGTGTTTTTCCGCAATCGGCTCGAATTCTTTCAGCATGGAATTCACCTTATTGATATTTTCCGGCGTAAACAGAGGATTATTGCGTCTCAGGTCGCCTTCGTTGTATTTTCTGTCGGGTGAAATTTTTCCGGTCAACAAGCCCTGCGAAAGCGGCGAGTATGCCAGAACTGCAATCTTATTTTCGTAACAGTAGTCAAGATTGCCCTGTTCTTCGATTTTTCTGTGGAGCATATTATATTTTTCCTGGTCGGAATCGATCGCTCCGTATCTTTTCATCTGTTCGACCGTCGCATTAGATACTCCGATGGCTCTTATTTTGCCTTCGTCTTTTAATTTGGTCAATTCCGCCATTGTATCTTCAATCGGAGTTGTCGATTCCTGCCAGTGAGTTTGGTATAAATCGATATAATCGGTCTGGAGTCTTCTCAGGCTTTGCTCTATTTCATAACGAATCGATTCGGGATGAAGATATTTATAGATTTTCATCGCTCCGGGAGTCGATTCGTCCGCAGCTCCTTTTTCCGTCGTATAGAAAAAAGAACTCGCCTTTTTCCAGGTCCCATCTCAAACCGCATTTGGTAGCAATTAAAACTTTATCCCGTTTGCCTTTAACGGCTTTGCCTACGATTTCTTCGGAATAACCGAAGCCGTATGCGGGAGCGGTATCGATCAAGTTGATTCCGTTGTCGATAGCCGCATAAATGGCGTCGATACTATCTTTTTCGTCGCTGCCGCCCCACATCCAGCCGCCGATTGCCCAAGCGCCGAATGCTATTACAGAGGCATTCAGTCCGGATTTTCCAATTTCTCTGTAAATCATGAATAAAACCCCTATTTATTTGCAGCCCAATAAATTCCGCCTACTATATGTTTAATAAAATTCTGGTCGGTATAGTGCTCCGGGAGATGTCCCAACGCGGTATACCAGATTCTGAATTTATCGATTTCTTTGCACCAAGAGACAGGGTGAAAATCGCCGTGTTTTCCCCCTTTATAAGTCTTTTCGTCAACTGTAACAAGAACTTCAACATTTTCGGGTAATTTTTTCCAGTTATACCACTCATCTTTCCAGACAAAAGTATCGGGCAGATGTTTTGTTGAAAGATGATTTTTATTTACAACTTTTACAACCGCATCCTGAATTTCCGGATGGTCTTCAAAACAAGCGCCTATAAAATTGCAGTACCAATCCCAGTCTTCCAATGTCGCGGTTGCGGAATGAATACCGACGAAACCCTTTCCCGTTTTGGAGAATTCCATAAGAGCGCGTTTCCCTTTTTCATCCAGAATGTCGCCCGATGTATTCAGAAAAACCAGAAGGTCGTAATTTTTCAGATTTTCAGTATTGATTTTCGTGGAATCGTCCGAGCAATCGATCCGGAATTTATAGTTATCCGCAAGTTTACAAAACATGTCGATTGCCGTTTCGGTCGATTCGTGCACATAATCGGACGCTTTGTAGAAAACGAACAAATTAATCATTTCAGGTTCCATCGGCTTTTCATCGATTTTGTAATTTACATTCCATTTAATCCATCGGGCAACTTTTTTGCCGTCTTCTTTAATGGGAAGGAATTTCAACTTACTCGAATAATTAATTGCGGCGGTATCGAGAATCTTGAAGCCCGAGGATTTAATCAATTTAATGTCGCTTACGCTTCCCGTAGTATCGACAAAAATCATTAAATCCACTTTGCCCTGAATATTATTATCCAAAGCTTCCTTCGGATAATACAATTCGATTGTTTTCAGGAGAACGGGTTTTTCGAGCGCCCTTTCCTTCTCTATATTACTAAAAAAAGAACAAGAATAAATAAGGAAAGGAATAACAAATAGTATTCCTTTCATGACGCTTTTTCCTTTTATTTGTTGACTTCCTATCGAGCCATCCAACCACCGTCTACTACCAGAACAGTACCGTTAACATAACTTGAAGCATCCGAGCAGAGGAAAACCATTGCGCCCATAAGATCCTCCGGAAGGCCCCATCTGCCTGCAGGAATTCTATCTTGAATGGCTTTGTTTCTTACGGGGTCTTCCCTTAGCGGTCGGGTATTTTCAGTTGCAATATATCCGGGAGCAATTGCGTTTACGGTAACGCCTTTCGAAGCCCACTCGTTGGCAAACGCCATCGTCAATTGTTTAACTCCTCCTTTCGATGCGGCATATCCGGGTACCAATATACCACCCTGGAAAGACAAAAGCGAGGCAATAAAGACGATTTTCCCGTATCCTCTTTCGACCATGTCTCTGCCGATTTCACGCGTCAAAATAAATTGCGCAGATAAGTTAACTTCGATAACCTTATCCCAGTACTCGTCCGGATGTTCGGCTATCGGCTTGCGTAAAATTGTGCCCGCGTTATTAACAAGAATATCAATTCGGGGAAAATCTTTTTTGACCTGTTCAATAAAACCGTAGAGCGATTTTCTGTCGGAAAAGTCGCTTACATAAGATTTAAAATTCCGTCCGGCGGCTTTTACAAGCTTTTCGGTTTCGGTAAAATCATTTACATACGAGACGCCGATAATATCCGCTCCGGCTTCAGCCAGAGCCTGAGCGTATTTTTGACCGATCCCCTGATTCGAGCCTGTAACCAATGCAATTTTACCGTCGAGTTTGAATTTATCGAGAATCATTACAACACCTCCGTTAATTTATTTTTATCTTAATTCTTTCATTGGAATGTGATCCATGTCGTCGAAGGCTTGATTTTCTCCGCCCATAGCCCAGATAAATGAATAACTCCTGGTTCCGCAGCCCGAGTGGAGCGACCAGCTGGTCGACAAGACAGCCTGACGGTCTCGTATTATCAAGTGCCGTGTTTCTTTCGGATCGCCGATTAAATGTACAACAAAATCGTCTTCGCTCAAGTTAAAATACATATACACTTCGGAACGTCTCTGATGCGTATGAGCCGGCATTGTGTTCCATACGCATCCTTCTTCCAATTCGGTCAATCCCATTGCAAGCTGGCATGTAGGCAAAATTTCCGGCAATATATATTGATGAATAGTTCTCTTGTTCGACGATTCCATCGAGCCCAAATTCCTGTGGATTGCGTCTTCGTATTTGATATGCTTCGAAGGATATTCTTTATGCGCCGGATAACTGACAAAATAGAACTCGGCGGGTTTGTCGGGGTCGTCGCTCAAAAATTTCACTTCTTTTGTGCCTCTGCCAATATAAAGCGCGTCTCTGAAATTCATCGTGTATTCTGCGCCGTCGAGGATAATCTTTCCTTTGTTGCCGATATTCAATACTCCTACTTCCCTCCTTTCGCAAAAGAACTCAGCCGCCATTTCTTTTTTTGACGCGGTCAACGTAAGTTCTTTTCCTGCAGGCACCGCAGAGCCTGTAATCGACCTGTCGATGTCGGAATAGACCATCGGGACTTCGTTTTTGACAAAAAGGCTTTCGATCAAAAACGACTGACGAAGTTCGTCGGTTGTCATTTTCTTAAAACCGTTTTTATCGGGGGAGTAACGTACTTCCATCTCAACCTCACTGTTTATATTCAAATTAAACGTTTACTTTGTTTTATAAAAAATTTATTGTCTGCTTTTAACTCCAGTATCAATATAACCAAATAATTTAACTAACCGCCTTTCGGTAGAACGAAACAATCGATTACTTTTAACGACTTTTTTTTGGCCTTGGTAGAAATTACAACCGGTAATAATTTAAAAACTTTCGTCGAATTTATCTCAAAAAGACGCCGAGCGTGAAAAATTTTTATATTAACAAGAGCGGAGAAAAAATCTCCGCTCCAAATTTGTTCAAATTAACCGAGCCATTCTTTAATTTTGGCTGCAACCTGCGGACCGGTAAATCCGAATTTTTCCGCTAGCGTTTTGTACGGTCCCGACGCGCCGAATCTTTCCATTCCGATTGTAAGAAGTTTTTGACGGAACAAGTCGCCCCATCCCATCATCGAAGCCGCTTCGATAACCACTACCGGCGCGTTTTCCGGGAAAATCGATTTTTTGTAATCGTCGCTTTGTTTAACAAAAAGTTCTTTCGACGGAATCGACACTACCCGCACCGAATAAGCGTCGGAGAGTAATTTAGCCGCTTCTGCCGCCACCGGCACTTCGGAGCCGCTTGCTGCGATTACAAGGTCGGGTTTATCGCCTTTTTCTTTCGAAACAATGTAAGCTCCTTTGAGAACTTCCTTCGGTTCGAAATCCGATCTTCTTTCAAAGGCTTCGATTTTTTGACGAGTCAAAACCAGCGCTACAGGGCCTTCTTTATGTTTAAGGGCAAACGACCACGCCATCGCTGTTTCAACTCCGTCGGCGGGTCTGAATACGGTCACATTAGGAATTGCTCTTAAAACCGCTAAATGTTCGACCGGCTGATGAGTCGGACCGTCTTCGCCCACAAAAATCGAATCGTGCGTGAATACATAAGTAACCGGTATTTCCATTAAAGCGGCAAGCCTTATCGTCGGGCGCATATAATCGGAGAATACAAAGAAAGTTGCTCCGAAGGGTCTGAAACCGCCGTAGAGAGCCATTCCGTTCAGAATAGCGCCCATCCCGTGTTCGCGTATTCCGAAATGGAAATTTTTGCCTTCGAATTTTCCCGGAGCTACCGCGTCGAATTCTTTCATATACGTATTAGTAGAAGGAGCCAGATCAGCCGAACCGCCAACAAAATTCGGAACCAGCCGGGCAATCTTTTGAATTACTTTACCGGACAATGATCTAGTTGCGCCTGGCTCTTTCGGAGCGGCATTCAGTAATTCTTCTTCGATGTTTTCAGGCAGCCAATTTGTAATATATTTATTAAATTCGTCGGCTTTTTCGGGATTGCTCTTTTTCCATTCCTCGAAATTTTTCTGCCAATTGTCATATTCTTTCTTTAGCTCGGCTTTCCTGTCATCGAACAATTTTTTCACATCTTCAGGCACATAGAACTCTTTATCGAGAGGCCAACCCAAGTTTTTCTTTGTCTCTATCAATTCTTCTTCGCCCAGAGGCGAACCGTGAACCTCGGCTGTGTCGACTTTATTCGGACTTCCGAAACCGATATGCGACTTTGTAATTATAATGGTCGGTTTTTCGGTTTCCTGCTGAGCTTTGTTGATTGCATTGCGTATTTCATCGTGATTATAAGCGTCTGTTTTCAGCACCTGCCATCCGTAAGATTCGAATCGTTTTTCGATATCTTCCGAGAAAGTAATCGAAGTATCGCCTTCGATAGTAATATTATTGTCGTCGTAAAAATAAATTATATTGCCGAGTTTGAGATGACCTGCAATCGAGGCGGCTTCGTGCGAAACGCCCTCCATCAAATCGCCGTCGCTTACAATCGCATAAATAAAATGTTTGCCGAAAAGTTGATTCTTGTCGTCGTTGAAACGCGCAGCCGTCATTTTAGCTGCAATTGCCATCCCGATTCCATTTCCGAATCCCTGTCCGAGCGGTCCGGTTGTCGTTTCAATACCGGGAAGAAGTCCGTATTCGGGATGACCTGCGGTTCGGCTGCCCCACTGTCTGAAAGATTTCAGTTCGTCGAGCGTAATATCGTAACCGCTAAGATACAACAGAGTATAAATAAGCATCGAGCCGTGACCCGCAGACAATACGAACCGATCCCTGTTATGCCATTTCGGGTCGTCGGGATTGTGTTTCAGAAATTCGGTCCATAGAACCATAGCCACGTCAGCCATTCCCATCGGCATACCCGGATGACCCGAATTTGCTTTCTGGACACCTTCGGCTGCCAGTATTCGAATAGTATTCGCAGCTAATTTTTTGACATCATTGTTTTGCATATAACTCCCCCAAATTGATTAAAAAGTAATCCGCAAATTTAATAAATTCAGACATTATATGTAGTCGAAGATGTCGTTCCGCCATGTCCAGTCCAGTTTGTATGGAAAAATTCTCCTCTCGGTCTGTCGACGCGTTCATAAGTGTGTGCTCCGAAATAATCTCTTTGCGCCTGCAGAAGATTTGCTGGAAGTCTTTCATGTCGGTAGCCGTCGAAGAAATTCAAAGCCGTCGATAGAGCGGGCGCCCAGATACCGTTGCTTATTGCAGTTGTAACAACTCTACGCCACGATTCCTGCGACGATTCCACTTTTTCTTTAAAGAACGGATCGAGAATCAAGTTCGACAAATCGGGATTTTTGTCGTACGCCTCTTTAATTTTTCCGAGGAATTTAGAACGGATAATGCATCCACCGCGCCACATCAAAGCAATACCTCCGTAATTGAGATTCCAGCCGTAATCTTTTGCCGCTTCGCGCATTAACATAAATCCCTGCGCGTATGAAATAATTTTCGAAGCGTACAATGCGTGCATTAAATCATTTATAAATTGTTTTTTATCGCCTTCGAATTTAGGTTTTGGACCGGAGATTATTTTCGAAGCTTCAACTCGTTCTTCTTTCAATGCAGAGAGCGACCTTGCATAAACGGCTTCGCCTATTAGAGTTAGCGGGACGCCGGCTTCCATCGAAGCGATAACCGTCCATTTACCCGTTCCTTTTTGCCCCGCCGTATCGAGTATCTTTTCCACCAGCGGCTGACCGTCGGTATCTTTATAAGCCAGTATGTCGCGTGTAATTTCAATTAGATAACTTTCGAGTTCGCCTTCGTTCCATTCTTTGAAAATTTGATGCATCTCGTCGTAAGAAAGTCCCAACAAATCTTTCATAATCTGATAAGTTTCGCAAATCAACTGCATGTCGCCGTATTCGATGCCGTTATGAACCATTTTAACGAAATGACCGGCGCCGTTTTCTCCGACCCAATCGCAGCAAGGCGAACCGCCTTCAACTTTGGCTGCTATCGATTGGAATATCGGTTTGACATATTCCCAGGCTTTCGGCGAACCGCCCGGCATAATCGAAGGACCTTTTAATGCGCCTTCTTCGCCGCCGGAAACGCCGGTTCCGATGAAGAACAATCCTTTTTCTTCAACGTACTTTGTTCTTCGAATAGTGTCTTGAAAATTCGAATTGCCTCCGTCGATAATTATATCGCCCTGCTCCAAAAGAGGAATTAACGCTTCTATAAAATCGTCGACCGGCTTACCGGCTTTTACCATAAGCATTACTTTACGAGGCTTTTTGAGATTCGACACCAATTCTTCCAGCGAATGCGTACCGATAATATTTTTGCCTTTGGCTCTTCCGTTGATGAAATCGTCCACTTTAGAAGTGGTTCTGTTATAAACCGCAACGGTAAATCCGTGACTTTCCATATTGAGGACGAGATTTTCTCCCATTACGGCAAGTCCTATCAGACCGATATCTGCTTTACTCATTTTTTATCTCCTTAATTTTGAAATCTTCCTTTATAAGCCCAGAGACCGAGAGCGGGATTCGAAATGAAGAAAATCTTTTCTCCGTCGGGCATTGTATTAAAACCGTCTGTTAATTTTTCAGGATTATATTTTTTTAACATTTCATTTAAGTCGCCGTACTCAAAATTAACGCTCTCAATTTCTTCTCTGGATAAATTGCCGGGACAATATCTGACAGTAAACCTGTTTTCAGACGAACCGTGAATCAGATGCGCAGCGGCGCTTAAATTTTCCTTAAGTTCGCTGTTTTCATCCACAAATTTAAGAATTTCCGGAGTAGTTCTGTAGCCGTATTTTCTTATCAATCTGTCGATTTCTTTGTCCTCGCCGAATTCTTTCAGACCGGGAGCAAGCACAATCAACTCTCCGCGGTCTGCAATAGCCATTCTGGTTCTGTAAATGCTTTTGTTGCCGAGCCATGTGCTCTTAAATTCATGCGGGTCGAGATATACGACCACCTTTTCGAGCGGCGCATCGAGCATTTCAAAATTAACCTGAAGGGAAAGTTCGGCCGCCATTTTAAAACATTCGTAATCGTCGCCTATAAACAAGCCTTTAAGCACAAGTTCGTTATTCTCGTTTTTTCCTACAACCGTCAAAATATAGACTATCGGTAAATCTTTTGCGAAATTGTCCGAAGCGTAATTTAGCACTTTCCGGACGGGATTGTCTGCCCTGCCCATTATTTTCTCCATTCCGTAAGCTGCTCCCAGGAAATGACTTTTGTTGATTCCTTCCTTGCCGCCTGTGCCCACAAAAATGTTTTTATTATAATTTGCCATTCCGATAACTTCATGCGGCACTACCTGTCCGACGGAAAGGATTAAATCATGTTTGCCTTCCACTAATAATTTATTAACCTGTGCAGGCCATGAATATTTTACTTTTCCTTCCGAGACCTCATAGACATATTCTTCAGGCACTATACCGAGAGTAGCAAGATCCTCGCGCCATCGATGCACTCGGAATAATTTTAGAGGTATTTCCCCGAACATAGTTTTAATTTCGCTTTCGGACATCGGGGCATGAGTTCCCAAAGCTGGCAGAATATCCTTGAGTTTATCTCCGTAATATTCATAAATTAAATTAGTTAACTCGCCCGCCTTAGAATGATATCTCGTAAAATCAGGCGGAATGGCGAGAACTTTCTTTCTCGATCCGATTTTATCGAGCGATTCATACAGATATTCTTTAGCCCGGTTCAAACTAATTTCCGAATCTTTTGAACCGACTGCGCAATAAATCATAAATACCTCATAAAAAAAAGCGGGTAATAAATTTACCCGCGTAAGAAAATTCTAACGTTGAATTCGTGCGGAACCGCCTTTGGCAAAAGCCCGTACTTCGTCGATGGATGCCATAGTGGTGTCTCCGGGATAAGTAGTTAGCAAGGCTCCGTGAGACCAGCCGAGTTTAACGGCTTGCTCCGGATCTTCGTCGTTTAAAAGTCCGTATATGAAGCCCGATGCAAATCCGTCGCCGCCGCCGACTCTGTCGTAAACGTCGAGTTGAGCCGTAGGAGCCTGATACGATTGACCGTTAATCCACGCCACAGCGCTCCAACTGTGACGATTGGTCGAATGGACTTCTCTCAGTGTCGTAGCGACTACTTTTACATTTGGAAATTTTTTGGTGACGTCTTCAATCATTGCAAGAAATACGGAGGGGTCTAGTTTCGATTTAGCGGTAACTTCCGGTCCCGGAATTCCCAAACCTTTTTGAAGGTCTTCTTCGTTACCGACCAAAACGTCCACATGCTCAACGATACGTGAAATAACTTCGGCTGCTTTTTCTTCTCCGCCCCAGATATTCCACAATTTGGCTCTGTAATTCAAGTCGAAACTTGTAATTGCGCCCGATTTTTTTGCGGCTTTCATTCCTTCGATAATCAGTTCTCCGGTGGTTTCGGACAAAGCCGCAAAAATTCCTCCGCTGTGGAACCATCGGACTCCTTTTTCAAAAATCGAGTCCCATTTGATGTCCCCCGGTTTCAGGAGCGCTGCAGCTTCATTGGAACGATTATAAAAAACCACAGGAGCGCGCGCCCCGAATCCCCTGTCGCTATAGACAGCAGCCATATTAGGACCGTTGACGCCGTTATGTTCGAACTCTTTATAAATTCCTTCTACGCCCATAGCGCGGACGCGTTCGCGAATCAATTCGCCGATTGGGTATTTGACCAAAGCTGTAACAATAGCGGTTTTCATACGAAAACAATCAGCCAGGTTGGCGGCTACATTGTATTCGCCGCCGCTGACGTGTATTTTGCATTCCGTAGCTTTTCTAAAAGGTATAATGCCGGGATCGAGGCGATGAACCAGCGCTCCCAATGACACCAAATCGTATTGTCCTTCTTTTTTGATGTTAAGTCCTGTGCTCATATTATATCCCTGTATTTAATCGTTCGACAAAATTATGATTACGATTTATTAAACTCCGCTGTAAGCGTTAAATCCTCCGTCGACGGGAATAACCACTCCCGTAACAAATTTAGAAATATCGGAGACCAGGTAGAGTAAAGTGCCGACCAATTCTTCCGGTTCGCCGAAACGACCCATCGGAGTGCCGTTAATTATTTTCTTTCCCCGTTCGGTCAATTGTTCTGTTTCTTTGTCTACCAACAAAAATCTGTTCTGGTCGGTTAAAAAGAAACCCGGCGCGATTGCATTGACACGGATATTGGCTTTGGCAAAATGAACGGCAAGCCATTCGGTCAAATTGTTTACCGCGGCTTTTGCAGCCGAATATGCCGGAATTTTCGTCAATGGTTTATACGAATTCATCGACGATATATTAACGATAACTCCCCCTCTGCCGAGCATGTCTTCAGCCAATATCATTGTCGGCAGCACCGTCCCCATAAAATTAAGATCGAACACGTTTCTGAATCCTTCCAGCTCCAATCCGAAAAAACTTTTACTTATATCATTAAGATCTTTTTCGGTCAAGAATTCCAATTGAGTTGTAGCTTTCGGATGGTTGCCGCCGGCGCAATTTACGAGCACGTCGAGCTTGCCGTATTTTTCGTTAATAGTTTTTTTTGCATTCAGAAGCGAATCCTTGTCGAGCACGTTTGCCTGGACGCTGATGGCGCTTCCGGGATAGGCGGAATTTATTTTTTCAACCAGAGCGTCGGCTTTTTGCTTATTGGAATTGTAAAAGACGGCTACTTTTGCGCCTGCATCGGCTAATCCTTCGCAAAAGACCGAACCGATAACGCCCCCGCCGCCAGTTACAGCGCAAACTTTACCCTTGATGTCGTCCATTGAATATTTCATTATTACTCCTATTTATTTAAAGCTTCGTTAATACTTCCGACCACAAGGCGGGCGTTTTCAGTAAGAACGGAATAGTTTTCTTTTTTAATTGCGTCTTTATCGAGTAATGCCGAACCGATTCCGACTGCGCAAGCGCCTGCGTTCAACCATTCGCCGGCGTTGGTAAGATTCACGCCGCCTGTCGGCATCAGTTTCAAATGCGGCATCGGCGCAAGAATTCCTTTAAAAAACTTCATGCCGAGAACGTCCGCCGGAAATACTTTGATTATATCCGCTCCGGCTTCGTATGCCGTTTGTATTTCCGTCGGAGTAAAACAGCCCGGCATTGCCGGCACATCCATTTGATGAGCTTTTTCAATAATTTCTTTTTTGAAAACGGGACTCACTACATATTTTGCGCCGGCTTTGATTGCGGCTTCTGCGGTTTCGGCATTAAGCACGGAGCCAACGCCGACAATTATATTTTCATCGAGTTCTTCGCTCATCCTTTCGATTAATTCGATTGCATTCGGAACCGTCATCGTAATCTCGGCAACCGTGATTCCTCCTTCCGCAATAGCCTCGATAACTTTTTTAAGTTTTTCCGGCTCCTTAATTCTGAGAACTGCGACCGCCTTTCTTTGAAGTATCGACTTTAATATTTTTTCTCTTTCCATTTTATTTGAAACACTCCAGATGTTTTAGAAAATGCTTTTCGAGGAATTCATAATGCGATTCTTCATTTTCGACCAAACACTTCATTATTTTATCCTTAAACAGGAAATGACCCGACGAATCTTTTTCTGTTAGTACCTTGCCGAACGTAACGTGCAAAACCTGCCTTGTATCATTTTGGTTAAAGAGTTCGATAAGTTCAGTGTCGGAATATTGGTTTGCGGGTTTTACTTTGTTGATGTCCGCCGATACGTGATAACTTCTCTTTTCGGTTTCGTACAAGTCGCGGCAGAAATCGAGAATATCTCTGAACAACGCCGGTTCTTTAGCCGCTACAACGCGCAACGCTTCCAGATAACTGGTGCCCGCCGTTTTAACGTGAGTATAAGCGCCTTTTAACGATCCGATTACCCGGTAAGCCGAGAACTTATCGCTTCCGGAGTGAAGACTGATTTTATAACTTCCGAAATATTTTGTTATGTCGAGATGCTTTTCGTATTCGGTTTTGAATACATTCAAATCGCCTTTGTAATCGATTCCTTTTTCGAAGTCGCCGATAAAACGCGGCGCGAGACTTACATATTTAACGCCAAGACGATTCAGTTCGTTGGCAAAGAAGAAATGTTCGAACGGCGACGTTACGGATTCGGTTTCGTCGACCGATACTTCGATCTCGAAAGTATCTTTATCTGCTTTGGAAGCAAGGTAGTCGTACATCTTTTTAATATGAGCAATGGCATTTCCGTATTTGGCGTAAGCGCGCAAGAAATCTGATTCTTGAATTGTAAGGGAGAGTCGTTCCGAAATATTAAAAGTCATGTCGACATAACGCTTAGCCGCATCTGCGCTCGTATCCTGCAGCCCGCTCCAGTCGATTTCACCCAATTTTTGTTTTAATTGGTCTTCGGAATAGTTGTCGGCTTCGTTATCGACGTGTTCGCTCGGGTCGAAAGTAAACATCGTAAATCCCGCATTGAGCATCAAATCGATATCCTCGAATGTTTTGAGGTGGTCGGCGTCCGAACCGAAGCCGTCTTTATATCCCTCCTGCAGAACAGCCCATACGGCGGCGTCCATAACGTCGTCAGGAGTTCTGTTGGTTCTGGTCAATTCCCTTATTGACTGTTGAGCGAGAATAGGTCGAAAATTGCTCTGTTTAATCGCTCTGATGTGACCGGCATTTGCAACGCCGAGTCTGTCGCCGCAGCCGAAAGAGTTGCACAGCCCCAACACTATCGGCGCTGTGTGCGGAAATATTTTTTGAACTGCTTTTCTGTTCTTTGTAGAAAGATTGCATTTTTTTACCGTTACATCTTTACCGGCATCAATTAATTCTCCTTCGAATTCATTCAGTAATCCGTTTTCCTTGCCTGCCGAAATCACAAAGAGAAATTTGTCGTAATTTTCTTTTCCGATAAAAAAGAAAGCATCGTCTTTCTTTAATACCGATAAAGGATAAGCTTTTATTTTTAACGACTCGCCTATCGTGAGATCGACCAAATCGTTTTTAACAATATTCTTATTTTCCACTTCCTCATATAGCTTCTGCATTTCCATGGATAACTCCTTTGTTATTGTCCGAAATCAAAATAGTTTTTAGCGTTATTATAAGAAATATCTTCTACCATTTTACCGACCAATTCCAGATCGTTCGGAATGAGTCCTGCTTCTATTTCTCTTCCCAGAATATCGCAGAGAAGTCTTCTGAAATAGTCGTGCCTGGAATAAGAGAGAAAACTGCGGGAATCGGTTAACATACCGACGAATCTGCTTAGAAGTCCCATGTTCGAGAGCGCGTCGATCTGACGTTCCATACCGCTTTTTTGATCGAGGAACCACCATGCGCTGCCGTATTGCATTTTGCCCGGGACGGTTCCGTCCTGGAAATTTCCGATCATTGTGGCAAAGAGTTCATTGTCCGCAGGATTGAGATTATAAAGGATTGTTTTGGTCAATTTGTTTTCCGTGTCGAGTTTATCCAGATATTTAGCCAGCGGACGAGCCATTTCAAAATCGCCAATCGAATCCCAACCGGTATCGGGTCCTAATTGTCTGAACATGCGGGTATTGTTGTTCCTCAAAGCTCCGAGATGCAATTGCTGCACCCAGCCTTTTTCCCAATCCATCACTCCGAATTCATACATCATTGCGGATTTGAACTTCAGAATTTCCGTATGGTCAAGATTTTCCTTATTGAGAAGTTTTTTGAATATCGATTTAATTTCCGATTCGGTATAATCCTCCGCATAAGCCGATTCCAAGCCGTGGTCGGAAAGGCGGCATCCGTTTTCGTGGAAATAATCGTGTCGTTTACGAATAGCTTCCAAAAAGTTATCGAAACTGCTGACCGATACTCCGGAAGCTTCTTCGAGTTTAGCCAGATATTTCAAAAATTCGGTTGTGTTTTCTACCGCCATGGCTTTATCGGGACGAAAAGCAGGCAGAACTTTAGTTCCAAACGGATTTTCTTTTATCTTTTTGTGATATTCCAGCGAATCGACCGGGTCGTCCGTTGTACAAATAATTTCGACATTCCATTGACGGATAATTCCCTGGGTTGAGAACTCGTCGGTAGCCAGAAGCTCGCCTGTTTTTTTCCAGATTTCTTCGGCGGTATCCGCATTGAGTAATTTGTCCGAAATTCCGAACGGCCTTTTGAGTTCCATATGAGTCCAGTGGTAGAGAGGATTTTTAATTGTATAGGGAACTGTTTCCGCCCATTTCATAAATTTTTCTTTATCGGTCGAATCGCCTGTAATATATTTTTCGTCGACTCCGTTGGTGCGCATAGCGCGCCACTTATAATGATCGCCGTTCAGCCAAACCTGCGTAATATTTTCGAACTTCTTATTCGACGCTATTTCGTCGGGAGGCAGGTGGCAATGATAATCGATAATAGGTTGCTTAGCAGCGTGATCGTGATACAGTATTTCCGCCGTTTTATTGCTCAGCAGGAAATTTTCTTTGATAAATGTGTCTTTCATTTTTATTTCCGTTTTATTTTAAATTTCTACTCTTTCCATTTTGGGCGCAAGGAGATTAAAGATAAACCATGCGATCAAATAAGCCGAACCGCAGACGAGGAACATAACGTAGTAACCCGTTTCGATTGTGCCGAGAGCTTTGAAATGGTCGAGCACCCACCCGGCTAAAGTTGCAATCAATATACCGCCAACGGCTCCGGCCATACCGCCTATACCGGTAACGGATGCAACGGCTTTTTTGGGGAACATGTCGGATGTAGTCGTAAAAATATTTGCCGACCAAGCCTGATGCGCCGAAGCGGCGATGCCGACGATTACAATTGCTATCCACGGGCTATAAACTCCGAGCGCCTGTGCGGATACCACCGGTAATGCAAACAATGCAAAAATAAGCATAGCAGTTTTACGCGCTTTATTTACAGTCCATCCTTTGCCTATGAAGTATCCGGAGAGCCACCCTCCGAAAATACTTCCGAATGTAGTCATTGTATAAACCAGGGCGATCGGCAGCGCCAGGTCGGTTTTTGTCATTCCGTATTGTTTGTTAAGAAATGACGGCAACCAGAACAGATAGAACCACCAAACCGGATCGGTCAAAAATTTACCGATAACAAAAGCCCATGTTTGTTTATAAGTCAACAAACTTAGCCATCCTACTTTTTCTTCATTTTTTTCTACCGACACCTGTTCGTCTTTGTCGCTATGAATATATTCGTATTCTTCTTTCGATAATTTTTTGTGTTTGGAAGGAATTTCATATATCATAAACCAAAAGACCAACCATATTAAACCGATAGCTCCGGTGATAATAAACGCCCATTGCCATCCCCACAGGACAGCAATAAGCGGCACAGTTAGAGGAGCGAGAATAGCTCCCACATTGGAGCCAGAATTAAATAAACCTGTTGCAAGAGCTCTTTCCTTTTTAGGAAACCACTCGGCGACTGTTTTTATGGCAGCCGGAAAGTTGCCGGCTTCGCTCAGTCCGAGGAATCCTCTTGCTACCATAAAGCCTAAAGTACCTCTGGCAAATGCGTGAGCGACTGCGGCCAAGCTCCAAACAGTGAGCGACAGCGCATATCCGATTTTAGTGCCCAATTTATCGATAAGCCATCCCATAAAAAGCATACCGACGCCGTACATAACCTGGAATGCAACAACTATATTGGCATAGTCTGTTTCCGTCCAATTGAATGCCGGCTCAAGATAATCGTCTTTGAGAAGACTAATTACCTGTCTGTCGAGATAGTTAATTGTAGTAGCAAAAAAGACGAGCGCCAGGATTGTCCAACGATATTTGCCAACTTTTGCTACAGGACTGTTTTGATTAAGTTCTGCTTGCATTACGGCTCCAATTTATTTTTAAATAAACAACGGTTACTTAATCGGTTACTAATTTAGATATTTTTATATTAATTTGCTACAAAAAAAGATAAATCACAATTTTATTCGGGAAAAAATATTGCATATTATTTTAAATTATATAATAAAATTCCTCAAGGAGAAAAATTGTATCTAAGAATATTAGTACAATATAAAAATTAATTAGTTTGAATCATGTGACGCCAAAAGTAAAAAAGGGTTATTTCTCACAAATACTCCATAGTTTTATTTTATACTAATAATATTGAAATTATATTTAAAATATCTGTCGTTCCTTTTGATAAAGGCCTCAAAGTTTACAAAGATAAGGTCTTTCTAATCTATGACAGTATCGACTTCCCCGTAATGCCAAAGAAAGATTGAATAATACAATTACTATTATATATAAGGATATAGCTTTAATTCACCTCACCGCTTTGGCAAACCAATCCTACCTGTAGTTGACAACACAATGAGGCAGATTAAAGCTCACGAATCTCAAATAATCGGTTTTACCTCGCAGGTTATCTATTTATTGAAATCGAAAATAGCATCCATCATTCCCTGATATTATCTCCAAGCATGACATCGAATAACTTGAAATCTATTTATCGTATTACTCCTCGTCTTAAGGGTATTATACGCTGGACTAACCAGAATTACCAACTTGGTATTCTGTTATCTCAACTTGACCATGCTGCTGAGCTTTCCGGCAATGTATATACTGCGGGTCAAAACCTCCGTGAATTTCAGGCTCTTTACGTTAAAACTCTACATATAAGCGGTAACAAATAGTTTGATGGCAGTGGATTAACTCACAAGCAAGAAACCATATTATTTAATCGTTAGATTCCGTCAATTTGCCAAAGAACTAATCACTACAAAGATTATAGTGAATATTACCTTAGCAACTACTAAGCCGTTAAATTTTTTGTTCTAAGGTTGATAACTTCTACTCTATTTCTCTTCTAACTCGTTTATTAAAATCAGTCTTCAGGCAGTAGCATGTCTTACCGCCTGATTTATTACTATTTTTCGTATCATTTGATACTATTTTAGAAGCATCATTTTTTTTACATAAATATTATTATTATATATTAATTGATAAATGTACACGCCTGAGCTGTATGAAGCTCCGTTAAATAGTATATTGTAGTCTCCCATTGAATAATATTTATTATCTATCAGCGTAGTTATTTCATTACCTAAAATATCATATATTTTAAACGTTACAGTTCCATCATTAGGAATCGTAAATTTAATATTGGTTGTAGGATTAAAAGGATTTGGAGTGTTTTGATATAATACAAAACCAATAGGCTTATCGATATTTTTTGCTACACTGACTAAATTACTATCATAATATATCCGAAATTCTAATATACTGGTCCATGGCCCGGGATAATTATATGCGCCTGTTACTGTTAACTTGACATATCTAGCTTTAACAGAGTTAAAAACATCTATTATAGGATTTTCTTTTGTGCCCGGAGTTGTGTTATTTGTCCTATCAACTATTTCAATATAAGAATCATTCGTATCACTTCTTGCTTCTATTGTATATTGATATGCTCTATCATTAAAACAGATAAGCTCTGTTTTGTTAAAAGTTTTTAATTCTCCTAGGTCTACTTCAATCCATTGCGGCCATGTAGCCCCTCGTTCTGAAGACCACCTTGTATTTAAATCGCCGTCTACAGCGTAAATTGCTAAATTTTCGTTACCCGGCTCAATTTGTTGACTGGAAAATTTAACTGGGCGATTTAAAGCTAAATTTTCACTTCCACCTCTGCTTAGAGTAGTAATACTTACAATATTAGAATAATCTGATGAGCCGTAAGCATTTTTCGCTTGAAGTCGGTAATAATATTTTGTCGATTCCAGAAATGAACTATCTTGGAATTCCGTAATATTCATATTGACAATACCTATTACAATCCAAACTGTATCATTTTCACTTTTCCTTTCTATATAAAAGAAATCTTCATTATTAGAATTATCAGACCATTTTAAAATTATTTTATCATAAGTTATATCTGTTACAGTTATGTTAGACGGAGCATTTATTGGCAGAGCATTCGGTGTCGTTACGCTTGCAATATTTGAATACTCTGAGCTTCCCATCGAATTTGCCGCTTTTATCTTATATAAATAAGAAGTTGCTGGAATTACACTTGTATCTAAGAATTTTGTTACATTAGCTCCTACCGAAGCAATTATAGTCCATGTATTGCCTTCATCAACTGAACGTTCTATACTATAACTCATTTCATTTTTTGAATTATCTATCCATTCTAAAAGAATTTTATTACTCGATAATGCCGTAGCTACCAAATTGCTAGGCGCAGAAGGCAATTTTCCTATTCCAAGCCTCTCTTGTAATTGCGCTTCATAAAGAGAAGCTGGATACAAGCCGATTTTATTAGTTCCCTCGATATAACCCTGCGGGTAATCAAAAGGCGCTCCTTCATACTTTAATCCGGTAACAATCCCTTTACATCCAATTGCATAATTTTGTGCTGTAGGTGGTTTTTGAATTATAATTTTATTATTGCTAGGAACAGTGCAATTCCAGGCGACAGAATGAACCGCTCCCCATCCGTGCGAAGTCCCATAGTTGCCCCGACTGTATAGTCCTATAAGAATAGTGGTATTTGGTTTTGTATAAATAATATTATCATATAAAAGAGCCTGGCTCCACATACGATGCCCCTCGCTAGATGCAAAATCATTTTCGCTTCTGTTATTATAAAATACGCATCCAGAAACCGTACTCGTTCCATTAGAAATATAACTATGTCTTGCATATGTAGTTAAGCAATTCTTCACTAGTATTAATTGAGAAGCATGGTACAAATTAAAATTATAACGCCTCTCGCCGGTTATGTTACTTACAGGTTCCAAAGCTTTACAAGAGTCAATTGTAATTCTCGTAGCTGTGCTTGTTCTTACACCCGATTGCCCAAAATGAAGCAAAGTACAATTCTTTACCCAAGCATCTTCAATTTGGATTAGGTCGATAGCTTGCCATGCATGGTTTTCATCACCATTGGAGTCTGTAGTTATTCCATTAGCCTCGATATCAATACGTAAATTTTCTATACCTATATTTTTCTTTAATCCTGTCCGAGCATATTTATATATATAGGACTGTGATAAACTTTTATCTAAAGTATTGTATATTGGGGCATCAATAAAAATAGTGTCGTCTTTAATATTTTTTATAAACCGATTATACACTATATTAATTCCGTCTGATACTTGCCATTCTCTGTCAGTATCCGTACCTCCACCGCCAACGGCAGCAATCCACTTGTCTGTAACCGGATGAAATATTATTATGTTATCTCCAACATTGAAATATTCGGGATTTTCCACTGTGAACATATTAGCGCCTATGTATAAAATAGAATCTTTTATATTTGTTTTTGTTCCAGGCGCTTGCTCTTGCCACTTGGTAATATTACCCCCGCCGGCTACTATAATTGTTCTTTGATGCGGCTTATCGCCTTTACCTATAAGAATTGTATTGTTAGAAGGATCGGCGCCATCACCTACGCCTCTCAATATAACTCCATCATAATTAATTTTTATTGTACCATATATTTCATAAGTGCCTGCCGATAGCAGTACAGCTCCTCTAAAACCGTTTTCATTAATTGGCAATTTACCGGCTTCGTCGATAGCATTTTGAATATTCCTGGTATTATCTCCTTCAATTGGAGAAATTGTTTTTACAACAGGAATATATGGTATATCAACCTCCCCATTCCTATAACCAGCATAACTAAAATCGGGAATTTTATTGCCCTCATCATCGCTTACGTATACCAACTTTCCTGAATCATTATAATATAGAATCTTGGACTGCCAAGTTTGCGCTTCGACAAAAGAAAGATTTACCGCTGTAAAGAATAAGGTCAATAAAATCGATACAAATTTTTTCATATGTTTATTCAATAATAATTAATATAAATATGAGGGGAACGAGAAACTTTTCCCGTATCCCCTAACAATCAGGTACTATTTAAGAAGAATCATTTTCTTAGACAAAACGACGTCGTCTGTATTTAATTGATAATAGTAAATTCCCGACGCTAAAGAATTTCCGTATGCATCCTTACCGCTCCAAGTAATTTTATAAGTCCCGGCGCTTTGCATTTCATTATTGACAAGTCTTATTACTTCTTGCCCTAAAGAATTATAAACAGTAATTGTTACATTAGACTGTTTTGGTAATTCGTAAGTAATATTTGTGGTCGGATTAAATGGATTTGGATAATTTTGATTTAACTTTATATTAGTAGGGATAACATCAGTAACCCTTTCAACGGACGTAATATTTTGGAACCATTGAAGGTCTCCTATTGGTTTCCCGTCCGTTCCGGCGCTGTATAAAGGATTATTTTTATCATAAGAGAAGTCATAATACTTATAAGCTAAGTATGCAATTCCATTCTCGTCAACATAACCATCAGGTAAGAATCTTGTATCTGGTAATTTATCTGTCGATCGTTCACCTGAGAGGTAAAGTCCAATCCATTTAATTAATGTATCGGTTTGTGGAGCATTAATAAAATTAGGATTTTCTGAAAGCGCAACTTCAATATCATAACGCTGAGGATATTTGGCTGCAAAGGCGCTATCGTGACTACTTATCCAAGGTCGTAAAACTAAAGTATCATCTAAAGACGAGAAGAAATCTAGGACGTTTTGGCTGAAGTAATAATTGTTATTTTTAACTGTCCACTTTTTCTGGTCTTCGGAAGCTAATTCGTGAGAAAGTGTATCGACGTCAACCACACCGGGCACCTGGAATCCTTCGGCGGTATCTACGTTCGTTGCGGGATTAAATGCTATCGGGTATATACCTGTGTTAACAAGATTATTATTCGTGAAAGTTACGTTAACACCTGTGCTAAAACCTCTCACATACATGGTTGTATTGTAAAATGTGCAATGATTCACATAATAATTTTTAACTAGCGTACCCCAGAAATGTATTGGGCTCCTCATATTGATAAAAGAACAGTTCTCGGCATAAAAAGATTCTACGACATTCTGCCTATCGTCAAATGCCCTTCCATTATATAAGTTGTTGTCTGTTAAGCAGTTATTGAATATACAATTTGTAAACTTTATTTTCGCATACAAACCGTTTGAGCTGAAAACATTTAGTCTTGCTAACTCGAATATACATTTATGCGCCTCTGCTGTTAGACTGTCAGTTTGTAATACAAATACGCGCAAACGCACAGCCCCTCCATTGTCGACTCCAGAGAATGCAATATTTTCTACATATACATCTTTATAAATATGGAACAAATCAGAGGGAGAACTGCCATTAATGTCTTTTGCCGCCTGTACAAGCGCAGGTTCGCCGTCTGGACAAATTAAAGTTAGTGGGAAGTTAATTTCCATAGTATGGTCAAGCAAATAGGGCTGTCCATTAGCTAACCGATAGACTCTATTGCCAACGTCAACCCCGCGTTGAATATCTGACTCTATTTGCTCAGACAGAGTATTAAATCCGGGAATTACATCTACAGTATCTTTATTTTGAGCAAATGAAAGTGAAGAAAAAACAACAAATAATACAATAAATAAACGCGTCTTCATGTTACCTCCTATTTGATAAATTAATTAAAAGGTGTATCTAACACCTAAATCCGCCGTCCAGTCATAATAAGATGCAGATGTTTCAAAGCCCTTAACGGGTTCGGTAGACACATCCGCCGAGTTTGTGAAGTTATTTAGATTAAAGAATAACTGAATGTGTTCGTTTAAATTTTGTTTGAGCGAGAGATCGAAACGTAGCAGATCTTTAGTAAAACCGTCTAATTCCGGTCTAGAGCCAATTCTACTCAATGTATTCCCTTGATATAAGAGCGATATCCTTCCGGAAAAATTCTTGTAATCGTATCCTAATGATAAATTTAAAACATCATTAGGTTGGTCAAGCATCCTCCCTTTACGACTTGTATCAATTCTTGTAATCCTAAACCAAGGCGGCGTAGTTAGTCTTTCCTGGAGCAGTAGTGTTCTTGGATAGTAAGTTATTGAATTCATTGTAGTGTAATTTAGACTTAAGACAATACCATTTAATAATCCCGGGAGATACCAAAGTCTTGTTTGCAAATCAAATTCAATACCTCTTATGAAAGCTTTGGAAGTATTATTGATAGGATCAGTCAACGTAAAACCGTTTTTATCAGACGTTAAGCCTAAATTAAGAGCGTCATCTTTGGAAATTATCGGCCTCGATATTGTATAGAACATATTTTCTATTTCTTTGTAAAAAGCCGAGACAGTGAAGAGTCCTATAACATTAGAATGGAACGCAAGGCTTAAGTCAAGATTACGGGCAATTGCCGGTTTTAATTGAGGGTTTCCTCTTATAACGCTTAACCCTAATGAATTTTCAAAATATTTTGGAACGAGATATTGATAATCGGGTCTGATAATAGTTTTAGTAAAAGCCAATCGAACATCAAACCACGAGCTAGCTTTAAATCTTAGATGCAACATCGGGAACCAATTTTCATTCTTGCGAATTTGTAGTGAATCTCGCCTCGAACTCTCATTGGCTCTTAATCCAGTATCTTCATAAATTACGTAAGCCCCTTTATAATGACTTAGCTCTTTCTCATAGCGTACGCCAGGAAGTATCATAATATTTGAGCCTAGATTAATCACGGACATTAAATATCCAGCGTATATCCTTTCATATACTGTATTGTCATTAATATCGCCACGCGGTGAATAATAGTAACTATTATTAGAAACTCTTCTATATAATTCTTCAATAATATCTTTATTTAATGCGTAGCCGAAATTATACTTGTTATTCATAAAAGAGCTTATACTAAAAGTTGAATCCCAAAACGGACGCATTTGTATTAATCCGTTGGAGGTCATTGGAAAAGTACGATCAGGATAAGCATTAATCACACCTGCAATACCTTTTGTAGGGTCATATGAATCCGCAATGCCAGGGTTAGATCTGTAATAGTTGCTATTTGCGTTTTTATTTGTGTATCTAAATTTCGAGCCGGTTTTAACTTTGCCATAAATCGCGTCTCCCAAGTTAAAAGGCAACGTTAAATTAATTTCTCCAGTGATATTTCTCTCCAAATTTTCTGAAGGTTGCTTAACCAAAGTATTCAGGCCTGTTTCAGTCAAATTATTTCTAGCATATCTTTGCAAAATAGCCGGCCCATCATATATGTGCTCAGCCCAGTCCCCGCTAAAAGCCGAATTTTCTTGAAATTCTACATAATAGTCGGTGGGATTATCTCTTTGAGATACAGAATGGGATAATTTCACCTCCGACTTTATCCATTGTAAATCATAATCAAAGACAAAAGAATTGGTAAGTAAACTCAAATCATAATTATCATGCATAAGTCGATAAGTATGATTTACATTAGACACATTATAGCCATCATAATAAGTAATTTTATCGTTATTTAGATAACTAAAAATATTCATTAACATAATAGAACCGTTACTGAGTAAATAGTCTAAGTTTAGAGTCGCCCCAACGCGCTTAACTTTAGACCGCACATCCCTTAATGAAAAATTCGTAACCGTAAGGTTTTTCACAAATTCCTCTCCCGGAAGCGGAGTTCCTTGCACATCATAATTTCCTGTAAATTGATGAGCGCTTCTATCCACCTGTTCGTAATTTAAATAAAGGTAAGCTCCCACCGAATTATCGAAGTAACGATTACTTATGGCGCCATTAATTTTAAAAGGATAAAAAGTTTTTGAATGTCCATTATAGCCTTGTTGAACTTGTATTTTTCTATCAAGCCCTTGCTGCACCCTGTTAACCTTAAAATCAATAATCCCCCCTACTGCGTCCGCGTCTCTATCGGGCGTTATTGCCTTTGTTAACTCAATTCCATCAAGCATATTTACTGAGAACATACTGAGGTCAACGCTTCTATTTTCGTTTTCTGTGGAAGGTATTCTTACGCCGTTTACAGTAATAAGATTAAATTTTGGTTCCAACCCTCTAATAGATACCATATTTCCTTCGCCTCCGCTTCGAATAATCGAAACTCCAGGCAGACGTCCGACAGATTCTGCCGCGTTTGCATCAGGAAGCTCTTCTATTTTCGTTTTTGACACAACATTAACAATCGTGTTCGAATTAAGTTGTTGATTTATCGCTTCTACCTGTCCTTTTGCCTGCCCAGTTATAGTTATAACTTCCATACCTTCCAGAACAGTAGGAACAAGAGAAAAATTAATCTCAGTAATTTTGTTTGCCTTTATTTCGACCGTAACTTCTTTTGCCTCAAAACCTATATACCTGGCTTGTATTTTATATGTGCCAACCGGGATGCCGCTAATTTTATAATAGCCTTCGGCATCGGTTGAAGCGCCATAGCTTGTTCCAAGTATTATGACATTAGCGTAAGGAAGAGCCTCCCCTTCAGAACTAACCTTTCCTTGTACTGTTCCTTTTAATTGCCCATAGCTTTCATAATTAATAAATAGGAAGCAATACAATAGCGATAAAAAGAATAGTACTTTTTCATTTTTCATTATTATTTCCCTTTAATAATTTGTAGATTGTTATAATTAATCTTCGATAGTTATGAACGTACCCTTAAAATCCTGGTTGCGAACTTCTACAATACCCTTTTGCAACGGAATATGTTTGAATTCAATTAATGCCTTACCGTTTGCCATCTCTATTACGCAGCTGCCATTGGGGGTGCCAAGATTGTCTATTAATTTTCCACCGCTCAACGCCGCAAAGTAAACTCTTTCTTCGTAATCGATACAACGCTTGCCATTTTTGTCAACAGCATATGCTGTTATTAAGTAGTTGCCGTTTTTTAATCTTTCTTTTTTAAGAATAATTTCATCAGGTCTTCCATTTTTCTGCGTTGTGTAATTGATCGTCATACTATCATAAGCAACTTTTTCAGTTACATTATAACCTATTGCTTCAATTATATTTTTCCCTACTTGAAATTTTACATTCCAGCTTAAGCCGCATGCCGGGTATTTATTTATATCCTTTTTCAATTTACCATAACTCACTCCATTGACAACCAATTCTACTTCGTCACAATTACTAAAAACATTTACTTCTTTCAGCTCATTCTCCTTGCCGATCCTTTCAGTCCATGTATGAGATTCGATGTAACAAAATTTCGGCTCATTAGTCCAGTAACTTTTGAATACATAATAAGCATCTTTGGGTTTGTTGCTTCTGTCAACGAGTCCTTTTTGATTAACATATGGTATAGGATTTTCTGGGCGTAACGGAGTGACAAAATCTCTAAATATCCATTGAGCCGAGCCGCTGAACCAGTCTAAATTTTCTGTTACATGCAAATACCAATCAAATAAATCAACTATATAACTTTCACTCCAATCACCAATATTTGCAATACTATTCAATTGTATTTTATTAATTGGTTCATCGCCTCCTTCTAAAATTATTTTACCATCTCCATTGATTGGGTTTTCTGTATGTCTTCCTGCATGACTATCGCCACCATATTCAGCGTGGAATAATCTTTTATAAGTATCACGGGCTTTTGTAATTGTTTTCTCATAATTTTTATAAACATCAGAATACCATCCTGACCAAATTGAGGGGGAGAAGACATCTACAACATCTTGAGCGGCAGGAAATTTTCTTGTAACGGTATAACGATAAGGATCTAATTTTTTTGCTAACTGATGCAACTCTTTTGCAAATGCCTTTAAGGAATCTGGGTTATCTCCACCCGGGAAATCAGGCATCCAATCGCTTTCATTGCCTATTGACCATAAAATTATTGATGGATGATTGTAATTCTGAAGTATCATTTCTTGAAAGATTCTTTTTGTATTTTCTTTCCATTCTTTCGGACCAACACCGCCTCTGCACCATGGATTTTCATCCCAAACAAGTAAGCCCAATTCATCACAAGCTCTGTATATTTCAGGCGCTTGGGGGTAATGTGCTAATCTTATAAAATTTGCCCCCATTGATTTAATCATTTCTATATCTTTACGATGCAAACTATCAGGTATAGCATTACCATAACCTGCTAAATCCTCATGCCGGTGCGTACCTCTTAATAATAATCTTTCACCATTAAGATAAAATCCATCATGTTCTTTGAACTCATACCAGCGGTAACCTATTCTTTCTTTTATTTTGTCGATTACTTTCTCATCGTATACTAAATTTGCTTCAATGGTATACAAGTATGGCGCAGATGGAGACCATAGATTTGGATTTTTAATTACAGGTAAATCTAATTGAATTGAATTTTCACCAAAGTCTAATTTTTCTTTACTGTTCTTTTCTACTACTGGTTTACCATTTGCATCTTTTATAACAAGATTGATTTTAAAATTTTCAATTGCATTCTCATTTTTGATTTTAAGTCGAACACTTGTTCTTGCAGTTTCTTTACTTACCTCCGGGGTTTGAATTAGCATTCCAACAAAATGAGTTTTGGGTAAAACATTCAGCCATACGTTACGAGTTATACCTCCATAAATAGCAAAATCAGATTTTTGTGAAGGCACTACATAAGGGTCATAGGAATTATCGGCTTTCACCTGGATTAAATTATTTTTGCCTTTATAAACAAACGGAGTTATATCGACATCGAAACCTACATACCCGCCAATGTGACCGCCTGCTTTTTCCCCATTAACATAAACTTCAGATTTTATGTTGACTCCTTCAAAATGAAGAACATAGTCCATATCAACACTAACTTCCGGAATAAATATTTCCTTTTCATACCAGCCTATTCCTCTTCTATAACCGGGAACCTGGTCTAATACATCTGTCTTGTTCCACGTATGCGGTAAATTTATTTTTTCCCATATAGCCGTATGTTGATACAGATTATTTTTATCTTCTATATCCTCACAAAGGAAGAACCAATTGTTGTTTATTAAATATTTTTTTCTTTGGTCTGTTTTTTCTATAAAATATTCTGCTTTGTTGTAATCATATTCTTTTTTCAAGCATTCAATAAAATAAAAATCACCGGCCGGATAAGATTCATCAACACCCCATTTATTGTGGAAATGATAAACCGTATGAATTAATATACCTTCTTCTGCAGCGCGTATGCTTTTTGTAAATAAGTAACTGTCTTTCAATGATTTAATTATTTGCAGCGCTTCGCTTAAATATTTCTTGTAATCAGATTTTAGACTTGTTAATTCTGAAATAAGAAACATTCCAGAGGCTGCAATTGCGCCTGCCGAGGCATCCTTTAGAGCGTCAGAATCAGTCAAGCTTAAATCCCAGTAAGGAACATTATCAGCTGGCAACTTAGAAATAAAATAATCTGCCATTTTCTTTGAAATATTCAGAAATCTTTCGTCTTGAGTGTACTTATAAGCTATTGCGAATCCATATATTCCCCATGCTTGTCCCCGTGCCCAAGTAGTTTCATCACCAAAACCCTGGTGCGTTCTTTTCTTTATTACTTCTCCTGTCTTGGGATTAAATTCTATTACGTGATAAGAAGAATAATCTTTTCTTACATTTTCATTCATGCAGGTAATTGCGTGCTTATAGGCGATATCGTAGAGAGTATAATCTCCGGTTTCCTTTGCCGCCCAGAATAAAAGCTCTAAGTTCATCATTGTGTCAATAATCATAAGACCTTCGCGGTCGTCCGTTCCTAATCTCCCCCATGCTCTTATGAAATTTCCTTTTTCATTCAATCTCTTTGCAAGCATATAAGCAGCTTTTATAGCTGCATCGCGGTATTTTATTTCTCCCGTATGTTGATATGCCTTTACGCAGGAATTATAAAATATGAATCCCAAATCGTGCGTATTGTCTAACGTTGCATATTTAATTAAAATATCTGAATGCCTCAGCGCTCTTACTTTATATTCTTCATTGCCTGTCATGTCATACATATACCATAATTCTCCGGCTGTAAAACCAGCGAACCAATTTGGTTTATCACTTAGTTTCCACTTCCCATTTTCTGTATATAAAGGAAAGCGTCCGTCAAATATTTTGTCTTTTTTAATTAGTTGTTCACCAACTATATCAATAATACTCTGAGAATAAATTCTACTTGATAGTGTAATTAACAGCGCTATAATTAACATGATTAGTTTTTTCATATAGTTCTCTGATTTTATTATCAATCTGTATTAATCCATAATATTGGATGTCGAATTGGTAAATTCCTAATAACTTCTTCATTAGATGGATCAGCTTTCAGCGTTTTCCACAAATCGATATATTTATATTCATTGTAAGCTAATCCGCCAAATAATAACGACGGCTGTCTTACCGGATATTCATCAAAATACATTACATCATGCCGATATGGCCACTTTGATTTGTCCAATATGTACGGATACATAAAATCAATTGCCTTTTTTATTCCTCTTCCATCCGGTAATGTAAAATTCCAAAGATTATCTTGATTCGTTGAAAGAATTTGACATATTGTTGTCATTGCATCAAGGTTAAATAAGGAATAATTATACGGTTTAGTTCTAGCCAACTCCAAAGGAAAGCTCCCATCTTTATCCATTTGGTTCGGCAGCAATACTTCCTTAAATCTTTTTCTGCAGAATTCTATTTTACTGCTGTCCCCCACCAACTTTGCATACACTGCTGCCTGCATTACCCAGCATGTCCCATGATTATTTTTTGCATTCATTTCATCGATACCATATTGATGAGTTGTTAGCCATTCAAGATAATCTCGAAACCATTTTTTAATTGCATTCAAGTCATTCCCTTTTAATATCCCTGCCTTTTCCAATATCATTATTGATTGAGAAATTTCGATTAAATGAATAGTATCAATAATCCCAATTCCTCTTCCCGTAACTCTGCCCTTTATTGCTTGTGCATAAAGCAAATTAGGATTCATTTTTGTATCTGGATTTACAAACCATGCTAACAAGTGTTCAATTGCTTTTTGCGCATACTTAATATCATTAGTTAATTTATATGCAGACGTTAATGTGGCTACATGAAGGCTGAATCGAATTAATACTTTTCGATGCGCTGTAATATTCTGAGGATTTGTCATTCCATCTCGTTGAATATATGGAGCATCAGGATTATCCGGATCAGGCCACCAATAATCGCCCTCAGAGTAAAAATCGTGCGTCCCCCCGGCGCTACGCTCACAATGAAATGCAGTTATAGTTATTGGTATTTCTAATAAATATCTTTCTGCTATTGGTATAATTCTTTGCTTTTCTATTGCTATTATTTCTGATATTATTTTATCCTTAGCGAACATATAATATGCTGCAAACAGGCAATAGATAAAAGCAATTAAAAAAATTGTTCTGTTATTCATAAATTAAATTTTCGATTTTCTGTTGGTTTTCATCATTTGATAATTTTTTCAGCCACTTGTCGTAAGCATTTTTGTCATATTTTTTTCTTGCAATTAAAACCAGGGGATAAATTTCTTCCGAACTAATTTTTTCGATTTGCTTATACTTCCATTTATCAGGTTCAATGCAGTAAGGCAGCAAATAATCCAGCGCTTTTCTTAATGCAGAATTCTTTTTATCAGGATAATTCCATAAATCAATACCAACACGTTCACCTAAAACTGCTAATAGAAAAAGTGCATGCAAGTTAAATACACTATAATGCCATGAACGTGTCCTCACAATTTCAAAAGGCTGTTTCCCATCTTGTTGTATTTGCAAATCAATTCTTTTTGTTTTGACCTTTTCAATAATTTTTTTAGCATAATCAGTTTTCCCGAGAAACAATGAAATTGAGGCAGCCTGCACATCATACCATGAACCATGATTATTTTTTTCGTTCGATTCATCAATACCATTTTTACTTGTAGTCAGCCAGATGAAATAATCTTCAAACCATTTTCTTATTTTGTATTCAAAATGTGGATCCCAATCTTCTGACATTTTCAAAATCCCAATTGCATCAATAATTTTATAAATTGAAGATGCTTCGATTATTCCTATTCCACGACCAGTATTTACGCCAGGAATAAATTGAGCAAAATTTAAGTTTGGATTCATCTTAGTTTGTTCGTCAATAAACCATGCTTTTAAGAACTCTATTGCCTTTTTCGAATATTTATTCTCTCGCGTAATTCTATAAGCTAAGGATTGAGTTTCAACAGCGTCAATCATGGCCCGCATATTATCTCTGTCGGGTATTTTTTTAATTTCCGGATTTCTTAAACCGTCTTTTCTTATATATGGCAATCCGTCTTTTGAATTAGGGTTGGGCCACCAATATGGAGCCATACTCATGTAATCATGTTTATCACCGCTGGGAGGCACTTGATTTTTATCAGTCACAGTCGCTATTTTAGTAAAGAGTAGTAATTCAGCTTTATCGAGGATTTTTTGTTTTACAGGATTACTTATTTCAATATTTTTTTCTTGCAGAAATAAATACAGTGAGTTGGAATATAAACTTGAGGGGGAAATTCCAACTGTTATAAAAATAACAACTCTCATTAAATAGTTAAATTTAGATTTATTCATTTTAATATGATTTTTATTTACGCCCATGACAGTACAAATAGTTTATACATTTTCGCCTATAACTGGTGCATATTTAATAAAATGGATATGGCAACTCAAGTATTTTACAGTAAATTACGGGCAAAAATCAGTATATTACATAACTTAACAAGGTGGATACAATGCCTAATAGCATTAGCGACAAAGAGAAGAATGAAATTTTATCCAAGATATTGGAAAGTGATGAATTTAAAGACTCTTCACGTTATCAGGAATTATTAAGTTATTTAGCTAAAAAGTCTGAAGAATGCGATTCAGTTAAGGAAATTGATATAGCTATCGATGTTTTTGGAAAAGACTCTAATTTTGATCCTTCAAGCGACCCTCAAGTTCGTTCTTACATTAGCAATCTTAGAAAAAAATTGGAACATTTTTTTTTAACGAATGGAGAAAAATTCAACTATCGAATTGAAATACCTAAGGGACATTATCGAATTGAATATTTACCTAATAAATCAGCTACTTCTTCTTTCAAAGTTAATCGTAGAACTTATTCTGCTATCCTGATTATAGTTATAGCTAGTGCTTTATTATATTTTCTTATATCACATTTTAGTACGGTTCCTAAAAGTAATTATAGAAATTTCATCTGGGATGATTTCTTAAACAATCAAAATAGATTGACTATAGTTCTTGGCGACTATTATATATTAACTGATAAAAATAGTTTAGATAGAATTTTTATTAGAATACCATACATAAACAGCGGCAAAAAGTCAAATTTAGTTGAAATTATTTCAGAGAGACTCCGCATAAATTAAGCAACCTTTGTTTGATTTAATCCTAATTCTGTTTTTAATGCATCTCTAAGTAAGTATAATTTTTTATAATTG